>JAJONL010000074.1 GCA_021323395.1 Nitrospira sp.
TATATTACTGTGTGGACCGGTTGGGGGATCGTCTAGCGGTAGGACGTCAGTCTCTGGATCTGACTACCTAGGTTCGATTCCTAGTCCCCCAGCCAAAATATTTTCTACGCCTTGCTCTTCAGTTCGACGTCTCGGTTCCGTACCGTGCTGGGGGATCGTCTAGCGGTAGGACGCCGGCCTTTGGAGCCGGCTACCTAGGTTCGATTCCTAGTCCCCCAGCCAATTTCTCTTCCATGTGGCCGCGCTATCATCCATTTTGAACCATGCTGGCAGTGTTGCTTGTTTCGCCGCTGGCGCAATGATTTTCACACGGTTTGCGTACGTTTTTCCTCCAGTTCGGTCCAGCGGGCATAGAGTTTCTCGACTTCGACTTGCGCTGCGCTGAGTGCATGGCTTCTAGCCTGTAGCTCTGCAGCATCCGACATGATGGCCGGATCATGCATCGCTGCCTCGCAAGCTGCCACCCGTTCTTCGGCCTTCAGAATAGTGTCCTCGATTGTGCCCCATTCTTTCTGCTCGCGATAGCTTAGCTTTTTGCCTTTCCGAACGGGATCGCCTGACGCCTTGTCTGCGTGAGTGGCAGAAAACCCATTATTGTTTGGTTCCCTGGCGGATCCACCGGTCCGTTCTTGTGCGCTTTCCCACTGTGCATAATCCGCGAACCAATCCACGCGACCGGTACCATCCAGCGCTAGGAGCATGGTGGAAACCCGATCCAGCAGCCAGCGGTCATGGGTCACCAGCACCAGGGCGCCTGGAAACTCGAGCAAGCTATCCTCCAACACTTCGAGGGTTGGAATATCCAAGTCATTGGTCGGCTCATCGAGAATGAGCAGGTCTGCGGGCTGTAGCATGAGGCGGGCGATGAGGAGCCGAGCCTGTTCGCCGCCGGACAGCCGCGACACCGGGAGATCGAGTTGCTCGGGCCGAAAGAGAAAGCGTTTCGCCCATGAGGCTAGATGGATCGACCGATCCTGGTAGACGACCGCATCGCCCGTCGGAGCCAGCGCGCGCCGCAAGGTGGCGGTTTGATCCAATGACTCGCGATGTTGTTCAAAGGAGACGATGCGCAGTGCGTCGGCCCGCGTAATGGTTCCCGAATCGGGGTCCAGCGTGCCGGCCAATAAACGCAGCAGCGTGGTCTTGCCGCTGCCGTTGGGTCCCAGGAGGCCTAGCCGTTGGCCTGGGCCGAGGAGAAGATCAAGATTCGTCAAGACCGGTGTGTCGTTGAAGCTCTTCGTGACGTGCTCCGCCACCACGAGTTGTTTGGATTTTCGTCCCGAGGCGGAGAAGTCGATGCCGATCGTCGACTGTGCCGCGCGGGCCTCGGCTTGGTTCAATTCGTCGATGAGGTTTCCCGCCGACTGGATGCGGCCCTTGGCTTTGGTCGAGCGGGCTTTCGGGCCCCGGCGCAACCATTCGACTTCCCGGCGGACGCGATTGGCTAACGACGCCTGATAGTCGGCTTGCGCCTGGAGGGCGGCGTCGCGTTGTTCGAGGAAATCGCTGTAGCAACCGCGCGCTTCGAATCGGCCCTCTGGATAGCAGCGATTGAGCTCCACCATGCGGGAGGTGACTGATTCGAGAAATCGGCGATCATGACTGATGACGAGAAAGGCTTTGGTGCGGTTCTTCAGCAAATGCTCCAGCCAGAGAATACCGTCCAAGTCTAAATGGTTTGTCGGCTCATCCATGAGCAGCACATCCGGCTCGAGGAGCAAGGCCTGCGTGATGGCCAGTCGCTTGCGCCACCCTCCGGAGAGCGTGGAGACCGCTTGTTCAGGGTTGGGAAAGGTGCCGATGCTAAGGGCTCTCGCGATTCGGCCACCCTGCTCGTGAGGATCAAGGCCATCGTCCGTGAGCGTGTTGTGAAGCACCTCTTCGATACTATGTTCCGGGGGGAACACGGGTTCCTGCGGAACATAGCCGACACGCGTATGGCGACGCAGGGTGCGCGTACCTTCATCCGGGGATTCGAGTTCCGTCAGGATCTTGAGCAATGTCGATTTTCCGGATCCGTTCGGTCCGATCAATCCCACATGATCCCCCTCGGAGAGTGCCAAGGACAAATCTGAAAACAGGGCCCTGACCCCATAGCTTTTGCTGATCGATTCACAACTCAACAGAATGTTCGGGGCCATAACCTGAATACCTCGTGTGAGAAAAGGAAAGACTGCAGTATACGGTGTGGGGGCAGCTTGGAGCTAGCGGCTTCGGCGGGGCATGGATGGAAATGTCAGTTGATACGAGGCGGTCCCTTGAAACGACGCCACGCGCTACCCTCAGTGCGCGGTTTTTGCGCGTCCGGTACGTAATCGATGCTGGAAGCAGGTCGGGCAGAGATGATAGCCGCCCTGCGTAGACGTGTGAAACGATTCCATCTTGGTAGTTCCACAATCAAAACAACGAACCTGGCTGACGAGGGTGCGCGGCAAGGGAGGTGTGCAATCGATGTGCTGAAGTTGGTCATGGAGGCCAAGGGCGGTCCGGTGGATGCGCGAGAGCAGCGGCTGCACATCGGTTGCTGCGCCTGGGATGACGGCTTCCAGCTGCGAGAGCCGCTCGCGAAATGACACACTCTCGGTCTCTCGTTTGTCCCAGCTTGATTGCGTCACCATCTTGAGGCTCCTTTATAGGTGATTGGTTGCCGGTCGGGCGAGAGGTGATTCTCGTCTATGAACGAAGAGATGTTCAAGGGTGCCGAAGGCTGGAGCGCCAGTACTTTGTGTGGGACTGCAAGGAAAGCCTGAGCGGGACTATGAGGGAGGTGATTAACGCGGGGCCTGAGCCTTTTCGATCTTCGCGTAGGCGTCTTTGAGCGTGACGGTTCGATTGAAGACGAGCCGGCCTGGCGAGGAATCGGGGTCGACACAGAAGTACCCCACGCGTTCGAATTGCAGTCTGGTGCCCGAGGAGACTGAGGCCAAACTTGGCTCCACCTTGCAGTCCGGCAGGCGCTCCAAGGAATGAGGATTCAGGTGTTGGGTCCAATCTTCATCTGGGGGAATTTTGCCGGGGTCCGTCAGCATCAGGCCTTCATAGAGCCGAATTTCTGCATCGAGGGCATGCGGCGCCGACACCCAATGGATGGTGGCCTTCACCTTTCGTTGCGCCTGCGGCCCGCCGCTCCTAGTCTCGGGATCGTAGGTGCATCGCAGTTCAATGACCTCACCCGTGACCGGGTCCTTTATCAGGTCTATACATTTGATGATGTAGGCATAACGCAGCCGCACTTCGCGCCCCACCGTAAGGCGATAGAACTGCTTCGGCGGATCCTCTTTGAAATCGTCCTGGTCGATATAGATGGTACGCGAGAAAGGCACCTGCCGGGTGCCGGCAGAGGGATCCTCAGGATTGTTGATGGCGTCGAGTGGTTCGACTTGCCCCTCGGAGTAATTCTCGATGACCACCCGTAAGGGGCGGAGCACAGCCATGACACGGGGCGCGCGCTTATTGAGGTCCTCCCGAACAAAATATTCCAGCAACTGCACTTCGACGACGGCATCCCGCTTCGCCACGCCGATCGCGTCGCAGAAGGCGCGGAGGGCCTCTGGGGTGAAGCCGCGGCGCTTCAAACCCTTCAGCGTGGGAAGGCGTGGATCGTCCCAGCCATCGACCAGTTTCCGCTCCACCAAGTCGAGCAATTTCCGTTTGCTCATGACGGTGAAGCTCACATTCAGCCGGGCAAATTCGATTTGTTGCGGCCGCTGTGGTGTGTCGCACCTCTCAACCACCCAATCGTACAGAGGCCGATGGTCTTCGAACTCCAACGTGCAGAGCGAATGCGTGATGCCTTCTATCGCATCGGAGAGCGGATGGGCGAAATCATATGCCGGATAGATGCACCAGGTGGCGCCTGTTCGATAATGAGCGACATGTCTGATGCGATAGAGCACGGGATCGCGGAGATTGATGTTCGGCGAAGCCATGTCGATTTTGGCGCGAAGCACATGGGCGCCGTCGGGGAATTCTCCTGCTCGCATCCGGCGAAAGAGATCGAGATTCTCGTCCACGCTGCGATTGCGAAATGGGCTCGCCTGGCCCGGTTCGGTCAACGTGCCTCGATATCGGCGCATCTCATCAGCGGACAGGCTGTCGACATAGGCGAGGTCTTTTTTGATCAGAGTCACCGCGTATATGTAGAGGCGCTCAAAGTAATCGGACGCAAAGAACAACTTGTCCTGCCAGTCGAACCCGAGCCATCGGACATCATCTTGGATCGCTTGAACATATTCGGGGTCTTCCGTCGTGGGATTGGTATCATCCATGCGGAGATGGCAGATTCCACCGGGGTTTTCGTTCGCGATGCCGAAGTTCAAGCAGATCGACTTCGCATGGCCGATATGGAGGTAGCCGTTAGGTTCCGGCGGAAAGCGGGTGACGACCTGTCCGGCATGTTTGCCGGCCGCGCGGTCGGCTGCCACGATCTCACGGA
The DNA here is from genome assembly GCA_021323395.1 of Nitrospira sp. Classification (GTDB taxonomy): domain Bacteria; phylum Nitrospirota; class Nitrospiria; order Nitrospirales; family Nitrospiraceae; genus Nitrospira_A. The sequence continues at coordinate 4,436 of JAJONL010000074.1, forward strand.
TGAAATCCGAGTGTGAGGACGTTGATTCGGTGGACATGGGGTGTGGTTCCGTCAAGATGCCAAAGATGAAACGCGCATGGTTCTATCACAGAATAGCGGGCGGGGAGAAGAGGGACGAAGATCAAGCCTGCGTCGTGTCGAGGTGATTTTCCCTGGATCGATCTGACGGACTGTCATAGAATCCAGGGACTATAAGGTGCGCCTATTGTGGGGGTGTAAATGTGAATGTGAAGGAGGCTGTATTGTGAAAGCTCCCTGGAGCGCATGTGTGCTGGTTCTATTGGCTGGCATTGTCTGGGCCGAGGCGATCCGAGCTGACGCGCCTGCCTCTCCCGAGACATGCCGAGTCGAACCCTTTGAGGCCAAGATCCGCTGCTATCAGTCGCATCTGGAGACGGTGCTTCAATTGGAGGGTACGGAGCAGGCCCTGACGGCGCTCGAGCAGATTACGGCCCAGGATCCGGAGGCCTTACGCGAAGCCCACCCGCTCGTTCATCATGTAGGCCAACAGTCGTTCACTCGGTATGGGAGCGCGCCCCTCGCCTTGTCGCATTGCCGAGATGTGTTCTGGTCCGGCTGTTATCATGGTGTGTTGCAGGGTTACCTGAGCAGCTTGCCCGCGGTGGAACCGCAGCATATCCTGCCCCTCTGCCCGACCAGCGAAACCGTGTCGGCCTATTCCTTTCAACGGTACAACTGCCTCCATGGTCTGGGGCATGGCCTGACCATCCAGTTTCGTTATGATCTTCTCAAGAGTTTGGCCTTTTGCGATACGCTTCAGGGCCCTTGGGATCGCGAATCCTGCTACGGCGGTGTGTTCATGGAAAATATCGTGTCGTTCCAGCAGGCGCGGCAGGCAAAACCGTCTCCCGAGCACCATCACCACGATGTGACCAGTTTCTTGAACCCGCAAGATCTGCTCTATCCCTGTTCGGTCCTGCACGAAAAATATCTCCGGGCTTGTTATTTGATGCAGACCTCGGCGGTGCTGACGTTTCTGAATTACGATTTCGCGCAGGCATTCAGTCAGTGCGCGCGCGTCCAAGGAGATCATCAAACGACGTGTTACAGGAGCTTGGGCCGCGATATCAGCGGGTTTACGCTGCGCGATGCCGGTCGCGTCAATGAGCTCTGTCGACTGGGGCAGGGTGACCAAGTGCAACAGTGTTTTATCGGCGCGGTCAAGGATTTTATCCTCACCGATGCCAGCCCGGACCCCGGGCTCTCGCTCTGCCGAGCCCTGGATGGGCCTTTCAAAAAAGATTGTTATGCCACCGTCGGCGAGATGGTAGTGCCCCTCTTCGACGACAAAACTAAGCGGGCACAAGCTTGCCGCAGGGGGGAAGATGAGTACGTCGACGCCTGCTTGGCAAGCGCCACCGCATTTTGAATGACTCGGACGGGAATTTTCCCGTTCGAGTTGTTCTCCCCCTCGCGCCCTAACTGCCTAGCTGCACGCACCATCGTCCCCAGCTAATTGACGGGCGGTGCCGACAACTGGATCACATTGAAATCTTTTTGCGCGATGACGTGGCCGTCCATGCGTAAGCGAAATTCATATCGACCCGGGGCTGGGAATATCAGCGCAGGAATATTGATGCCGAAATCAGAAATCTGCAGGCGGTCGCCGATAAAGATCTGCGGCAGGGAGGCTTGGCAGACGAGTCGGTCGGAATTCACGTACACGAGGTCAATGTCGAAGTGGTAGGTCCCGTCCGCGTCGGTCATGCAAAAATACAGGCCTAACTGAGGATGTTGAAAAGGGAATGTCAACGTCTGCAGGTGGGTGAAAATGCCGATCAAGGATTTTTTCTTGGTAAAGCTGTCTTCGATGACGCAGTCGCAGACTAAGAAGGCTTGGACGCTCGGCTTGGGGACGTCAGTCATGCCGCGCAGCGGTCGTCAGCCGAGCACCGCCGTCCCACCGCGCGCCTCGAAGACATCACCGAAGAGCGTGTGAGTCGACCCGACCCGGCAAAAGTGAGAGGTGATTTCGATGAGTTGTCCGCGGTGCGAGTAGAATTTTCCCGTCGCCACCTGAATTTTCTCTCCCGTCGCCATGGCGGCCTCCAGAACCGTTTCTCCGGTTTCCTGGTCCGTCACCTTGAGCCAGGGCAGATGGGGAAAGAGAGTCGGTGGAGAATCGCTCGTGTGGAGGACGAAGCGCGCGCCGTCGTTAAACGCCCAGCGATTGCGACGGAGGTGCGCCACATGATTTCCGCTGCCGTCATACAAATCGATGGTGAGCAAAATGCGATCGTGTTCGGGACTGAGTTCGAGGACGAGCTGTTCCTTGCCTTGAACGCGGAGGACGCCGTTGGTGTTGCGGAAAATGTTGGATCCGAGGCGGATTTCCAGACTATGGTTGACCCGATCCACTTCAGTCTGGTGAGAGAGACTCGTCGTCTCGGGTTTTCGTAGGTCCATGAGCACCGAACTAAGGCGAACGGAGGATCCAAGAAGAGCTGTAGTCGATAATCGACCATACTCTTCAACCCGAATAAGTGAAAGAAAGGTAGGCCGTTAGAGGGGCGCTGTCAAGTCCGTTCTGGGAGACCAGGCTAAGGAGAAGCTGGGCCCTCGCGCTCGTCGGTATCGGTCGCCGTCACGCACACCATCACCTCCTGTTCCGACTGATTTGGTAAGGCGATCGTGATCGTTTGGGCGACAGAGCCCCCGCCGGTTTTTTGGGAAGCGGGGACAACTTTTGCGATTACGGGACCGTCACCGGCGTTATAGTAGATAGTGGTGTGGGCAAGGTTCGTCAAAGGCTTGCCGTCCGTGCCGGTTGTGGGCTCGGTATAGGAGATGGTCACCGTGGAATGGGGTGGCTTGACGCGCACCTTTGTGGCCGTGCCACACTGGGTCCAAGCACTGGAATAGGGCGGTGCGATGGTTCCTTCCAGAAAACTTGCCCCGCAGCCGGCCAGAGTCAAAAACGCGGGGACCATTCCTGTGAGTAGTCGTATCCTGGTCCCAGAGGCGCCGTGAGCCATGAACGCACTGTAGGCTAATTGAGAATGCTCTGCAAGCGCTCAGAGGTGGACTGCACCCTAGATTGAGACAGTGAACATTGGCACACTTGCATCAGGAGGGAGGCAAGTGGCCAAGAAGCGCGTAGGCAAGTTTCCAAAAGCCTTTCGGCAGTACGCGGTCGCACGATTGAAGCAGTGCGACAACATCGTGGAGCGGTCAAAGGAATTGGGCGTCCATCGGCGGCTGTTATATACGTGGCGCGATCAACTGGAACCGGCGGAAGGGGGCGAGGGGCCCCCGCCGAATTCCGGTGAGGCGACGCTCCGCAAGGAGGTCAGCCGACTGAAACGGGCGTTGGCGGATAAGACGCTGGAGGCAGATTTTTTCGCCGGTGCCTTGCACACAGTAAAGGCTCGACGCCAGCGGAGCGGCGACTCTGGCGGGACGGCATCTACGCCCACATCCGAGGCGTGATGTCCCAGCAAGGCAACCTCAGTATCGAGCGCATGTGTCAGCCGGGCTGGCTTCTATCGGTCGCTGCAGGAGGGGCACCCCGTGGAGGAGGAGATGGCGGTGCGAGACGCGATTCAACACATCGCCCTGGCGCATCGCCCGGCGGTATGGCTATCGGCGCATCACGGCGGAGTTACGGCGGCACGGCCTGCGGGTGAATCATAAGCGCGTCGCCCGGCTCATGCGAGAAGACACCTTGTTGGCCGTTCAGCCGCGGGCCTTTGTCGCCACGACGAACGCGCAGCATGAGCTGGAGGTGTATATCAATCTCGCCAGCCGACTCACGTTGACCGGTCTTAATCAGCTGTGGGTGGCGGACATCACCTACATTCGCCTGCGCACGGAGTTCGTCTATCTGGCCGTGCTGCTCGATGGCTTCTCGCGCAAGGTCGTGGGCTGGGCGTTGGAGAAGACCTTGGCGACGCGGGTGCCACTGGCGGCCTTGCACCAGGCCCTCAAGACGCGTCACCTCCCACCCGGGTTGGTGCATCATTCTGATCGAGGGATTCAATATGCCTCAGGGGCGTATGTGCAGGTGCTCCGGCAGCAGCAGATGATCCCGAGCATGAGTCGGCCGGCGAATCCCTATGACAACGCCAGTTGCGAGAGCTTTTTGAAAACCCTGAAGCGGGAAGAGATCACGCGACTTCGTATCGCGATCTGGACCATCTGCGGACGAACCTCGCCGCCTTCATCGAGGAGTACTACAATGGCACCCGGCTCCATTCGGCCCTCGGCTACCAGCCACCTGACGAGTTTGAGCGCGGCCTCGCGTCCGGGCCTCCGTCTGGTGCCGCACGCATGCAGTTCTTCAGGCCCACACAGGAATCAAAACCGGGAGACGCACCATAAAGCAAGCAAGACAATAAACCCGAAGTGTGCTAATGCCAAACTGTCTCAGTGAAGGGGGTCACCCCACAGGCTATTGCGCATTTGTGTGAGGAAGTACCGCTCGGCCCAGCGACTTGCCGTTTGAAAAGCGAAAACTTGCTATGATACAGTCCTCTTCTCTCCGTTGCCCCCTGGACTGCCTCACCGGTCCCATCGTCTAGCTTGGCCTAGGACGGAGCCCTCTCAAGGCTCAGACACGGGTTCAAATCCCGTTGGGACCACCAACCTTTTCACACACTTAGCACCAACCGTGGTCGGTCACACCCGGCCATTGTGCTAAATTTGTGATAGTCATCCTTAAACACCTGCACCGCTTCCCGCAAATTCTCCGGCGCCAGATGCGCATAACGTTGCGTCATCCGTCCATCGCGATGCCCGAGCAACCGTTGCACGCGATAGAGATCTACGCCTCGCTGCACGAGGGCTGACGCGAACGTATGCCGCAGGTCGTGAAAGCGAAAGTTCGTTACTCCTACCGCCTCGCAGGTTCGCCGAAAAGCCGTCGTCACCATATCCGGCGTGACCGGTTCCCTGTCGGGAGTGTGTTGAAGAAAGACGGACCCGCTCGCTAACGGTCGGCAGGGTTTTAGGACTTCCAAGGTCTTCAGCGCAGGATCGCACAGGGGTATGCCTAAGCGATCGCCGTTCTTGGTCTGCTCCAGAATAATGAGCCCTCGAGCCAAATCGACTTGCTCCCATTGTAAGCACACCACGTTTTCCCGACGCAAGCCGGTGTAGCGTGCCAACATCACGATCGGTCGCAGCCATGTCGGACAGGCCTGGTAAATTTTCGCCAGCGTCTCGTCATCGCAGTACCGGACGCGTGCATTGTTCACCTTGCCCATCGACACCCGACAGACCGGATTGTCTCGGCACCATTCCCATTCTCGAATGGCGATATTGAAGGCCGTCTTCATCAACGCCAATTCTTTCACGATGGTGGCCGGTGCGGCTCCCGCCTGTTGCCGTTTCCATTTGTACGCGGCAATCTCCTTCGGCGTGACTTGAACCAAGGTCTTCTTGCCGAACACCGGTAGAAGATGAGCCAGGACGCCTCGCGCCCGTCGTTCGCCATGACGGCTGGCTCCCACGACTCGCTCAGCCACGTAACGCTCGACCATTTCTTCAAAGGTCCGTTCTTGTTCTTCGAGTCGGTCGAAATAGCGACCTTCGACGAGCTTGACCTTGATCTTTCCGAGCACGGCTTCGGCGAGTCGGCGATCCGTACATTCAGTACTCCGTCGGACCTGCTGCCCCTGATACACAAACGTCATCCACCACACTTTGTTGCGCTTAAACAGCCCCATCTGCATCCTCCTTCTGGATGAGGCCTGATTTCGGTCTAGTTTCCCCGTGGCGGGGAGTATAGACCTCAGATTTGGCGGCTTCAATGAGCTGGTCAAGATCGCGGGTATCGTCGTGAATCGGCAATGGGAAAGGCTTGACGGGATGTGTCCCAAAGCCCTTCAGCCACGCCTGGATAGCGTCAGGCTCGAACCGGATGAGACCGTGAATGCGCTGGCAAGGAATCTTGTTCTGTGAGACCCAGAGATAGAGCGTGGATTGTTTGATATTGAGCCACGCGGAGAGTTCTTTGACGGTGAGCATGATGCAGATACACCGGGGGAGTCTCTCGACACCCCCAGTCCCCCTAACATGGGCTGCCCGCGTTCCCGCCGGCAGACGATGGATGAAACCGAGTGGGTGGTTGCTTGAGCAAGTTCCGGTGCCGGTCCTTCCACCGGGAGATGCCCCTGACAATTTCGTGCTGTAGCCATTCTTCCCCTCCAGGGGTGGCACAAATTACCGCCAGCATTGGCGTCAGGGTGTCGCTCACCCATCGTTTCACATCTTGCAGGGTCTGCACCTGCGTCTCCTGGGCTAATCGCCCCTTT
>JAJONL010000210.1 GCA_021323395.1 Nitrospira sp.
CGCTGCGGCCTTGCCTGGACAGGGCGCGTCTTTGACGCGCCGGGGTCGGGCGGGTAAGAAGGTCGCCTTTTTGCGCATCCTGCGGGCGATTCTGACACCCACAGGGCAGCTGAACTAGTCGCGGCGTATTACGCAATGATCGAGTTTTTCCGCTGCCTGCTACCCCCCAGCAGGATGGTCAAAAAGGCTGTCCCTTAGTTCGTCGTGCATGAAGCGTCGTTCGTATCTGGTCCGCAGAAAGAGCCTATGACCTATAGCTCATATATGGTCCGACACGGAGAGTGGGGCGTCTGTGCTACCAGCCATAAGTCATAGGCACTTAGTCACAACGAGATACGCTTCACGATTCACACTTCACCGGTATCGAGAACGCCGCCAGGGGCCTTTTCACCATCCTGTTATACAATCTTCAACTTGTGAAAGTTCACGCCCTTCGGAGCCGGGGGAGTAGACAGATTCATCGACGTGAGCATCTGCACCACCAATTGAGCGACGACGAGATTGCGGTACCATTTCCGATTGGCTGGAATGACATGCCATGGCGCATGGAGCGTGCTGGTGGCCGACAGCACACCTTCGAACGCCTTCATATACTCCGCCCACAATTTGCGTTCCTCCAGATCTCCCTCGCTGAACTTCCAGCGCTTTTCCGGATCGCGGATCCGTTCCGTGAGCCTCTCTTTCTGTTCGTCCTTGGAAATATGGAGGAACAATTTGAGGAGCACAGTGCCGTTCTCAGACAGCATCTCCTCGAACTCGTTGATCTGGTCGAGACGCCGTGTGATCACTTTGTCCGATACCCATCTGTGAACATGCGTGATCAACACGTCTTCATAGTGTGATCGGTTAAAAATTCCGATATAACCCTTCGGCGGCACCTCCTGATGCACCCGCCAGAGAAAATCATAACCGAGCTCTTTTTCGCTGGGCGCCTTGAACGAGGCCACTCGGCATCCTTGCGGATTGACACCCGACATCACATTCTTGATCGTACCGTCTTTTCCGCTGGTATCCATCCCTTGGAGGACGATCAACAGAGCCTGGTTGCCATTGGCATACAGCCGTTCCTGCAATTGATCGAGTTTCGCGATCAGTCCGTCTGCCGTTGATTTGGCTGTGGCTTTTCCCTCCTCGTTCTTCTTATAGCGACCGGTATCATCCGGATCGCACTCTTTCAGCGCCACGGGGCAACCAGGCTTGATACGATAGTCACTCATTGGTTGTTCCTCCACAACAGACTGTCAGGATGCGCGGAGTTCTCAGTCCATGTCGACGAGCCGCCCGGTATGAAGATATGCCAATCAGTGGACAAAGACCAAACAGAAATGATGCCGAGCCTCCTGTTGTGACAGGCGAGACGGCATCCGCGACAATGCTCGCGATGATCGAACCCATCACCGACTGAAGAGGTCGCATTCAGCATCATGGAAGAATTCTCGCGCCCTGCGTTGATTGAACGGGACGAGGGTTTATGTGATAAGTAGAGATTGAATTTCTAAGGAGGGAGGCGTTCGTCATGCTCAAGGAAGTGACCGGAGATATTCTGTTAACCACCGCAGGCGCAATCGCGCATGGCGTGGCCCCGAACGATAACTTCAAGCAGGGATTGGCGCTGTCGCTCCGCGAACAGTGGCCGGGGATGTACAAAGATTTTCGTCACTATTGCCAAACCTACCATCCCAAACCAGGGAGCGCTTGGTCGTGGAAGGGGCCGAACTCTCCGGTCATCATCAACCTGTTCACTCAAGAAGCGCCGGCCAGTGATCAGGATCGCCCCGGCAAGGCCTCCTTGCCCAACGTCAATCATGCGCTGCAGGCGTTGAAGCATGAATTGCAGGAACATCAGGTAAAAAGTGTCGCCCTGTCTCGCTTGGCGACAGGAGTCGGCGGGTTGGAATGGGACAAGGTTTCTCCCTTGCTCCAGCAAGCCCTCAAAGAGGTCACCATCCCGGTCTACGTTTATAGCTTGTATAAGAAAGGAGTGGCCGCTCAGGAAGGTTAGGACACCGATATTCGTCCGCGGGCCTCGGCAAGATACTCCAGCAACCGTCCGATCTGCGACTGCCGCCCTAGATAATACTGGGCGGCGGAGGTCGCTTTTTTTCCGATGCGCACCGTGACGATGCGTTCATCAGGCAATGAAAATACATCTTCGTCGGTATCATCGTCGCCGACGTACAGGGCCGCTGAACTCTGGAGTTGATGCATCAACTCCAGCATCGCCGACCCCTTGTGCAAGCTCCCGGGGGGAATGGTATTGACGACCGCTTTCCCCATGACCAGCCGCGGCGCAGGACTCAATAACGCCGCCGTATGAAAGATGACTTCCCGCGCCTCCTGCGATGAAGAGGCTTGTCGATAGTGAAACGTCAACGAATAGGTCTTGTCTTCCACGACCACTCCGACCTTGGTCAGGTGCTGCTGCTCTTTCTGTACCGTGTTCAGCCAGGCGCGACAACAATCTCGGGCCTGGTGCATGACCCGCTCCGACGTGTGTAATCCTTCGAGTCCATGATTACCCACCAGGTGAGCGGGGATGCCGTCGACGCGCGGTTGTAGATCAAGGAGCGCACGGCCGGAGATGACGGCGGTCGGTGCTTTCACGGCCAGCGCATGTAGGGCTTCGCGAATGGGCTGCGTCAGCACGGCCGCGTGGCGGTCTTGTACGATGCGGGCCAGGGTGCCGTCGAAATCGAACGCGAACAGCGCCGTCGTTTGTTCCGCGATTCGGTCGAGCACCCGCTTGCCTGGAGCTCTGAGCACATCCTGCATGGAAGCGGTTACCGAGCCCGTCCCGGGGCTTGTCCTACCTGCTTCATCACGCGGATGCGGCGGCGCATACGGGCAGCGTCCATGAGCATGCGCCCGGCCCAGCGATAGACGTT
>JAJONL010000075.1 GCA_021323395.1 Nitrospira sp.
GCGCTGACCACGGTCAATCGAAGTGGCTTGAGCTCCAACGCCAAGGCCAGATGCTGCAACTGCGCCGAACGGAGCGCCGGATAATCCAGAATCAGCTCTTTCGAGGCCAAGTAGGTTTCCGTGGTCGGAGAGATAAATTGAAAGAGCCCCTGTGAGGCTTCCATTTCAAATTTGTACAATACCGAATAACAATCGTCTCGGGTAATTTCTCCCTGCTGCGCGCGGACCGAGAGGGCCGAGTAAAAATCAGTGACGCTCCATACGGGCACAATCGCCACTTTCCCGCGTTTCACCATGAGCTTGTTGACCACCCGCGTCCCGCGTTCCATGCTGTAGCGCTTCACCAGGGCGGTCGAATCGAAATAGTAGTACGGCATCCTACACCCTTCCCTTCAAGAGACTGTCGGCCAACGGCGATTGAAGCTTGGAGAGACGATCCTGCAATTCGTCCAGCGGCAGTTCTTCGTAATAGCCTTGCTTGCGGAAGATATTCACGATGCCGCTGTGAAGCACCTGCTGCGTATCCGCAGCCAGACGTTCTCGCAGACGTTTTTTCATCGCCTGGCTGGATAACCGTCGTCCGCCATCACCTTGATCGGCAACCTTCCTCGTCCCTGTTTTCATGCCCTCTCCTCTCCTGTTGTGATTGAACGCGGCCGTCAATGATTCGCCTTCGGCTGAACCGCCTCGCCTGGACAACCGGACGACATCGAGTCTGCACCCGGCAGGTCCCTGTCGCCATACACGTGGGCCGCCACTGAGCGCGCGAGATCGGAGGCGAATTCCTGTTGCATCACTCGAACGGCTTTCGCCGTCGCTTCACGCTCCGTCACATGTCCTTCTCTCCCCCCCTTCGAAACGGCTCCGATCACGCGATGGGTGGACACCTCCTCCATCGCCGCATCCGTGCACCATCGAACATACCGAAACTGCGGGTCATGCACGTCGATCGGCCACAATCTCACCGTCCCCTTGATGAGCAACTCCACCGGACCACCGTCAGAAGCCGGGCCCCGTCCCACGACGGAGAAACCTTCCCGCGCCAGTCCATCGACCAGCGCCCGCTGGACCGGATCGGCTTGGTCACCGGACAGGTCCACGGACATCACGAGATTCGCGGCAAGAAATTGCTCCAGCTCGTTGGTCAGCTCGCCCACTCGATAGGCGGCCGGATGGCCTTGCCCGCTCAGCCGAATGATGCGAAGGTCGGCATTGAACGCCTCCCGTAGCACGAGATCTCGAGCCGCCCGTTTGAGATTACGCACGCGAGCCAGTTTGTCCGGGGTGTGTCGCGCTTCCGTCACTTCAGTCTGGATCGTACGGTCAAGATCATTGAGACGTTCGAGCATCGCAGATTCTGCCTGTGCCCGGTTCATGCCTGCCAGAGCATAGTACTGTCGTGTCTTGCGGTCAAACCAGATGTCGAGGATCTGGACGTTTTCCAGCACCTTGTCTGTAGTGACGCGCGTCACATTATCAAGGGTCAACCGATGCTCTGTGCTCGCGCGGCCGCGAGTTTCCACGATGAGGTACGATTCCCAGTCCTGGGCTTGAGCCGTAATCTCCGCCTTGAAGATCTTGGACACGGCGGCATAGGCCTGCTCGGTCGCTTGCGGGCGCGAATCGGCCTGGCCCACCCCGACCAGGTATTGAGCAGGAGGAAAGCGGCTGCTCCCCCCTTCGATCCAGAGCGGGCGCGACGGCTCGGCGAACCATCCGCACCCGGCAAACGCCGACATCATGAGCGCCCATGTGCAGGCTCGTTTCAGACGATTGCTTTCGATCGAACCGACCGATCTCATAAGACCACCCGCTCGATCACGAAGACGGTCTGCCCCGCGCGAAGCACCAACGGACGGGTATCGACGGTGCGGGACGTCCCCCCCGTTCGGATCACCGCCTGAATCCGGCTTTCGTATTCTCCCGCCGGTACCCAGAGACGTGAAATCTGAATTTCATCGGGCAGGGTTCTCCAACTGCGTTTATCCGCCTCTTCTGTCGAAACCGCCAGCCCATGAGAAAGCAGTCCCACCACGAGTCCAACCCACTGGGCATCACCCTTGTTCACGGCATGTTGGGCCCCGCGCGTCGCTCCTTCAGCCGCCGCAAACTTGATCGCTGCGCGCGCCAGCGCCTTGGTCGTGATGCCCGGCATCCGATCCGCAAGCGATTTCTCCGCCAGCGCCGTGCCGTTGTACATCAGCTCGGACTTTTCGGCGATCGCTTCTCCCCCTCGTGGTATCAACGTCACATGTTCGTAGAGCACCTGGGTCTTTTGCGGGATGAGTCGAGGCAACGCCACTCTGACGACACGCCCATTCAGGCCGTATAAGATGCTGTCCGCCGCTCGGCGCTCCTGCCGATTGGACGCGTGCGTGACGCCTCGATTGAGGAGCACCAACTGAAGCGCGCTCAAGCTGACCGGAAGGTCCAGATACTGATCTTCTCTGCGCGGCGCGCGGCCATTATAGCCGATCACCACCACCTGGGCGAGGTCCGGATGCGCCGATGTCGAGAGCCAGGGCGTCCCGGGAAACTGCCGATGATACTCCTCAAATTCCGTGGTCATGTGGAGCGCATCGGTCGTCCGTAAAAGATCCGCTCCGAGCATCGACGGTATGGGGGTGCGGGCCCAAGCTCGTGTGGCTTTATAAATATCATATGCTTTGCGGTACGCGATGAAGGCATTATTGAGATCGCCTGTCGCCTCGTACAATACGCCTGTCAGGTAGCGGGCAAACGCATCCTCACGGTACCCGTCCGTCTCCTTGACTCGATCCGACAACACATTCAATCGATGATCGATCTGTCTCGCTTCGACGACAGCCTCCGTCAACTGTCCTACGGCGGCATAATTCAAAGCCTTGATGACGTTGATCATCACATGTTCATAGGCATCGCCTTCATAGGGCAAGAGGTTGTCGTTCGTGAGGAACGCGGCGGTCTCCGTCCGAACGGTTCTGGTATACAGTCGCTCGACTTCCTGCGCCGCGGTTTCGAGTTGGTTATTACTCTGCACATAATCGCCCGCGAGGTGGAGTGTCATGCCCCGATCCATGCTGTACAGCAATCGGTTGCGCACTCCATAGTCAGACTCGGCTCCTGCCATGATGGCGTCGGCCCCCCGCGCGTCGTTCACCAGAAGACGCTGGTCGATGAGCCCGTAATGATTGGCGGACAGTCCGCAACCGGACAATCCGCAGAGCAAACCCGCGAGCCAAAGGGAGAGACTGGAAAACGAAATGAAACGGCCTCCCTGAGAGGAGGCCGTGGTCGATGGAAGGTGCGGTCTCAACTGAATAGGTACGGCTAAAATATCGTTCGCTTTTTCTCGATGACTTTCTTGATTTTCTTCTGTCCGAACCAGGCTTTGATATTGTTCTCCATATCGACCATTTCGAGGTCGACCTGGTAGAACACGGCTTTGGCGCTATCCTGCTCGTCTAAAATGGTGGCGATGCTCCCGCGCATCATATAGTCGGCGCCCAGTTCCTTGCCCGGAGCCTTTTGCGTGTCCTCGCGCGCATGCACGGCCTGCTCACGTCGCTCATCACGGACTTCTTCGCGCTCGCCCTTGCCCGCGACGAAGGTGACCTTCTGCGAGTTCGTCAACTCTCGCTCCAGATCGCTCACAAAAGTCTGGACATTGATATGTTCATGACTCTTGTTGAGCACCGTACCGACAATCACCACCGGCTCGCGATTTTTGGCTTTTGAAAATTTGCCGAGCCAGGGATTGGCCAGCGCCTCCTTGACCAAGGCTTCCGCCACCATTTGGGAATCCGTATCGTTCCAGCGTCCACTCAGATCGGTGACGATGCCGGTATCGACACGAGTGACTTTGGTTTCGTGTCCACAGCCGTTCAGCGTCACGGCGAAACCAAGAAGCACCACGGTGGCGACTCTCCGGCTCAGTGAATGTTTCCACCCCTCCATCATGCCATCTCCTCCCGGCCGCCAGTGAACACCACGGTTACTTGGTCGCTCGTTTCTCCTCTTCCTTTTCGAGCCGGTCAAACAGCCGGTCCGCATTCTTCCGCACAAAATCGCGAACCTGCCCGTTTAACTCCCTCGCCTGCTCCAAGTTGTTTTTCATATCTTCAAGGCTCAGTTTCGTCAGCACATAATAGGCCCCCGATTTTTCGTCATGGTACCGGGCCATGGGTTTCACCCCGTTCAAGGTGACGGCTGAAAATGTCTTCACGGCTCGTTCGATGTTTTGTTCTTCGCTGTTGCGAGAAAAATCTCCGGCGGTCGTCGAGGCGGCATAGTCGCGCATGAGGTAGGCCGTGTAGGTTTCGAATGTCTTCGCGATTTCCGCGCGGCTGCGGTTTTCGGCCGTGTCCCACGCCAACGGCTCATTCCGCACACCAACCACGGAGCCGACACCATAAAATGATTTGTCGTTCTTCTCGTTATAAGCGCCCGATCCGTTCTTGACCCAATTCGGGGGACCACCGCAAGCAGCCAGTCCGATCATGAGCGTGAGCGCCAGCGCGCTCGCGGCAAACTTCGAGAATGCCCCCTCTACTCTACTCATACGATTCCTCCTTGGTGTGACGCATGTGAGAGCTGACGGTTCAGCTGCGCGGGCGAGATGCAAGATGGCAGTGTCGGGCGTGCGAGGTTCAATAATGACAGAGCACACAATTGCGCGAAATTTCAGGTTTTTATGCTAACATGCACCCTGAAGAGAGTCAACGCGCGACGAGAAATTCGGTTGACGTTTTAGGCGAGCACACAGTAACGGGTTGCTAGCAAGGAGAGACGCACATGGCTGATGTTCAAATTGAAGATGGCATAATCAAGGTCGTCCACCTCGATATCCAAGATCCCAAAGCGGCGGCGGTGCTGGCCGAATACCCCCAGATACGTTGGCCGGAAATTACGCGGCGAGCGATGAAGATCGGCCTGGGGTACCTGAAAGGCGGGGGCAAAGACTAACAGGCTGCGGAAAAACTGGGTTTTTGCTCAATACGCTACGATCAACTCATGCGTCGTGTCGGTATCAGAATATCCCGCAGGATGCGCAAAAAGACCGTCCGGCAAGGCCGCACCGAGCGAAGCGACGAATCGAACTCGGGCAGTACGGTGAGCCGCGAAGCGATGCGAGAACGCCGCTGGTGGACTTTTTCCGTATCCTGCTAAGGGCCCTGGTTTTCGGCGGGGGGCTTGTTGCCTTGCACGGCACGGTTGGCACGCTCGCTCTGCCCGCCTAATTCAATATAGCGACGGAAGGCGTCGACCGACTTCTGCGGCTCGTTCAGATGGTCGGCGTAGAGCGCGCCCAGCGAGAAATACACATCCGCATAGGCCGGATTGACGACCAGCGCCTGCTGCATGGCCGATTCGGCATCTTTGAACTGCTCTTTCTTTTCCAAGACCATCGCCAGCGAGTAATGCGAATCCGGATTCTGCGGCGCGTACTGGACGGCCGCGCGGGCCGCGGCCAACGATTCCTCCAGATCCGGCAACACTTCCAGCCGCACGTAGCTTTTCAACACATAGGCATCTCCGAATGATGGATCGTAGGCAATGGCCCGGTTGAGGCGTTCCAAGGCTTCCTCCGCCGACTTCTGCTGCTGCAATAAGGCGAAGGCCTGTTCGTATTGCGCGCGGGCCGCCTTCGCCCGGTCGGCCTCATTCGTCGGTTCGCTGCCGAGATGAAATAAACTCTTCTTTCCCTCGACGAGGATAACGTCGCCGTCCCCTTCCAACTGAACGAACTGCGGGTGTTGCGTTCCCTTGGTGACGGAGGCCACCTCCTGCTTCACCTGCGCCGCCAGCTCGCTGGCCATGATCCAGCCATTTTTATTGAGATCGGCCGCGCCTTTCAAACCAGCGACCAAGGCCGTTACGAATGCGCTCTCTCCGGGAACATGCCCCACCGCTTCATCCTTCTGGGCCGCCGTGAGAACTTGGACCGCGCGTTTCTCCGTGTCATCCTCAGGCGACAATCGGCCCTCTAACGAGAGCGGCTGCGACGCCGTGACCTCCCAGCCTCGAACGTTGGCATCGAACAATAGCAGCATGTGCTTAGAGGCCGACCGACGGCTGAACTCCTTCAGGTGGTCGAGGGTGACGGTTTTGTTGGTGTTGGTCAGTTGGGCATCCCAGGGAACGAAGTAACCCAGTTCCTTGGATTGGGAGTCCTGCGTCATTCCGGCATGACCCGCGAAAAAAATCACCACCCGATCTTGGCGCCCCACTTTGCGCGGCAAGTAATCGTTCAGCACCTGCATCAGACGCTTGAAGCTCGCATCCTTATCCTGAAGCTCAATCACCTCGTCGAATCCCAGGCCACGTAAGGTCGCCCCCACCGCATGGGCACTCTCCAACGCTCCGGGGACTTTCGGCGCCACGAGATAATTTTCGATCCCGATCACGACGGCCCAAGACCGGTAATAGAGCCCCTCCGGCTTTCCCAGTTGGGCATGGATCGAAGGGGGCCTTTCCAAAACTCCGGCCATACCTAAAGCCAAAAGGAAGGAAACTCGAAACAATCGGTGTGATAGCCAGGACATCAAGGGATGAATCCGGTGAGGTGCGACCGATTCAGCCTACCTTCGTCTCCTCCCGGCTGTCAAGAAAGCGGGAGCGCTCCTGCCCTTGCGCCATGCGGCTGATTCCTGCTTTCCAATCGATCCCCTGCACAGGACCAAGGGTTGCAGTTCCTCGGGCCCATCCGCATAATGCCTCCCACGAATGTGCGCGAGAGGGACTCGCGCGTTGTGGAGGCATGAGACCCATGGATGAAAAAATCGATACCCTGGTGAAGGAGGGCCGCGTCATCCAGCCGACCGCCCGCACGAAGACTGCGGCGCATATTCAGGATTACGACCAGGCCTACAAGGCCTCCATTGCCGATCCGGAGGCCTTTTGGAGCGGCGTGGCCAAGGAATTGGATTGGTTTTCGCCCTGGACCCAGGTGCTCGAGTGGAAGTACCCCTGGGCCAAATGGTTCGTGGGGGCCACTTGCAATATCGCCTATAACTGCCTGGATCGCCATGCGAACGGCTGGCGCCGCAACAAAGTCGCCGTGATGTGGGTCGGGGAAAACGGCGAAGAACGCATTTTCACCTATGGAGAACTGTTGCGCCAGGTCAACCGTTGCGCCAACGCACTCAAGGCATTGGGGCTGCAGAAAGGCGACCGCGTCACCATATATCTGCCGAAAATCCCCGAACAGATTGTCGCCATGCTGGCCTGCGCCCGGATTGGGGTCATTCACAGCGTGGTGTATTCCGGCTTCAGCGCCCCGGCCCTCGCGAGCCGCATTCAAGACGCGGAGGCGCGGGTCGTCATCACGGCCGACGTCGGGTACGATCGCGGAAAAACCATCAACCTCAAAGGCGTGGTCGATGATGCCGTGCGCGCCTGTCCCTCCGTCGAAAAGGTCGTGGTGGTGCGTCGTGCCTCTTTGGGGGTTGCGCTCGCGACGCCGAAAGAGATCGATTGGGTAGAATGGCTGAAGGACCAGTCGGCCATCTGCCCCGCCGAACCGCTGGATTCGGAAACCCCACTCTATATCCTCTATACGTCGGGAACCACCGGCAAACCGAAAGGCGTCGTGCATGTCCACGGCGGCTACATGGTCGGCACCTACATCACGACGAAATACGTGTTCGACCTCAAGGAAGAGGATGTCTATTTCTGTGTCGCCGATCCAGGCTGGGTGACGGGACACAGTTACATCGTCTATGGTCCGCTGTTGAACGGCGCCACCATTCTGATGGCGGAAGGGAAACCCGACTATCCCAATCCGGGGCGCTGGTGGGATCTCATCGAACGGTATGGCGTCTCGATTTTCTATACGACGCCGACGGCTATCCGACTGCTGATGAAATATGGCGAGGACTGGCCGAAAAAATCCAATCTCTCCAGCTTGCGCATCCTCGGAAGCGTCGGGGAACCCATCAACCCCGAGGCCTGGGAATGGTTCTATCGCGTCACCGGCAGCGACAAACCCATCATGGATACCTGGTGGCAAACCGAGACCGGTTCCATCCTCATCACTCCCCTCCCTTCGGTGCCGCTCAAACCTGGTTCCGCCACCAGGCCGTTTCTCGGCATTGAGGCCGACGTGGTGGATAGGGAGGGCAAGAGTCTGCCTGAAAATGCCGGCGGCTTTGCCGTCATCAAGCGGCCCTGGCCGTCGATGATGAGGACGATCTACAAAGATCCCGATCGCTACAAGGTCTATTGGAACACCATTCCCAACTGCTACACGGCGGGGGATGTCTGCAGAAAAGATCGCGACGGCTACATGTGGTTCATGGGCCGCGCCGACGACGTGATTAAGGTCGCCGGGAACCGCATCGGAACTGCAGAAGTCGAAAGCGCCCTGGTCAGCCATGAGGCTGTGGCCGAAGCGGCGGTGATCGGCAAACCGCATCGCACGGCCGGCGAAGCAATCAAGGCCTTTGTCATTTTGAAACAGGGCTACCAGGATTCGAAGGAACTGGTGCAATCGCTGAAGGATCAAGTGTTGAAGGAGTTGGGCAAAATCGCCGTCCCGCAAGAAATCGACATTGTGGCGTCCCTGCCGAAGACCCGCTCAGGAAAAATCATGCGGCGGGTGCTCAAGGCCAAGGAATTGGGGCAGGACGTGGGCGACATTTCGACGATTGAAGACTGAGCCGATTCGGGTTCAGTCCATCCACGATCTTTTATGTGCGCATGGAGGCCGGTCATGCAGAGGCTGAGAAGCAATCAAGGTACCATGGTCGCAATTGCGATCGGGCTCGTACTGTTCGGTGGAATGTCCTACGCCAGCGCGGCGGAAGACACGAAGAAGCCGGCGGAACAGACCGCACCACCGGCAACGGTCAAGGCACCGGCTGCGAAGAAAGAGTCATCCGAGAAAAAGGCTCCCGACAAGAAAGCTGCCGAGAAGAAGACTCCCGACAAGAAAGCCGCCGCGAAAAGCGGAGGCCAGAAGGCAAAACCAGCCGCTACCGCCCCGACAGCGCCTGCGCCCAAGTATACTTCTGCAGAAACCGCCGCCAATGCCCAGGCCTGCTTCGGTGAAGCGCCGAAGATCGAATCCTTGATGCCGGATGAGGGTATGCCCGGCGATAAGGTGACGATCTCCGGCAGGAACTTCGGCCCAGCCGAATGCCTCCGATCACTCTCCTTCGGTCCCGGTTATCCCGCCACGTTCAACCTCGACAACAATACGCAGATCACTACGACTGTGCCAAAGGGCAGGCGAACCGGCCTGGCCATGCTGACAGTGACTACGGCCTCGGGAGAAGATTCCAAAGTCTTCGTGGTGAAGTAAGAAGGGATAGGGGAACGAGGCCCATGATCGGTCCCGTGCTCCCGGAGCGCGCGCCCTCAGAAGGGCCTCGCTCGACGGCCGCAGTTGGACCAACCATGGGCCTCGTTCCAGAGAGAGCGGGACAAGCGTCGCGCATTAGCGACGAGCGGTCTCAGAAGACCCTGGTTGGACGCGCGCAGTGAACGTCAACAGGCCATAGCTTGGATGGGAAAGCTCAGAAGTTTCTGCATGTCTTGCTCGCTGCGGATCTCCAACACTCATTTCAGGAAAGATAGGCGGACGACTGCTCATTGAACCGGTTTGCTTGATCGGCGAATTGTTTTCGTTTGTAATCCGCTACAACCTCTGAAATCCATGAATGCATTGCTGTTTTATTACACTCAGACTCAATGTCGCTGTCTGCGACTCCGCTCATAGGATGACTCATGATGGCTATGTTGAGAACAGTTGTCTTGCCAATCGCAAGACGGAGGCTGTCGTTGCCGCGCTCACTCCACGATAAGGGAGTGCCAATGGCTCTGTCCCATTGCGGAATTATAGAAGCCTTTGAGAACTCAATAAAATGATCGCCTACTTCTGGTGAAGTGATGAGTAGCCCTGAAACGTTAAAACGGATAATGCCAGTACAAAGCCGTTCAAAGGCATATTGCCATTGTTTGTCATCAAATCCGCTACGAAACCGTTTAGATTTGGTAAAGAAAAGATTGGTCTGCAGAATTGCCAGATCCAGGAAAGTTGGTTCTTTCGGCTCAAGCTTCCAGTCCCATAGCCCAAACCATTTTAGGAGGCACGTCTGATAGCGCGAAGAGTTATGAGGATGAGAAAAATATGGAGCCCATGGATCTGATGCTTTTTCAATCTCAGCATTTTCAGAACTACCGCACCAGTTCTTCCCACAAATAAGCAGACCACCCTTCGACAAGAATCCGGGTGCTGTTGAGAACTGAAGCTCATTTATCATCATATTTTCTTCCACGCTTCGTTCTATCAACTTTCCTGTAAAGCGCGCGCTACTTTGCATCAAGCTTGAGCTTGCGCTTCGAGTTCATCTAGCCTGTCGATGACCGCGGCTGGTTTGGTTGGCAGGATACTCGCTCCTGGGAGAGCAATGGACTTAGACCCAATTTTCGACTCGAAGACCTGGGATACGCCGAAACTCGCGCAGATTATTCGTCACGAGCCGTGCGCCGAGACTGACCGCGTGTGCAGCGATCAATAGATCCATTCCACTCACAAGTGTGCCTTTTTCTTCCAGCGAAGCACGAGTCCGTCCATAGACTCTCGCGGCCTCTCTATCGAAATCAGCGACCGCGAGTGGGGCAACGAATTGCTCCAATTGGCAACACCTAATCCAGCTCCGCCAAGGTCACGATCGAGATCCCGATGGCCCGAACGGGAAATGTATGAAATCGTTCGAGGACAGAAGGTGGTTGTTTCTTAATCAGGTAGACGCAGATATTGGTATCGAGCATGACCTTTAGGAGAATGGACCTGTGCGCTTCTGCGCTGCCGGTTGTTTACGGCCTCTTCTCCATGAAGTCCTTCGTAAATTTCCCCAGACTGTCAGTCAGGAGAGCCCACGATTTCTTTTTGGGACGCAGTACGAGGGTGTTGCCCCTTCGCTGTATTTCCACCTCATCACCTTCGAGCTGAAACTCCTTAGGAATTCTGACAGCCTAGCTGTTTCCACTAAAGAATAGGCGCGTTGTCTTTTTTGTCACAGCAATTCCTTTCTACCGAAGTAGATACGCCAGGATATACAGCAGGAACTGTGCTGTCAATCTTCAGCAGGGTTCACATCAAAGCATCTAAATCAATACCCGTCTCTTCAAGAAGTCCTTATC
>JAJONL010000076.1 GCA_021323395.1 Nitrospira sp.
GAGCGCCACGGCCTTTGCATCGGAATCACTGAGCCCCAAACTCGGCATGCGAGTATCGGACTTCATGGCCTGCGGGTTTCGGAGCCAACGATAGACCCATGTGGGATTGAGGCGAAAACCAGCGCGATCCAAGGCGGGACCCACCTTCCCACCCTCCTCTCCAATCTTGTGGCAACCGTTGCAGCCATACTTGGTGACGTAGAGTTGTTTACCGACCTCAGCCAGTTTCGCGGCGGTCTCCGGCTTCATGGTCATGTCCGGGCGCACGATATTCACGCCCTTCCCGGGTCTGGTCGTAAAGTTAACGAGGGTGACGGTGGCCTGATCAAGTTCTTTCTTGGCCTGGCCCATAGCCTGCATCTCTTTGAGGTAGGCGTTATCGTCGACATCCACGCCTTTCTTGTCCGCCTCATCGCTGGCCTTCTTTTCCGCTTCCTGCGCCACCCGTTCGGCTTCCTTGAATTTCTGCTCTGCGGCTTGCACCGCCGCTTGCAGGTCTTTCTTTCGGCCCTCGACGTCGAATTCCAGCTTTTTACCGTGTAGAGACCTCACGTACCCGACGATGCTCCAAATTTCCTCTTCTGAAAGCGTGTATTTGAAGGTCGGCATGGTGGGCACTGCAAATTCATCGTCCCCGATTTTGTCCCCGCCCGGCCCCGTGTCTTTCATGTCGCGCGAGATGGTGTTGAAAATTTCCTCGTCTTTAAACGTGCCCATCTCTTCTTTATTGGAGAGGTCCTTGGGCTTCGGATCGGTCATGGACGACCAATTGAATCCTTCATTCTGTTTGCCGTTCTCCCCGTGGCAATGCATGCAATAGTGGGTATAGAGCTTTTTGCCCTTCGCGGACTGTTCGTTTTGAAACATCGAGCAACCTCCGGCTCCGATGAGTCCCGAGAGTCCGACCACTCCTGCGACCGCTCCAATCACGCGTATTCTTCGCCACGCCCCCATGCTCACGACCCTTTCTTTAAACGTCTCACGAGGACCAACTCAAAACCCAACGCCAAGGCCACCGCGAGTGCCGCGTACAGGTACGGTGAGTAGTCCGGCGGCGCATCGGCGCGGAAGTACCACCATGACGAAATGGCTTTTTCGGAGCCCTTCTCTTTCGGCTGGCCGGTCTCCGTCTTTTTTCCGTCCCACACCGCAAAGGCAATACTGGCGAACTCCCCGGGCTTAAACTGGGTATCTTCGTCTAAATGGTCAGTGTGAAAGGGACGAGAAAAAACCACCTTCCACACCCCTCCCTGAAAGACTCCCTTGGCCTTCACATCTTGATGCGCGTGAGGCTTCAGGGTACCGAAACCCTTCGCGCCCATATCCACGCCTTTGCCGTCTTTATTCTTCCAATACCAAATATTAACGGGCCCGCCCTGAACCTGCGCCATCGGCTGCCCGTGAGCAAAATGCGCCTTGGTGTCACCGACCATAAACTCAAGCGCTGCCGCATCCTCCGGATCTTCTGTGGGATCGCTGTATTCCAGCAGGATGGCCACGTTCGTGCCATCGTGCAAGCCGCGGACCTTCACACTTTTCGCGGTCACCTCGGTAATGCGAGTCGGCCAATGCACCTGAGGAGACATGGGAAACTCCGACATGGCGGCCGTCGCCCAGGCGGCGGCGGTCGGATCATCTGCGGGAAGAGCTCCCTTCACCAGCGTGGCACGAACAGATACACTCTGCTGGCTAAAGGCCGGCTGTTCTCCGGTGGCCAGACCTAGTCCCATGAGGGCAGCAGCCCCCACCCACCATCTCGCTCCTGGTCTCCTCACTCGTGCCATACGCTCCCCTTAGTTGCTCAACAATCCCTGATCGGAGAATGATTATTCGGACTCGTCCCACGTGCGCGGCTTTTGTCCGGCTCCGTCATATTCGCCCATAATGACTTTCCAAATGTCTTCATCGGACAACTCCAACTCCCAACGCGGCATGGCCGACTTCCAGGGCATGCCTTCCACGGGAAGCCCGACGCCGCCCTTCTTAATACGCCAGAACAGAAAACTTTCCTGAAGCATGGCAATCGTCGTGGGATCCTTAAAATTCGCCGGCGGAGGTGTGAAGCCAGGCGCAGCAAAGCCCTTGCCGTCGAAATTCCCGTGGCAAGGGGAACAGCGCGAGGCATAGAGACCCTTGCCGTACATGATATTGTCCGGCGTCTTGGGAACGGGATTCGACAAACCAGTGTATTCGCCCGGAGGAGCAGGGTGAATGGTTCGATTCTCCGCCGGAGGCGCATCGCTGGACGCCGTGCTGCCATAGGTTTGCCATCCGACCAGCAAGGGGAACAGGGACGATGAACTTCAAAAAGAGATAGATGAAGACCGTAAGAATAATCGGCCTGACAAGTACGCCTCCCATACATTCCTCCTCTACTTCGCCGATAACTATCGAGCGTGAGCCACCGCGACCGAACCGGCATCAGCCGCCTTGACGGGCGCCGGAGTCGCACGCGGCAGATCCAATTCCGACGGATTCACGCTGATGGGCTCACCACTCATCTGTTGCAAGAACGCGATGACCGACAGAATTTCATTCTTCGACAAGGCGATGGGATTCTTATTGATGTACGGCATGCGCGCCGGATACTCCTTCGGGATGCCCTCATGACGATAGTCCAGATAGATATAGGCTTGCGGATCCGTCAAGCTTTCAAAAATGAAGTCACGAGACAGTTTGGCGCCGATGCCCTTCAAGTCCGGACAACGAGCCGATTCGCTTGGGCCAATCGAGTGGCAGAGCGCGCACTGACCCTTGCTAAAAAATATTTTCTGGCCGATCGAGGCCATGTCCGTCGGCGTTTTGATATCGGCGATGTTGATACTTTCCTCTGCCGGAGGCAAGGAGGCCATCTGCGGAACGGCGAGCGCCACCAGGGCAAACAACCCGAGTACGATCGACACAAAGCCGATCACCCGAGCAAATTGGGCCTTGATGAACAGGAGAATAATCGTACCGAAGCCGACGACGCAGAGACCGATTAGCTGCAGTTTGACAACTTCGCTCATAAGCCCTCAACAAAGGATAAAAATCACTGCCCACCGGCGGCTGGCCGGAGAATGATCATCTTTCCGATCAGACCGGACGATGGCCAATCGATGACTTATCTGTTGGTCCATCCAAGGTCGGCGAACCGCCGGCCATGGCGGGAATGGCTCCTGGCTCGGGTTGTCCCTTCGGCCCGGCAGCCGCCGCCTTCGCCTTATCTCCCATAGTGGCCACCCAGAAAATGAACGCCACCAACATGCAGAACAAAAAGGTATTGAGCGCCATTAAGGCCGCCGCATAACCCAGTGCCGGAGAGAAGGCATATTGAGACGAATCGCGCATGACTCCATAGACATGCCAATGTACGCGTGAAGAGGAGCGCGCATAGCCCATCAGCGTCATCAGCAGAATCACCATGACCGCATTCAAGACGAGCGCATAACCGGCGCGCGGCGGCATTCTCCCCCAGACCATTTCGGTGGTGGTCTTCGCGCTCTTCAATAGAAGAGCGGTGAGAGGCGTAATGGTCAACATCACGAAAATGACGATGCCGACTTGAGAGGTGGAGAAATAGTTGATGCGAATAATGGCCGGGACGAAGTAGCCCCAGACGCCAAGGATAATGACCGCAATGCCGGCCAGCGCAAGAACCCCGCCCATGACGGCTTTGGCGACTTTGGCCCAGCCGGCCGTATCCTGCTTTCCCGCTCGCCAGTACATAATGAAGCTCATGAATGTGACCAGCACCATCAGGTTGGAGACAGTCATCTTGGCCGACATGACACCGAACACACCCAACAAAGGATGGTGGGTGCCGCCCATCTGCTGGGCCTCCGCCAAGCTGGCGACGAGCGAATGGGGCGTCATCCAGACAGCCAGGCACAACAGAAGAATGACCAACATCGCCATGATCGGCTTTCGATACTGAGTCTCCGAGCCTGGTATGCGATGAGTAATGCCGAGCCAGAAGTAATAATTCGAGCCCAGAAAGAGCACGCCGATCAACATGGCCTGGAGAATGAAGAGCCACGACAGGAATCCGCCCATGAGCGTGATGCCCATTTGCTGGTTGTACTGATAAATTTCGCGCATCAGCCAATAACCGGCAAAGGGTAACGGCAATAGACCGAACACGCCGATAAAGTTCCCGACGTACCCCATCCAGTCATAGTGATAGCGCTCTTCTTGACTCCTTGCGGACAAATATCGAATGCCGGCATAGGCTCCGCAGATATAGCCGCCGAGCACCACGTTGGCGATCAATCGATGGACATTGACCGGCCACCAGGTAGGATTCCAGGTTGCGGCCCAGGCGCGCTCGAAATCGGTGCCTTCGGCGAGCACGACCGGGCTGGCCTGAAAGGTCGCCCATGAGTTCGGCACGATCATAATGAAGAAGGCGAACACATTCAGGAGGAGACCGAGGAAAATGTGGAATTTCTTTCCATTGCCCTCAGACATGGCGTCCCATCCATACCAATAGAGGTACAGAGTGGCCGTCTCCACGAGAAACAACGCGCAGTAGACTAAGAAGGATGGGAAAAAGATGTCGGTCAAATAGGCCATCAGCTTCGGATAGAAGCCGATCAAAAGAAACAATAAAATTCCGCCAAACAGGGCCGTGGTGGCGTATGAGCTGGTCAGGAGCTTGGTAAACTCCTTCGCCAGCTTATCGTAGCGCTTGTCGCCTGATTTCCAGCCGACGATTTCGCACAGCCAGGCAAAAATCGGGACACCCAATACGAATCCGGCAAGCAGCAGGTGAAGTTGCGCAATGATCCAGACCAGATTTCGACTGCCGATCAGAGGAAGATCCCGATAGGCCGTCGGAGCCTGCGCGACAGATTCTTGCGCCATAGCCATGTCGGGAATTCCCACCAGTCCCAGCAATGCGGCACATCCTGCCAACAGGGCGACAGGCCCCGCAAGCTGATGTCCTTGACTTGTGACCATCCGACCCTGGTGCGTCATTGTTCTCACCTCGTCATTCGCCATGATGTCATTTGCCGCTTCCCGCCGGTTTGACGGCTGTCGACTGCGGAGCTTTGCCCTCGTTCTTCGCGGACCCCTCTTTGACACCAGCCTTCTCTTTCCCACCCTTGGATTTGTCTTTCTCGTCCTCAGCAGCCTGATGTTCCAGTGTCGCAATTTTCAATTCTGCGTCCTTCAAGGTCTTCTCGCCCTTGTTGAGCGCCTTCTGTGGATCGAAATGGGGCGCGGCGGACACCTCCGGTGGCTTACAACATTCGTGTGGATGCGGCGTCGACACTGGAAGCACCGACCAGAATATGACGCTCAGGACCGCACCGGTCCCGGTGAACGCCGCCAACATCAATCCCTGATCGGCTGGCACTCGCAGCATATCCCAACGCGAAACCAACCCCTGATAGGTATCCGATGCCGGTCGAGCGCTAATGGTAAGGCCTTGAATCAGCTTCCCCAAAATGGAGAGTCCGATGAAAGTGAGCGCCAGCAGAACGATCAGAGAAACACTGCCCCATGCCGTAAACTCCACACCGATCCGCTCGGCTACGGGAAGATGCTTGAGGGATTCCATGTCCAGAATGGCTTGCATGGTGGAACGAGCGATATCGGTGGCTCCCCCCTCGATCAGCCATAAGAGGGGGAGATAGAGGGCGCCCGCCATCGCAAACCGGATCCAGAGACTGAGGCCTAATGACGCCGGTGGCTCCAGACGAAGCTGCTCTAACAAGACGGTCCGTCCTACGAGCCCAAGAGACCAGATATCGATGGGAATAGAAAGCAGGAACAGTGCGGGCAGCCCCGTCCCCTCGCCGAAATGAAATCCTATCCCCGCCGAGATGATGAAAAACGCAAAGACGCTGACGGGGGTCATGAGTAACATCAGGAACGTGATGCCGAGCGTCGTTTCGAGATGGATCGAGCCCATCGCCATAAACAACAGAGCAAAGGCCATCTTGATCGGCAGGGCAGTCCAGCAGGCAGGCCAGAGGATACTCAATCCCAACTTGAATGACGACATTGTTTCTCGACCGGTCATGTGCCCACGTCCCTCCGCCTAGTCAAGAAATTCCCGATTGATGATGGCTGCCACAGTAAAGATCACGATGGTCGCCATGACGACGATCCATCCGATCAGGGCGACCGGCCGCTTGAAGATATTACGCTCGGGACTACGATCGATAAATGGCAACGCTGCGAGCAGCGCCATGAAGGCGCCGGGCAAGGCGATAGCGCCCAAAAATTGGCCGAACTCTCCGGCAAAGATCTTCAAACGCAACAGCTGAAAGAGAAACAGGAAGTACCACTCCGGTTCCGGATGGTAGTCGCCGGGATCCGGAGTCGCCTCTTCGAGGAGCACGACCGGCTCCCAAAAAGCCAAACTACAGATGATCAGGAACACCAAGACCATGCCGACGATGTCTTTCCAAATTTGGCGTGGAAAGAAATAATCGGTCTTGGCTTTGATTTCTTCGACTGAGCCGCGGAACGGTCCGGCGGGGCCCGCCGTACGGAACAAAAACACGTGCAAACCCGCCAGCCCCATCAAGGCCGCGGGCAGCACCATGACATGAATCACGAAGAAACGGCTCAGCGTCATCTGCCCAGGGGTCGCGCCACCCTTCAGGAATCGGGCCATGAAGTCGCCGAGGACCGGTGTTTTGTCCATGATTTCGACGCCGACGGTCGTGGCCCAGTACGCCCGCTGGTCCCAGGGAAGGAGGTAACCGGTAAAGCCGAATCCCATGACGATCCCGAACAGGGCCAACCCCACCAACCACACCAATTCACGAGGCTTTTTGTAAGCGCCCCATAAGAAGACTTGCGACATGTGGGCGAAGACGCAGACGACCATCGCCGTCGAACCCCAGAAGTGGTAGCCCAACAGGAACCAGCCGTAATCCACCGAGTGGATGATGTACTGCGTGCTGGCATACGCATGGTCGGCGGTCGGGACATAATAGAACATCAGCAGAATGCCGGTGACCGCCTGCATGATGAAGATGAAGAGAAGAACCGACCCGAAGACGTAGGCCCAGCGCGACCCGCCGGGGACAGGTTCGTTCAACATCTTGGCTTGCAACGTCTTCAGGCCGACCCGTTCGTCGACAAAGGCCAAGACTTTTTCGATGGCAGAGGGCTGAGTGGTTGACGGCTGGGTAGTCGTATCCATTTAGACGATCCGAACCTGGGCCTTGGTGCCCGCTTTGAATTCCATATCGATAATCGTGATTTCTCCCGCAGGGGTGACTTTGATCGGCAGCGGATCCAGCCCGCGTGGAGCCGGCCCATCGAGCACTTTGCCGCCGGCATCATAAATGCTCAAATGACATGGACAGAGAAATACCTGTCCCAACGTCTTGTGCGTCCGCCACTTGAATCCGCACCCCAGATGGGGACATTTGCCGGAAAACGCAATGTAGGGCACATCCTTCTTGTTGGTCCAGAGCGCCTTCCCGGTCGCGTCCCGGAATTCCATATCCTTGCCTTGATAGATACTTTCCAACACCTTAGGGGTGGCTTTCAGCACCCACACGTTTTTGTCGATCTCCTGCTCGGGCATGTAGGCTTCTTTGATCTTGCGCTTGTACTTGAACTGCACGCCGACATCTTCCTGCTTGATTTTCCCGGAGTTGCCGATCTTCAGCCACTGATTGTCGAAGGGGGCGTACATCGGCTTCATGAGGTACCGCAAGACAGGAAATGCCAACGGCAGGCCGATCAAAAATCCGATGGCATGCGTAAAGTTCGCAAAGAAGGTCCGCCGCTTCACGCTGCGTTCCAGTTCAGGAAGCGGCACGAGCACTTCACCCGGCGTCACATGGATGCGATCTTCCAGATGGGCGATTTCAACCTCGTGGGTCGTGACATAATCTTCGCGCTTAAAAACAGGCAGGGCGGAGAACTCGGCGGAAGTACAGCGGAGGGTCACCGCATCGTCGGTAACTGCCTGAACCTGCCCCATGGGGACTTGGCGCTCGACTAATCCCGCCGCTACGCCCCCCACCACGATGTGGCTGATTTCGTGAGACAGCGGATCCATGATGACCCGGCGCACTTCCCCAACTTCACCATCCGAACAACGAACCTTGGATTTCAGTTTCGGCTGCATGATGCTCACTTCATCTTGATCGGCTTCGGCGTATTGACCGAAGCATTCTTATAGCCGGCCAACCAGCCCGCCAGTGCCTGCACATCACCTGGTTCCATCAGATCCTTGTACTTATCAGGCATCTTTCCCTTTTCGTACTCTTTCTCGAACCCTTCCGCC
Source organism: Nitrospira sp. (assembly GCA_021323395.1). GTDB lineage: Bacteria > Nitrospirota > Nitrospiria > Nitrospirales > Nitrospiraceae > Nitrospira_A. Next base: position 8,243 of record JAJONL010000076.1, read on the forward strand.
TTGTAACTCTTGGGGTCGAGAATTTTCTCCGCGATTTCCTGGGCCGTCAGCAAACTTCCGATATTATCCAACTCCGGCCCGCGCTTCTTACCGCCCTCCCCGTTCAGCTTGTGGCAGTTGTAGCATTCCTGAAGTTGCCACTGCTCCTCGCCCAGCTTGGCAAGATCTCCGCTCGATGCCGCGGTCGTCGCGGAAGGCGCAGCGCCACCGCCCGCTTTTTGATCGGCGGGCGCCTGGGCTGCACCCAACGCCTGCAAACGCGCCGTCAATTCTTTCGTCTTCTCGTCCAATGCCTTGGCGCGCTGCAACAATACTTCGACCTTGCCGGCTTCGTACTGTTCCCGCTTTGGCTTCAGAATCTTATCGATTTTTCCCTTTTCGTCTTCCGGATCGAATTGCGGCCACACGGCCCCGCCCGCCACGTAGGCGGCCGAGAGAATGACGTAAAACGCGATCAGGGCTCCCGCGGCTTTGACGCCCCCGAACGGCTTGAGCGGAGGAAGATCGAGAATGATAAAGACGACGGTCCCGAGCATCGCGTAGCCGAAAAACAACAACTGGAAGACGAGCGGAAAACCCAGTGCGTTGGTGGCTCCGAACAGGATCCCTCCGATAACGATTCCAACGATCGATTTTTTAATGACGTTTCCCATGAGTACCCTCGTTTATCGCCCTTCCAGTTGTGTAACCACTTATTTCGCACCGGCCGGTATAGGGCTTCCCTCGTGCGCGTGGCCCTTTGCATCCGCTGGACGTAACGTCACGAAAATGGCAAAGCTGACGACGGCAAAAAACGTCACCGTAATGCCGGTGATCCACCAGGCCGAATAGGAAAGCGTCGGCGTGAACGATTCGGCGGTAAAGTCCGGCAACAGGTTGTACGTGTGGAAATACTTCCGCAACAATGATCGGACGGCGCCCATCAGTCCCATGGTCCAAATGGCACTGAATGCGAGGAACACCAAAACGAATTGGGAGGCAAAATCGATCTTGCCCCACACGATGGTGCCCTGCGACACCGCACGGTTGTAAATGACGTAGTTGACGACCGTCACAAAGATCAAGGTGAACGCGGCGGAATTCTTGGCCGGCATCAGGGCCAGGAAATTCCAATCGGACGGCAATTCGAGCTCTGCCACCAGCTTGGCGCCGGTCGGCACGAACCCATGCGGAGTCATCCAGATGGCGTTTCCCACGACGACCATCAGGAAACCGATCTTAATGACGGTGCTGGACGAGACCGTCAGCGGAATAAAACGTCCCAGTATCACGGGAGCCAGGAGTAGCGGCAGTAAAAAGGCCAACGAGGTGGCATCCGGCACCGGATAGTCCGTAAGGACCTTGGTCATCACAATAGGCAACAGAACCATGACGATCGGAGCCAGGATGGTCATCCGGACCCGCTCGACACCTTCGATCCGTTTCATGCTCAGCCAGATGTAGTAATTACTCGCCAGAAAGATCAGGCCGACCATGGCCCCCTGCATTTCAAAGAACATCGACAATTGATCGGCCATCATATAAGGACAAATCGACGCGTCGTAGTCGCACAGCTCATAAGACAGCAAATAGCCCATGAACGGCAGGAACAAGAGCGCGCCGACCCCGATCATATTGCCGACAAACCCCATCCAGTCATAATAGGCGCGATCTTCCGGCTTCTTCGAACCCATGAACATGTAGGCCGCAATCAGCCCGGCGATGAATCCGCCGAAGGTCACGTTCCCGACCAGTCGATGGAGATTAAGCGGCATCCAGCTATAATTGAACACCTTATCCCACAGCGAGGCACTTGCCAAAAATTCAGCCGGTGACACTCCCTCGGCCCTGACGGGGGTGTTCATGAAGGAGGTCGGCCCGTCGATCACGAACAGCGTGATAGAGCCAATGAGGTTCAGCAGGACGCCGAGCGCAATATGGCGACCCTTCTTTTCGCCCTTCCACGCATCCCAGGTATAGAAATACATGTAGAGCACGATAGTTTCCGCGATGAACAACAGCGGATAGATCACCGCGAAGATCAGGAAGAAGTGATTGATGAGCCAGGTGGTGAATTGAGGATAGGTGGCCAGCAGAACGAAGATGAACAGGCCGCCGGTCAGCGCGGTCATGCTGTAGAGGATCACGGTAACCTTCGTGACCTCCTTGGCCAGTCGGTCATACCGCGGATCCTGCTTTCGATATCCCAGCCACTCGGAAATGACGACAAAGATCGGGGCGCCGAGGATGAACCCTGCAAAAAGAATATGGAGTTGAGCGACGATCCATACCGCCGTGCGGTTCCCGGTGTAGGGAAACTCCACGGGGGGCGCGCTGGGGGCCTGCGCATACGCCACGCCCCCCACCACCGCCACTAGCGCAAACATAAACAACAAACAGCGCTGCCAGATTTTCATGATGTCTCGCCGCTCCTCCTCATTACCAACCGATTGACCGCCGCACGACTCGATCCCGGCGTGGACTACTTCACCTGATCAGCAGCGACCCAATCCTTCTTGGCCGGATCCCATCCCTTGCCCGCCAGACCGAACGTCCGCTCAAAGGCCATAATCTTCCAACGATCTTCTTCGGACAACTTGCTCTTCCAGGGTTTCATCTTCGTATTGGGAACACCCTCGGAAATGCGCCAGAACCAGACCGAATCGGAATACATCTTCATGCGATCGCCGTTCCGGAAATCCCGGGCGCCGGCCTTCACCGGCTTGCCGTCCTTGCCGTGGCAGCTCGCGCAATTGACATCGGGATTCTTGCCGCCGATATACAACTCGCGTCCTTCTTCGATAATTTTGGGATCCGCCCACCATCCGGCAGGCATATGCTTATCGGCATATTCGGCCGGTGCCGGCGGCGGCGGAACGATCGGGCCTTCCCCTTCGCCGCCACCGCAACCCACCACGGCCAGTCCGAATCCAAGAATGCCGACCGCAAGCCCCAACCTCTTCGTGCCTGCCTGTTTCATAAGAAATTCACCGCTCCTTTCTTCATGCCGGCGTTCACTTCCACACCGGCACCTATTACCTCGACAGAAAAAAAAGACGCTTCCCTGGGCTCCATAATAGCCACAGCAAAAGCGTCAAGACTCAGAATGCAACGAGGTCACGTTTCGACTTTCCCCGCCTAGGTCAGCATGTTCGATCCGGCGAGGAACAATGCCCCACGGACCGTGCCCTATTTCTGCCGCTTCCCCTGCCCCTTCCTTCGCCGCTGCTCTTCACGCATCCGCTTGCGGGAGATCTTTAGCCCAATCCATCCCACAATAGCAACAGCCGCCACACCCAGTCCGTAGAACAACCACTGCGGAGGACCGAGGTCGCGCGCACACCCGCTTCCGAAATCAGCTCGAAGCTTCCGTTCCGTCTCCAGATCATTCGGATCGAACTGGATTTTGAAATTCTGCTGCTCCCCGCCGGCTTCGACCAACAGCGGATCGCCTACATTGTCGTTGTGCAAATGCAGCGTAACTTTATAGTACCCGTCATCGTCGGTGGTCACGGTTTGTCCGACCGTGATCCGAGTGTCTTTTACGAGCACTTCGGTCTTGGTGCTCGGCCGACCATCCTTGCCGCACACAAAACCCTCAACCGTAAACCGATGGTCAGCCGCGTGGCTGGCAAACAGAGAAGCCGGTGCGCACAGTACCCCAATCAGGCCCCAAAAACAAACGAAATGCCGGGCGGTATTTTTACTATTCAGGATCCGCCTCGCATACGTATGGCCCGCGTCAGATTTATTTCTCAGCCTCACACAGAACGCTGCTCAAGACCATGCTGGGAGAGGCTTCATCGACAAGGGCCTGGCCCCAATTTAAGGCCGATCCTTCTAGCATAGCCCCCCCTCTTTGTCAACAAACGGATCGAGTCAAACGGAAGGGTGATCGATCAGAAGAGCGCGTCGGTTTGTCGCAGCGAATGAAGAGAGCCGGTGGAATGAACCGGAAGAAACTGAGGGGGAAACATTCAAGCAATGGTCGACGAAAAATCCACCTTCATACTTACAAATGGCCTCGGGCCCTGGCATCCGCCGCGACCCGCTCCGCCTCCCGTTGCCGTTCGGATTCCTTCTTGGTGACCCAGGATTCCCACGACTTGCCTGTGGCCGTGTCCTCACCCGTGAAGGCGATGGTCGCGACCTCAGAGTAGGGGATCGTCAGGGTGCCGCTACTAGTGGCAGGAAAGAGTTCAATCGTAGGCTGTTCTCCCGTCGCCGTGCGATTGAAGAGGTAGCCGGTCATTTGACCGCCGGATTTCAACTCCACCGTAATGTCCCCTCGATAGTCGAAGGCCAACTCAATGGCCTCGCTCAATTCGGCGGCGGAAGTGGGACGAAACACCCGGCCTTCAAGGCTGCCGCTCTCCGGAGCATGGTATTTGGCGTCAGTCATCGTAAAGTGAACCTCAAGAGCTGATAGCTGATGGCTTATGGCAAGAGCGGGATGCAAGTCATGCTTTGTGCCATCTGCTATCGGCCCCCTATCTGGCAGTCGGCAGCAGCGTGATCTTCACGGTTTTCGCAAATCCTGACACAGAGCCGAACGTGTCCTCCACGGCCGAGGCTTCATAGCCGCAGTGCACCAT
>JAJONL010000211.1 GCA_021323395.1 Nitrospira sp.
GAACGCCCAACTGCCTGCCGGTTTGATGACGGTATCTTGCAGGCCATGGAGAATCGTCGTTTTGATCCGACGCGGCTGGGTCTGCCGCCGGCTCCAGAGGAGCTGACTATCTTCGACCCAGTGCCAAGGAATCGGCGCTTCCCGGTGCAAAGGTTCATCATCCCAGGGCATGGCACCGGTCGATTGCCATCGCTCGCGCCGCTCGGAGGGAATCTCGGCGGCCCGCAGCCCCATCATATTGAACGCCGGCGCGATCAGGATCAATTCCTCAACGATCTGCTGCTGTTGGGCCACCAGCCAGGCGAGCCAACCACCGAGGGAATTGCCGACGATCGTCACCGGCGGGCCGTCTGCCAACAGGCTGGCCACCAGCCATTGCAGCAGCCGATACTCTCCCCACCTTCCCTCCGAATCGCCCCACCCGCGAAAATCGAAACAGCAGAACCCCCATCCTCGCTCCTGGCACCATTGCGCCAACGCCTTGCTCTTGTTGCCCCATCGTTTGGATAAAAATCCGGTGATGAAGAGGATTTGCCGGTCCTTGCCCGCGACTCGGTTGCCGCGAATGAATTTCTGGTCGGCGCCTGTGAGCTCAAACCTCGTCTCGTCAATTGCCATAGTGCTTATCCCGCCGCATGGGTGAGGGCCAGTAAAAGCAGCGCTGGACAGCCGAGCCGGTCTTTCCAGGCTTCACGGCGAGCGATAAGCTGCTCATCCACGCGCGGCTCTTGCAGTTGTTCGATGGACAAACCCGCCTGTTTGACGGCGGCAAGAATGTCCTGGATTTCATGAATGGTCCCTTGAGTGCGATACTCCCGGCCCGCCGCAGTAAACCGCACCGTCGGGCCGGTCTGCCGCTGCATGTCCGGATGCACCGCCGTGACGATGGCCCGTCCGCCTGGCTTGAGCGTTCCGGCTATGCCCTGGAAAAACTGTCGCAGATCCTGGACATGGTCTAAGACCAGACCGGAGATCACTCGATCGAAGGTTCCCGGTCGAAAAGGCAGCAGCTCGACGCATACCCCGAGATAGATCGACGCCGACTGCGTACGATCCACGACCCACCAGCCGCAGGTAACGCCCGGTCCCGCAGCCAAGATCGAGAATACGACAGCCTTCAAACGGCTGAATCATCGATAAGAGGAACGGCTGATCGAGCAGCGTTGACGGATCTTCCTCGTCGTAGTGCTCCGCCCATTCATCATAGGCCGACTGCGGGGAGAGGAAGTCGGCCTTGCTATGTTCATCTTCCTTATTCATGTCATGTCCGATGTGGCCATCGCTTAGGAAAACGTTTTCCTGACGAAGAGACCGAGTCGCCTCAGTACCAACTCCGGAATCTCATGGCCGCCGCGAAAGGGCTGCCAGTCGACCGCCAGCTTCGCCTGAAGAAACTCATCCCGCAACCGCTCCGCCATGATGTAGGGGAGGATAGGATCCTCTGTGCCATGGCTCTGAAAGAGCGGCAGGCCTTTGCGCGAGAGCAGTAACGGCCCCCATTCCTGCCTGGCCACCAGAGTGCCTGACAGCTGAATCAATCCCGCATAGGGTTGTGTGCTGTGCAGCAACGCATCGCAGGAGAGCATCGCTCCTTGGGAGAAGCCGCCTAAGATCGTGTGTGTGGCATCGGCGCCGAATTTTCGATGAAGGTCATCCAGCAAGGCCTTCATGCGCTCTCGCGCTTCCGGAAACCCGCGCGGGATTTCATTCGAGATGTCTCGGGTTTTTCCCGCCGCGCGATCCGCCTGAATGCGAGCCATGTCGATCATCCACCAGGCCCGAGAATTGGCGTACCCCATGGGAACCGGCAGCGGCGCCTCAGGAAACAAAAAGCGGGTACCGGTTGGCGCATCGAGATATTGGCTGAGGGCGACCAGGTCGTCTCCCGGCGCGCCGAACCCATGGAGCAGGACCACCAACGGTCCCCCGCCGTCACCCTTGCCGTCGGTGCCGCCCGTCAGGCGGACCGTAAGGCCGCCGAGTTTGTCTAGACGCATCGCTTCAAATCCCTGTTGAGGCCAGCCAAGATTGCCTGGAGGGTTATATCGTCCTCCACTCAAAATGGCAAAGTGCCTCAGCGCAGGGTAGCAGGGAATATTACAGTTGAGTGAAGATGTTGTGGCTACTGGCCCAGATACCAATATTGCAGGAAGGCCAGAGCGGCGACCAACGTCGCTTGGACGAGCGGCTGCTGGTAGAAGGGAACGAAGGCTCCCTGTTGAACACCGTCGATGTCGCTGATGACCTGGCGGAGTCCCTCGTCCGACGAATCCTTCCCCTTGGCAGGGCCGGCGTCACGCGCCGACTGCGCAAGTTGGTCGAGACGTTGTTGAAGGGGTGCAAGAATCCGCCGCTTCGCCTGCACTGCCGCCAGATATAACATGCTGGCACTAGCCAGGGCCACCAGGCTGTTGACGGTTAGCACCAGGATCAGCACGGGCGGGAAGTCCCAATTGTCGAAGTAGTGGCTCCGCGCGGCGATCAAGAGGAAGAGCGCCAGGAAGGGATAGAGAATCCGTCGATTCACGATTTTGGTCCGCTCGACGATGAGGCGGATCTGTTGCATCTCAGTCAACCGGGTGCCGGCAGGCATTTCCTGAACCCATCTGGTGCAGAGGATCACCGCATCCAGCACGGCTCCACAAGGTCGACTTTGCATGTGAATTCTCCGCGGCAAGGCACGAAAAGGCGGAATTCGCCGTCGTTCATGAACAACCACAGGGGCACAATCAAACCGACATAGACCACCAGTTCCACGGCGATTCGCCCCATGCGCGGGATACAACTATGGGCGCGGCAGTAGCGCATCCATAGCGCGCTCGCTTCGCCTGGATGGCCCTGCTTGGACCCATGGAACATCCAATTCAGGTCATTCCATAATCCCTTCAAAGCATTCCGCCATCCATCGTCCTTGGGCTGACAGGCGACATCGGGGAAAAAGGACTGTGTCAGCTCGTCGATATTACGACCGGAATCGGCGCAGGCCTTGATCAGGAAGAAGAGACAGAGGGAGATGGCGATCAGTCGCAAGGCTTCCGTGGGCCAGATGCTCACGCCGTCGGACCAGGAAAAGGGCTCCTCTTCGGCGTAGGTGGGAAGGTGCACGATCTGGCACGTAAACCACAGGGCTCCGATGACGGGAATGAAAACCCAGGCTCGACGAAGAATCCATAGAAGTGGGGCTTTGGTCGGATCCGGTTCGTGCCACGCCGTCAACCAGTTCCAGAGCCGCCCATAGCCCCACAACGATCTTCGGCGGCAGTTTGAGAGTCTTCTTATCATCGGCAACATCTCCTCTCTTCGGATGAATACTCTTCTGCTTATCATTAGAACCTTCCACACTCAGATCGACCGGTCCATGGCGCCCGATTTCGAAGAGCCGGGGAGAAATCGTGCTCTTCGGCGGCTGCGGCGCGACACGATCGATCGCTTGCAGCACCGCAAAGAACGCGGAGGTTTGGAGCGAATGCCGGAATGGCGGGATGGTCTGTTGCAGCGAGGGTTCCAACTGCAAACCGAATTGGGAGGCCACGATGAGGTTGCGCGTCCACTTCTGCTCGTCTGCGTGGAAGTACCGCGCATCCAGATCGGTCGTAAAGAACAGGACGTTCGGAAACTGTTCTCGCAACGCTTGGAGAATCAGGAGCGCGTCATAGGTGTCCCGCCCCAAAATGCCGATGGCCTTAACCAATCCTAGCTGGTTATGCTCCTGACACTCGGCTTTGATGCGCACGACCAAACGCCGCACGTAATCCAGTTGCGCTTGGCCTTCCGGTCGCTCATACGAGCCGATGTCCCTGAACCGTTCCTTGCCTTCGGTTCTGTCCTTGTCCTTTTCCTTATCCTCCTTCTTGGACTTGGTTCGCTTGGTCTGATCTTCCGACGCTTCTCCATCCAAGCCGCTGAGGTAGCTGTACTGCATGATGTTGAGCTCCCGTAGCGACAGCTTGTCTGCAAACACTTGACCGATCCCTTCATCGACTGACATACAGGACAGCCCACTTGTACTCTGCTCGCCGGATCGCGACGAAGCCCCATCAGATTTGCACTTGTCGTTTTTACTGTTTTGAAACTGCCGATGGGCCGCTCCCAGGAAGGTAAACGGAAGGGCACGGGCATAGAATGAGTCCCATTCCCCTATCAATACGATCCGGTCTTGTCCGATCTTGACCTGTCGCCGCTCAAGTTCCTTGAGGAGGGATTCGAAAAGAATGTCGTCGCTGGTGACGCGATAGGAAGAATCAAGACCAGCCGCCGTCAGCAACCCGTCGAACGTCCCTTTGCACTCATGATAAGAACCGCAGGCCTCTCTATCGATCTTGTCCTTCAACCCGTAGGCCAGAAGACCTGGCGGGGCCGTGGCCCATGGGGAATACACTGGGAGCATCTTGCCCGGCTTCTGCCAGCCATACTTGGCTATCGTGTCGCGTCCATTTTCTTTAGGCGCCAGACGCTTCTCTATTTCCTTGAGCACGCGCCGAAATTCCGATGAAGTACGAGGACCGATGAGCTTCACTTGGAATGGAAGCTTGACCGGTTCCTTCTTGGGCTTAGATGGATTTGTGTCGAGCTTTGAAATCAGGGCATCGATACGGGCTAGAATCCCGTCTTCGTCTTCCCCCGCCTTCACCCATAGGACCAACACGTTGCGAAAGTCTTTGACCGAGTCAGAACAGGTACCGATCGCGTTCCGGCTGTACCACTCGTAAGGCGTATGTTGTCGTGGGGGGCTTTTTTTCGCTTGCGGGGATGACGAAGTCTTGACCCGATTCGATGCACCGACGGATTCGGCCTGGACTGTTGCCGAAAAATCCCACATGAAGTACGACAGAGACTCGCCCTTGTCAGGGGAGAAACAGCCCACCTCCAGGGCCGCACCCACCGCATACCGGTCGCGGATACGTGCCTCGCTGTCTTCGACCGACGAACCGCCCTGGGCCATCACAACCAACGCCAGAATTTGTTTGCTGTCGGCTGCGTTGATCCTGCTGTGTAGACTCTTCAGGCCGTCGTCGCGCTGCAGCTGCTGTGCGACCGTCGCAGTCACCAGCTCGACCTTCTTGCCGTCGGCAAACACCTGGACATTGATCTGGTTCTGAGCTTCGAGATCCTTCTCGACCGCCGCGAAGGGATCTTCCCACAACCTGGCCTGGACCTTGAGTTCGCCGGCCGCGCCATGAAGACCTGAGCCGTTTCCAGAGGGTCGAGAACTCTGCAGCGGCTCCTTCGTGAACACCATGGCGGCCACCGCGAGGGCGAGGGTGACCGTCGTGGCCAATGAAAAGGTGGAATCGTCTCCCTTGAAGGCCATGCGCAATCCCTTGCTTCAACGGCTCAAGGCCCCACTCTACCCCGTTACCACTAAGTGGATTCAGCATGGACTGTGCCACTTCTCCGATGGTTGAATCTCAGATGAATTGACCGGTTTTCGCACATGACGACGTAGCTCTACGTAGGCCACTGTATCGGCCTGGATACAACGCGTATCTAAATGGATAATGCACACAAATGGAAATGGAAGTATTGACTGATGAAAAGGCGCTACGACGAGCAGCTGACGCTTAGATGTTTGCCCCAGTTCGGAGGCGCGGCGGCGTAGGACTCCATACCGGACTGTTCGGTATATGGATTATGGAGCAGCCGCAACAGCCGATCGATCTCGGAATAGTCCTTCTGCTGGGCCTTCTCGATGGCCCCTTGAGCGAGGTAGTTACGCAAGATGTATTTGGGATTCACCCGATCCATTCGGCCACGGCGTTCATCGTCTCGACTCCGCTCATTCAGCAGCCGATCGCGATATTGTCCGGCCCAAACATCAAACCGATCAGGATTCAAAAAATGCTCGCGCAGCCGTTCATTGGTGGCTCCTGCAGCGGATGAAAAGGTCCCAAGCTCACGCCAGAAGATCGTATAGTCCACGCGGCTCCCCACCAGCAGGGATTTGAGGTCCTGTAAAAGATCGTCGTCTCCGGC
>JAJONL010000077.1 GCA_021323395.1 Nitrospira sp.
CCGCGATGGAAAAGAACTGCACGCCTTCGTGACCACACCGGACAACAAAATTCCTCAAGGCCTTCCCCTCATTCTGTTTCCCCACGGCGGCCCGGCCTCCCACGAGCGCGATGCGTTCAACTACTGGACCCAGTGGTTCGTGAGCCGGGGGTGGGCGGTCTTGCAGGTCGACTTTCGCGGCTCCGATGGGTATGGCGAGGAATTCCTGCAGGCCGGGTTCCAGCGCTGGGGCCTTGAGATGCAAGACGATCTTACCGACAGCGCGCAATGGGCGATCCAGACCGGTCTCGCGAGCGCAGAGCGGATCTGCATCGTCGGCGCAGGCTACGGGGGGTATGCGGCCTTGATGGGCGCGGTCAAGACGCCGGATCTCTATCGCTGCGCCGCGAGTGTGGGTGGCGTGACGGACTTGTTGCAGATCGTGGCAGACAGCCGGTGGTATGTGAATCACAAGCAGATGGTCGAAGCGCGTACCGGTTCCTGGTGGAATGATCGCGATCGCCTGCGGGATACCTCTCCTCTGTACCATGCGCAGGATCTTCGCACGCCGCTTCTGCTGATGCATGGCGCCATGGACCAAGTCGTGCCCATATCCCATGGTCGGGACATGGCCGAAGCACTCAAAGCGGCCAAGGTCACGACCTATCGCTACGTCGAACTGCCCTTGGGCGATCATGCCTTCAGCCGTGAAGGGGATCGCCTGCAGGTGTTCACTGAGCTGGAGCGGTTTCTCAGATCCCATCTCGATTGAATCTTTCTCAAACGAGACTGGGCGAACAGTTTTTACTGAACAACACTCTGGAGAAAAGCAGACGTGCGAACGCTCGATGACCTGCATATTTCGTCAGCAATTGTATTCCAAGATGCTTCGGGGATGACGATTCCCTTCATCACAGCGATGCCAAACAGCGCGACGCAGCTCAACCCACGGGTTTGACCGTCATGTGGGTGGACTGAACGACCTGTATCCGGATTGACGACGCTGACCGCCGCCCATCGCTAAGTCACCGGCATCGTTCCCTGCTGGTACAAGCAGCCAGGCGGCAAGTTGATTATGATCAAGTAACGCTCGAATCATTCTGATTATACGCGCGCGCCCTTCATGCTTCAGATGGACGGGGCGTTGTGGTGTCAATGGGCCCCCGGAGATTGGATCGAGCCATCCATCCGGCAGGGGTGTTTCCGTAAGGCTATTCGGTGATGAAGGGTGAGGGAATTCCAGTCGAATATTACCAGTAGTAGGGAAACCGCCCGTACGGCCCCCAGAAGGGATGGCCGAATGGACCGTAGTAGGGATAGGGATAGGGGCGGCCTCTCCATTGATTGGAATCTTGCGATGGAATCCAGGTGTGGAGGGTTTTCACATCGATGACCGGGTAGGAATAGTCGGTCTCGTCGAGCGGCATGGTCATGGAACCGGTGACCTCGCCCGTGATCGTGATGAAGGTTCCGTGGGGTAGCGTGGCGGGGTCCAGGAACTCTCGCTGGATGGCGATGAAGCGCCCCTGGGATTTCATAAGGTCCAGCGTCGGCTGTTGCGCGTCGTTGAGCGGAAGCTGAAGCACCTCAATCCGAGTGCCGTCTTTCAGACGCCTGGCTCCCAGCACCTGCCCGCCGAGCACCAGAGTTTGTCCTTTGAACGAATCAGGGGCGCTCTTGACCTGGTCGAAGGGCGGGGTCGGGGGGCCGGTTTGCGCCTGATCGATGGGGTCGCTCGTAGCGGCGCAGGCCGAGAAAACCGCGGCGATCGAGAGCGTCACAATCCCCTGTAGAAGTTTGCCCTGCATCGCGGGCATTATACCAGAGGCACAAAAGAGCGAGCATTGTTTATAATGCCGAGGAAGAGATCGAATCGAACGCGGTGAGAAAGGAGCGGGTCGTATGGTGAGAATTCGTAGAGGGTATGGTCATCTGATCGGGACCATGGCGGTAATGACGGCGTTGGTATTCGCCGGAGCCGCCTGGGCGGGCAAAACTGAACTCAAAGGCAAGTACGAAATCCTCAAGGATGAAGTGTCGACGCACAAACCTGGCAAGGTGCAGCTGGTGGAGTTCGCTGATTTTTACTGCCCCCATTGCCACCGGTTTGATGGAGAAGGTGTGCCGTTGCTGCAAAAGGAATTCGGGAAAAAACTGGACGTGACGATGGTGGGATATCCGGTCATGCCAGGCAAGCTGCCGACGGCGTTCGACATGTACGAACAGGCCAAGAGCATGGGCAAGGGCGATGAGATGAAGCGGGTGCTGTTCCGGATCATCCATACCGACAAGATCGGCATCATCGACCGGACGATTCGTGAGTTGCTGATTCGCGAGGTGGGCCTCGATCCTGTTGCCTTCGAGGCGGGGCTGGCCAGCGCCAAGCCGGCGAGGGCCTTTGAAGAGGGCCGCAAATGGGGCGATCGGATCAAAGTGCAACAGACTCCCACCGTGTTATTGGACGGCAACATCAAGGTGGAGCAGATCGATCCTGAGAATTTAAAGGTGGTGATTCAGAGTATTCTGGATGGTGACGGCACGAGAAAATGATCGGAGCAAATAGCTGATGGCTGGTGGCTTATAGCAGGAGATAAGGGAGTGACGGAATGTTCGTTTCTCCCGGCTCTTGACTATATGCTATATGCCATCGGCCATAAGCTCTTCGCTTCCCAGCGGAGTGATGAATGGCGACTGATCTCGTCTGCGGAATGAGAGTGGAGCCGGTCATGGCGGCGGGCCATTTCGATTACGACGACGTGACCTACTACTTTTGCAGCACCCATTGCCTCAACCGTTTTCGCGGGGCGCCGGAGCAGTATGTCAAAAAAGGCTCAGGAGCCGCGGCGACTGACTCGGCGCCGGGCCGCCGCTCACTCCCCATGATGCAGCCGACGGAGAATCAACCGGCCGGCGGCGGCGAAATTGATCCCGTCTGCGGGATGACCGTCCAGCCGGCCACGGCGGCGGGGTCTCATCTGCACGAGCACAAGACCTATTACTTCTGCTGTCAGGGCTGTCTCGAAAAGTTCCGAGCCGATCCCGCTCGGTATCTGAGGCCTAGCACGGCAACGCCTGAGACCGAGATCGGGCCTCGTGGCGGAACACCTCTCCCCATGCTGGCGCCACCAGCGTCGAGCGAGAAGACCGCCGGCGTCATCGATCCGGTCTGCGGCATGACGGTGGACCCAGCTAGGGCGGCTGGATCCCATACGCATCAGGGCAAGACCTACTCATTCTGTTCTCAAGATTGCCGGGACAAATTTCGCGCTGACCCGCAGCGATATCTCAATCCAGCCTCCTCGAAACGAGTCGCTTCGACCGCCCTGGCTGTTCCGGGGAGTAAGTACATTTGCCCCATGTGTCCTGAGGTGCTGGAGGAGAAACCGGTGCCCTGCCCGAAGTGCGGCATGGCGCTGGAGCCGGCTTCGCCGTCACCCTTGCCGACAAGGACGGAGTATGTCTGTCCAATGCATCCGGAAGTCGTGCAAGCGGAGCCAGGCGCCTGTCCCAAATGTGGCATGGCGCTGGAGGCGAAGACGGTCACCCTCGAGGAAGAACAGAATCCTGAATTGACGGACATGTCCAGGCGTTTGTGGATCGGAATGGTCCCGACGGCGGTCGTGTTCGTGCTGGCCATGTCGCATATGCTTCCCGGTCATCCCATGCAGCATGTGGTGTCGGACGAATGGTCCACGTGGGCACAGTTCGTGCTGAGCACACCGGTTGTCCTCTGGGCCGGTTGGCCGTTCTTCCGGCGCGGATGGGCGTCGATCGTGCATCGCAGCCCCAATATGTTTACGTTGATCGCCATCGGCACCGGCACGGCCTATCTGTACAGCGCCTTCGCGACCTTGTTTCCCTCGTCGATTCCACAATCGTTTCGTCTGGAGAATGGGGCCGTACCGGTGTATTTCGAAGCTGCCGCCGTGATTACCCTGCTGGTGCTGCTCGGTCAGGTGTTGGAACTGCAGGCAAGAAGTCGCACCACCGGGGCCATCCGGTCCCTCCTGGGCCTCGCCCCTAAAACCGCCCGATTGCTGCGTGACGACGGGCAAGAGGAAGACGTGGCGCTTGACCAGGTGCAAGTCGGAGATCGTCTGCGGGTGCGGCCCGGTGAGAAGGTGCCGGTCGACGGTCATATTCTCGAAGGGACCTCGTCGCTCGATGAGTCGATGGTGACGGGCGAATCTTTGCCGGTAGAGAAAACCGTCAGTGACAGGGTGACGGGAGGCACGATCAACGGCTCGGGCGGTCTGGTGATGCAGGCCGATCGCGTGGGGGCTGACACGTTGCTGTCGCATATCGTTCAGCTGGTGGCCGAAGCGCAACGCAGCCGCGCGCCCATCCAGCGAACGGCCGATGTCGTGGCCGGCTATTTTGTCCCCATCGTCGTCGGCGTGGCGATCGTGACCGGCCTGGCCTGGGCATGGGTCGGGCCTGAGCCGCGGTTGGCGCATGCCTTGCTCAACGCTGTGGCGGTGCTGATCATCGCCTGTCCCTGCGCGCTTGGATTGGCGACACCCATGTCCATCATGGTGGGAACGGGGCGTGGCGCAGCGGCCGGTGTGTTATTCAAACAGGCCGAGGCGTTGGAGACGATTGAAAAGGTGGACACGCTGGTCTTCGACAAGACCGGCACACTCACCGAAGGCAAGCCGAAACTCCGCGTCGTGAGCGCCGTGCCGCCTTGGTCGGAACAGGATTTGCTGCAACTGGCGGCTTCGGTCGAACGAGGCAGCGAGCATCCGTTGGCCGGCGCGATTGTCAATGGCGCCGTGGCTCGCGGCATCACGCTTGAACAGGCCACTCATTTCACGTCGAACGCGGGAAAAGGCGTGCTGGCCTCGGTCGGGAACCGACGAGTGGCGGTGGGGACGGTGGATTTCCTGCGGGAACTCCGCATGGATGACGAATCGGCCCTCGCCGCCTTGGAAGCGAATGCCGAATTGATGCGGCAGCTGGGGCAGACCGTGATGTTCGTCGCGGTCGACAGCCAGCCTGTGGGATTGCTCGGCGTGGCCGACCCGATCAAGGGGTCTACGGCGGAGGCGTTGCATGTCTTGAGACAAGAAGGTCTCAAGCTGGTGATGGTGACCGGTGATCATGCCGTCACGGCGCAAGCGGTGGCGAAGGAGTTGGGATTGAATGAGGTCATGGCCGGCGTGCAACCCGACGAAAAGAGCCGAATCGTGCAGGATCTTCAGAAGCAGGGCCGCGTCGTGGCGATGGCCGGCGATGGAGTGAATGATGCGCCGGCCCTGGCGCGGGCCGACGTCGGTATTGCCATGGGGTCTGGAACCGACATTGCCATGGAGAATGCCGGCGTCACCTTGGTGAAGGGTGATTTGCGAGGGATTGCCAGGGCGCGCCGCTTGAGCAAGGCGACGATGCGCAATATCCGGCAGAACCTCTTTTTCGCCTTTGTATACAATATGGTCGGGGTTCCAATCGCAGCCGGTCTGCTGTATCCGTTTTTCGGCATCCTTCTCAGTCCGATGTTGGCCAGCGCGGCGATGACCTTTAGCTCCCTGTCGGTCATCTCTAATGCCTTGCGTCTCCGGCATGCCGATTTATGAATTCTGAGCGTAGCCCCCCTTGGCACGGGATAAGCCGGGGCGCGCCGTTTCAAAGGATGTGCGGTTCCATGCCTGCTCCAAGGTCTTGTCGGTTCATGCTCGCTGCAGCGCTGTTCAGCGCGTGGCTCGGTTTCTCGTCGTTCGGGCACGCCGCCGTGGCCGGAGCTGCCTCTCTGCCGGCGCGTCCAACGCCGGTCAACACGATCGGGGACTTGCAGACTCAGGTGCGGACGACCGCAGCCAAAGTTATTCCTGCCGTCGTGAGTATTGCATCGACGGTCATGGTGCACGATCAAACCTTCAGCGATGAAGGCCTTCCGTTCGGCATGTTCAAAGACGTGCCGCCTCGTCGGCAATATGGTCAAGGCTCCGGCGTCATCGTCTCCTCCGACGGATACATCATCACCAACAACCATGTCGTGGCCGATGCGGGAAATGTGGAAGTCATTCTGGCCGATCGCCGACAATTTAAAGGTCGAGTAGTGGCCACCGATCCGAAAACCGATGTGGCGGTTGTGAAGATTAACGCGACCGGTCTTCCCACTGCGGCGTGGGGCGATTCCAGCGCCCTGGCTGTCGGCGATTTCGTGCTGGCGATCGGCAATCCGTTGGGATTGAGTCGCACGGTGACCTTCGGCATTGTGAGCGCCGTCGGGCGCGCCGATGTCGGTGTGGCCGACGTGGAAGATTTTATTCAGACCGATGCGCCCATCAATCCCGGGAACTCGGGCGGGGCATTGGTGAACATCAATGGCGAAGTGGTGGGGATCAATACGGCCATCGCCAGCCCGACCGGTGGCAGCGTCGGCGTGGGATTCGCGATTCCCAGCAACATGGCGAGAACCGCCATGCAGAGTCTCATCAAGACCGGCCGCGTGGTGCGGGGGTTTCTGGGCGCCTCCACGCAGGATGTTACGCCGTTGTTAGCCAAGATTTTTCATCTGCCGGATGTCAAAGGTTCCATTGTGACCGACCTGCAGGCGAAGGGATCGGCTGAGCGGGCCGGGTTGCGGCGCGGCGATGTGGTCGTGCGTTTCGACGGGCGTGATGTCATGGACAGCGGCCATTTGCGCAACTTGATGGCGACGGCGGTCATCGGCAGCAAACACCGGATTGAATTGATCCGAGACGCCAGGCTGATGCAGACCGACCTCACGGTGCAAGAAGCCCCGCGGGAACGGATCAAGAAAAACCAGACGGCCGATGCCGCCAGCACGAGCACGAATCCCTTGGCCGGCGTGATTGTCGACGATATTACCCCGGCCTTGGCGCGGCAAATGGATTTGCCCGTCAACAGCGGACTGGTCGTGACGGATATCGAAGAAGGCAGTCTGGCCGAAGTGTCCGGTCTCCAGCCAGGCGACCTCATTCTCGAACTCAATCGTCAGCCGATTCCGAACTTCGCCACCTTCCAACGGCTCGCCGAGCCGTTTCGTTCCACCGACCTCGCCCTTCTGCTCATCAATCGCCAAGGCAACATTCTCTACATTCCGATCCAGGGCGAATAGTGGACTCTAACGCCCATTCATAAATTATAATCGTGTGTATGGTGAACACGAACACCTGACGAAACGCGAAGGAATGGACCTGACGAGGCGAGCGACGAGTCGCACCGAACGGGCCGAAGATGCACGGCGGGCCAGGGTGATTCTGCTGCTGGCGGTGGGCCGTACCGGGGACGTCGTCTGCGTCCTACAGCGAAAAAATGAGGTTCCTTCCGACCGTGCCAGCTCCGAGAGGTGCTTGATAGGCGATCTTCAAGCGGGCGTGTTTCGCTCCGGACAAGGGATGTCCCTAGTGTGCGCGGATGAGTGATAATACGTATAGTGATCGTTAAAGTGAGAGTGGATAGACGGGAAGGCGATGAAAGAGAGTTCATCCCCTTCAAGAAAAAGGAGATTATCATGGTCAGTCCAGCCAGTTTTCACAAGCATCCGATCCACCCGATGTTGATTCCTTTTCCGATTGCCCTCTGGATCTTCTCCTTAGTCTGCGATGTGATGTACGCGATGGGCTGGGGAGGCACTGTATGGAACCAGATGGCCTTTTACACAATGGCGGGAGGCCTGCTCGGCGCCATCGCCGCCGCGGTCCCCGGATACCTTGATTACCGGTCGCTCACCGACCCGGCCGTCAAGAAGATCGGTCAATGGCATATGTTCATCAATCTTTCCATCGTCGTCCTCTTCGCGATCAATCTGTGGCTTCGTATGGAGAGTGAGCCCGGCGCCGTCCTGCCTGTCATACTGTCGGTCGTCGCCGTTGCCATGCTGGGTGTGTCTGGCTGGCTGGGCGGTGAACTGGTTTACATACATGGCATTGCCGTGGAGCCGCAGAAGCCCATGGTGTCGCAGAACGAGCGCGAGCGTGTTACCAAGAGCGGGCTGCGTTAGGAGCCTGTCCGAGTAATGCCATTCTGCTGCGACGAAGGATCTGCCGGCATCTGCCTCGTTTTCGGCCCGTAAAAATCCTCAACGTATTCAGCGAATACGGTTCCGGTTTTTTCGAGCCTGCGGCCTCGCATCCGTCGGCAAGTCCTTCGCCTCGCTACGAAGGATTACTCGGACAGGCTCCTAGGGCTGCAGGAAGAGCTGCCGCCTTGCTTCTTTGGTTGATGAATCCAAGCCGCGTCAGCGAGCCTTGGTGTGCTCGGTTGATCTCATCGAGAACGTCTTGTCGACTTGACGTACACGCACACGCGCCTCGAGTGGGATGCTGGTCATCTTCCGCTTCCCGTTCGTCTTGCAAACCGACCGCCATGACTAAGGTGTTTTTATCATGACATTACACTCCCGAGGTCACGATACTCTCCGAGGGAAGAGACAGGAGTGAAGATCTTAGAAATATTGCTTTGGGGCTTGTTGGCTACCGGCCTGCTGACTACACTCATGCGGGCCAGCCAGGCGCTACATCTTACACGCATGGACGTTCCCTTTCTGCTGGGAACCATGGTCACGTCCGACCGTGACCGGGCTAAGGTAATCGGCTTCATCATCCATTTTGTTAATGGGTGGTGGATGGCGCTTCTCTATGTCGCGTTCTTTCATGGATTCGGCTTTGCCACATGGTGGTTAGGTGGGCTGATGGGGCTCGCGCATGCCGCTTTTGTGTTGATCGTCGTTCTCCCGCTTCTTCCCGGTGGCCATCCCCGGATGGCGTCAGATTTTCAGGGACCGGAGCCGACACGGCTCTTGGAGCCGCCAGGGTTCCTCGCGATGAACTATGGCTATCAAACTCCGCTGGCGACCGTTGTGGCTCATATCGCGTATGGGATAGTGCTAGGAGCCTTTTATCAGCCTTGATTCAACCGCAAGGCTGCGCCGATATGGGCAAGGTGAGTCAGGGCCTGTGGAAAGTTTCCCAGCATCATTCCTGTCGATACGTCCATCTCCTCAGAATACAATCCCACGTCATTGGCCCGTTTCTGAAGTCGCTCAAATAGCTGCATGGCTTCCTCCCGCCGTCCTATCAAGACTAACGCCTCAACAAGCCAAAAGCTGCAGGGAAGGAACGCTCCTTCATCTCCCTCCAGACCATCATTGCTTCGGTACCGGTACACAAGGTCTCCTCGCGTGAGGGTTTGGCGAATGGCTTGCACCGTTGAGATGAAGCGGGCGTCATCGGGTTCGATGAAGCCGGTTTGCGCGAAGGTCAAGGCGGTCGCATCGACCTCAGCGCTTCCCAGCGTTTGGACAAAGCTCTGGAGCTCTTGTGAATATCCGGCCTCTAAGACTGTCCGCCGGATTGATTCGCGCGTTTCCTGCCATTTCCGGACATCAGTCCGCATGCCCAGCTTGTGCACAATCTGTTCTGCCCGATCCAGCGCCATCCAGCACATCACTTTGGAGTGCACATAATGCCGTCCGTTGGGAATTTCCCAAATGCCATGGTCCGGACAGGTCCATTGAGAACTGACGAGGTCGGCCATCCTGCCCAGTCGTCGACGCATTTCCTTATCGAGCTCATTTCCCGCTTCGACATAGAGCCACAGGCTATCGAGCACTTCTCCATACACATCCAACTGAAACTGTGTATGGGCTTGATTTCCGACCCGGGCCGGCTGTGATTTTCGATACCCCTCCAGAAAGCGCAGGTCGGCTTGGGAAAGAGAGGCTTCTCCGTAAACGTCATAGAGCACTTGGAGTTCCGGATAGGTCAGGGCCGTCGCATGCACCAGCCACCGCACGAAGGCGATCGCTTCGGTTGGGAAGCCGATCCGGAAAAACAAGTGGGCGGTGTAGGACGCATCACGCAGCCAGCAATATCGATAATCCCAGTTGCGGATCCCGCCGATGACCTCGGGAAGCGAGGTGGTCGGAGCCGCGACAATCGCCCCGGAAGGAGCAAATGAGAGTAGTTTCAGCGTCAGCGCGCTGCGGAGCACCGATTGGCGGTACGGACCGTGATAGCTGCAGGCTTCGGCCCAGTTCTTCCAAAAATGGCTGGTCTCTTCAATGGCCAATTCCGCCTCTGTCAACACCGGATAGACGGCGGGCGCATCTTCCGAATACGTCAACCATAGGGCATGTCGCTGGCCTGCACTCACGGCGACTCGTCCCTCCAGTTCTCCTCTCTTCAGGGAGAGCTGAACCTTGGTCGACAACTGGAGCAGGCGGCTTCCAAGGTCGACACAATAGCCGCTGGCACCACGTGTGTGAAACGTTGGAACGAGACGACCATCGTCGGGTCTCGGTTTGAAGACAATTTGTAGCTCCACGGTTCCTTCAACGCCTTCGATGTATCGAAGCACACTCCGGAAGGGAAAGAGCCGGGTGGATTTCTTAGTCTCTGGGAGAATCGGCATGCAGTCGGTGATGCGGACAACCCCTTCGTCCGTCTGGAATTCTGTCATCAGCACCGCCGTCGAGCCTTGGTATGCGCGACGGACGGAAAAGGGAGCAAGCGGGGTGATCGTAAAATGCCCGCCACGCTCTTGATCCAGCAATCGATTCAACATTGACGAGCTGTCGAACTGGGGAAGACACAGCCAATCAATGGATCCTGTTTTCGAAACGAGCGCGGCGGTTCTCGAATCGCCGATC
>JAJONL010000212.1 GCA_021323395.1 Nitrospira sp.
CAAATCAACTATGAGCGAGGGAAGAAGATAGCATGAGAAGAGAGTCAGTTGAATAATTCTTAGGAGGGGGATCTGACGCCTTTACTAATAGGCAGCAGAGCAAGCTCAATCAGCTTGCCCTTCGTCGTCTCGTTCGCCGTTGCAGGAATCACCAGTTAGGGGAATCCGAAGCTGCGACGCTCCTTCACCACCTGCTCACAGTCCCGGGCAAATATCCCGCAACCACGCTGGATCCGGGCTGGGGCCACAATCAACCATCCCCTTAAACGGTTCGATACACGCATCCGAGTAGCAGTGAGACTCCGCCAGACAAGCCATTGAGGAAAGCCTGGATCGGGCAGGACGGCGCGGCGGCGAGAGTCGCATTTCCGCGTTGATCCTATCTTGCCTGCTTTCGAGACCAGCGATGCGTCTTCGCTGCCTTTGCCTCTAATTGACCATTCCCATCGGTTTCGGTCTCACTCCCAACCTGATACAGCTCCATTGAACAGAGGCGGACGACCGATGCCTCATCGGGTATCAGTTGTGGCCAGGGATTGAATATCTTCATTGATTCATATCTCCTGCTTCCGCGGTATTCTTGCTCCTCGTGAAGAATTGGCCGATCCCATGACCCCTCATTGCCTTTCTTTAACAAGTACGTAGCCCTTCTGAGGAATGGAGGAACATATCGTAGCTATAGAATGATTGAATCGTAAGCGCATACTCACAATCTAGGATGCCAGCTTGGGCATCAAGTACTTCACCGGTTGCTCATGGCATCTCATCCAAACAAACGACGCGACCTCCGGCCTCCACTCTCCTGCGTGGCCTATTACTCCGATGGAGATTTCCATGCCAGCGGCATGACCGAAAATTTCACCAGGCGTGGCGGATGCCTTCGTGGCACACGTGTTGTGACGGTGGGCATGCAACTCGTGGTGCTCTTGATTCCGACCGCGAAACAGGCACGCATAATCACAAATGCGACAGTACGATGGGTCGGCGATGCGCACTTCGGGGTGGAGTTTCGCGAAGTGGATTGTGGCACCATCAGTGAGCTTGGGAAAACGAATATCCCGCAGCAGGACGGGGCCTTCACCATGACGATGCCATAGCCATGCGTACAGTATAGTTTCTCGGGGAGTTGACTCTTGTTGCGTTATTGAAACATCGAGGAGATCCGAGATGAATTGTGAACGCTGTGGGAACGCC
Organism: Nitrospira sp.; assembly: GCA_021323395.1. Classification (GTDB taxonomy): domain Bacteria; phylum Nitrospirota; class Nitrospiria; order Nitrospirales; family Nitrospiraceae; genus Nitrospira_A. The sequence continues at coordinate 1,195 of JAJONL010000212.1, forward strand.
ATGTGCGAAGAACAGCTGGTGGTTCAAGGTGGGTTGGTGAAGGTGAAAAACGTGACCGTGTGGCACTGCTGGATGTGCGGGCGAACCGAGTACCAATGCGTCTCGTCTAAGCAGGATTCCTGCTCCATCAGGTTGAAGCGCAGGGCCAGATGAGGTGAAAAAAAGGTCCTGCACGGCATAGATGGCGCATCAGGCGATGCGCGCTGCTCACTCCAAGAGAGGGGCGCTCAGTCGCTGTTCGGTCAAAACTTGGCCGGGTATTCCATCCCGGGTTACATAGGAGAGGGGCATATGCTGACACGACATCGTTTGCAAACTTGGTCCGGTCTCGTCATGAGAATCGGTTACCTATCCCTCCTCTTGCCCGCAGTGTCTTTAGCGGCGGACCGGAACACTATCGACCTCGCCGCTCCGAGACAACCGGCCCGAGCGGACGATTCGTTCACCCGCATGTTTCCCGGTTTGCCGCCATTTGCTCCCGCAACCGATGAGGTCCGAGAAACAGCCAAGAAATTGGGTGAAAAGGATGGTCCCCTTGATGCGAAGGATCTCATGTCCGATCCCATTCAATCAATCCTGAATCCTGGTGTCTTTAGTCCAAACAATCACGATAATCTGAATATGACCGCCGGGGTGACGTTCTTAGGCCAGTTCATCGATCACGACCTCACGCTGGATCCGAAATCCCCTCTCTTGCAGCCGGCGGATCCAAGGCGCACCACGAATTTCCGCACCGCCGCCTTTGATCTCGACAGTGTGTATGGAAACGGTCCCCAAGCGTCACCGGAGTTGTACGATCGGAGCTCCGATAACATCAAGTTCCTTGTGGAAGTCATTCCCGGCTCTGAAACCATGTCCCGCAAAGGGGCAGTTCGGTATGATGTCCCCCGCGACGTGAACAACACGGCGATCATCGGCGATAGTCGGAACGATGAAAACGTCATCATTAGCCAATTTCATCTGGCGATGCTGCGCTTTCATAATGCGGTCGTCGATCACCTGCGCGCCAAGCCGGGAGCCGGCAGACTGTCGTCAGAACAGATCTTCAAAACGGCCCAACGGCTGGTTCGATGGCATTATCAGTGGATCGTGCTTCATGAATTTTTGCCGCTGACGATCGGCCAGGAGCGTGTCGACGACATTCTGCGCCAAGGACCGAGCTTTTTTCGCGAGGCCGATTCACGATTTCTGAATAAACGTGGAAATCCCCAGATTCCAATTGAGTTCTCCGTGGCGGCCTATCGTTTTGGCCATTCGCAGGTCCGGCCGAGCTATCGCTTGAATTTCGGCCCCGATAACGGATCACCATTTTTCGGCTTTGCATTCCTGGAATCGTTGGATCCCAACGACCCCGATCCTGGCGATCTTCGGGGAGGCAAAAGGGCACCGCGCCGCTTTGTCGATTGGCAGACCTTCTTTAATTTCGGCGACGGCAATTTCAGGCCGAACAAAACAATCGACACCAAGCTCTCCACGGTGTTGTTTGAGTTGCTAGGCACGCGGGGCACATCCCCGGGCATGCCGTCAGATGGCGTGCAATCCCTGGCCTCTCGGAATCTAATGCGCCACGTCAATTTCGGTCTTCCCTCAGGACAGGCGGTCGCCCGAGCACGCCGCTATGGTTTTATATTTTGAAAGAGGCAGAACTGATGGAGGGTGGCCTTCGTTTGGGACCCGTCGGCGGACGCATCGTCGGCGAAGTGTTTCTCGGCTTGTTAAAAGCGGACTCCGAATCGTACCTCGCGGTTGAGCGAAACTGGAAACCGGTTTTACCGTCGGCGACTGCGGGTCAATTCCGCGTTACAGATCTGTTGACGTTGGCGGGAGTCGTCCCCCCGCTGTAAATGCGCGGGCGAATAGTGCTCTCTCGAAAGTTATGCTGCATTCATCAATAAAAAGAATCGCGGATGGCATTACCCATCTTTTCTGGTACAAGCCCGTTCTCAGATGAATGCATCGACCGCTCCGGCATATTCGACCCCTCTTTCGACCTCTTTAGGGACTCTGGAAAACTCTTAGGCAGTCGATTAGGAGCGAAAGAGGAGTTAGAAAATGACTTTCACGTCGAACGTATTTGGGATTGAGTCGCAGATTACGATGCGGTGCTGAAGGTTCATTGGCATCCGTCCGTAAGCGACAGATGCCAATGAACTTTATGATCCGCCTGGAAGTGTTTTTAACGTATTCACTACCGACTCGCAGCCGCCTCATCCTTATCGGACTGGGCTGCAATACCTGCATTCCTCTCCACTGGCTTTTCGACCGGTCGGCGCGCTAAGTCTTCGGAACCGATTGAGATGGTACCCGCTAGGTTCTGTTCTCCGCTAGGATGACTCGCCGATTCGGCCCTGACGACATATTTCACTTCCCCCCGATCCCGGAAACACAGGCTGGCCGTCTCATTGGAGCCCAGCTTCGCCGAATACTCATTGCGCTTTGTTCCAAATCCCATCAGTCCGCCAAAATTCCGCTGACAAGTAAGATTTTCAGTCATGGGATTCAAAAACACCACCCGGACCGCGCCCTGACGCTTGTTGATCCAGCGAATCTCGTCGCCGGGATTGACCGTCACAGATGTCGGTTCGACGACATCACGAATAACAACGTCCTTGACTTCCCCCGTGCGGGTCAAGGTCGGCATACTCTCACCGCCGATGGTTTGACACCCCGCCAGCATCAGCAAAGCAGATCCAAGAATCATGCGTTGGACATGCATGGTGGATCCCTCCTTTTGGTTGAAGGTGAAACATCCATCTCCCACGATACGGAAGGATGGCGTTCAAGGAGCAGATTTAAGATAACGGTGCTACCCTGCAAGAGGCGCACCGAAGACTTTAGTGGTTTTATGCCCATTTGTGACGATTTCATCATAACTTGAAGACAACTTGTTCTCATTGATCGGACAACATGCACGCAACTATTGTTGACGGACATAGAAGAACGGAGAGGAAGTATTCCTCTCCCAGAAGGCTGGCAGCTTTATAAAAAAAAGCACTTCTGTAGCTTTCGTTAAATACTGAATCAGCCACAGTAGGCCTCTTTGTCTGTCAAATACGGCTTAAAGAACGAATCGGGCTCGAAGCGGCTAGCGGCTGGCTAGTTCATCGATAAGCATTGGGCCAAACGGAACCGCCTCAATAGTAAATTAATCGGTTCCCAGACAGCGCACTTCACATAAAATCTTACCGCAAAGCTTCGACTGGACGGTTTAATCCGCTGCATCATCTCCTTGATCCGGAAACCGTATACTCAGTTGCCATAGCATATCCCTGATTGCCTGATCTTCCTCGTCAGATAGGTTTTTCATTTCGAGCAGACTCTTCCCTGCGCGAATGAATTCGGTTACTCCACTACGGATGGGTGCCATGAGGAGATACGTCACTCCCCGCTGCGAATGAAGGGCCCAGGCCGAGACTCGGAGTCCCGATAAGCGCTTTTTATGCGCTTCGTTTTAACGCAGTAGCCTGATCCATCGATGAAGCCTTCTTCGGGGTCACGACCTTGGCGTCCTCTGTTGGCTGGAGACGTTCACCCATTCGATTGGCATACACTTGAGTGAATTCGGCCCCGAACAACAGGATTTGGGCGGAGTAGTAGACCCAGACGAGCACCACGACCAGCGACCCTGCGGCGCCATAGGCGCTCGCGACGTTGCTTTTCCCCAGGTAGAGACCGATCGCAAACTTCCCAATCGTGAACAGCAAGGCCGTCATGGCCGCCCCCATCCATACATCCGGCCAGGCA
>JAJONL010000078.1 GCA_021323395.1 Nitrospira sp.
GGCAAGCTGGGTGGACAGGCGGTGGTGCCGGGCGTGGCCGGCACGTGGAAAGACTTGACGGACAGTGTGAATTCGATGGCGAGCAACTTGACGAACCAGGTGCGGAACATCGCCGATGTGACGGTCGCGGTGGCGAACGGCGACCTGTCCAAAAAAATTACGGTAGACGTGCGTGGGGAAATTCTCCAGCTCAAGGACACGATCAACACGATGGTCGACCAATTGCGCAGCTTCGCGGCGGAAGTCACGCGCGTGGCACGTGAGGTGGGCACCGACGGTAAATTGGGCGGGCAGGCGCAGGTACGGGATGTGAGCGGTGTGTGGAAGGATTTGACGGAAAGCGTAAACCTCATGGCGGGCAATCTGACGGCGCAGGTGCGGAACATCGCCGATGTGACGACTGCCGTCGCCAATGGCGATCTCTCCAAGAAGATCACGGCGGATGTGCGCGGTGAAATTTTACAGTTGAAGGAAGCCATCAATACGATGGTGGATCAGTTGCGTGGCTTTGCGGCCGAGGTCACCCGGGTGGCGCGCGAGGTCGGCACGGAAGGAAAGCTGGGCGGCCAGGCAGTCGTCCCGGGCGTGGCCGGCACCTGGAAGGACTTGACGGATAGCGTGAATTCGATGGCCAGCAATCTCACCAACCAAGTGCGCAATATTGCAGAGGTCACGACGGCCGTGGCCAACGGCGACCTGTCGAAAAAGATCACCGCCGACGTGCGCGGCGAAATTCTCCAGCTCAAAGATACGATCAACACGATGGTCGACCAATTGCGCAGCTTTGCGGCGGAAGTCACGCGCGTGGCACGTGAGGTGGGCACCGACGGCAAGTTGGGCGGCCAAGCGCAGGTACGGGATGTGAGCGGAGTCTGGAAGGATTTGACCGACAGTGTAAATTCCATGGCGAGTAACCTCACGGCGCAGGTGCGGAACATCGCGGAGGTCACGACGGCCGTGGCCAACGGCGACCTGTCCAAAAAAATCACGGCGGACGTGCGCGGCGAGATTCTCCAGCTCAAAGAAGCCATCAATACAATGGTCGATCAATTGCGCAGTTTCGCGGCCGAGGTCACGCGAGTCGCCCTGGAGGTCGGCACGGAAGGCAAACTGGGCGGGCAGGCGCAGGTACGGGACGTGAGCGGCGTCTGGAAAGATTTGACGGAGAGCGTGAATCTCATGGCCGGCAATCTGACCGACCAGGTGCGCAACATTGCCGACGTCACGATCGCCGTAGCCAATGGCGACCTGTCGAAGAAAATTACCGTCGACGTGCGTGGCGAGATTCTCCAATTGAAGGAAGCCATCAACACCATGGTGGACCAACTCCGTAGTTTCGCCGCCGAGGTTACGCGGGTGGCGCGCGAAGTCGGGACGGAAGGGAAGCTAGGCGGCCAGGCGGCGGTCTCCGGAGTGGCGGGCACCTGGAAGGACTTGACGGATAGCGTGAACTCCATGGCCAGCAACCTGACCGATCAGGTCCGGAACATCGCCTACGTCACGATCGCGGTCGCCAACGGCGACCTGTCGAAAAAGATCACGGCGGACGTGCGCGGCGAAATTCTCCAATTGAAAGAAGCCATTAACACGATGGTGGACCAGTTGAGAAGTTTCGCGGCGGAGGTCACGCGAGTCGCCCGCGAGGTCGGCACGGAAGGCAAACTCGGCGGGCAGGCGCAGGTGCGCGACGTGAGCGGCGTGTGGAAGGATCTGACGGACAGCGTGAACTTGATGGCCGGCAACCTGACCGACCAGGTGCGCAACATCGCCAATGTCACGATCGCGGTGGCCAACGGCGACCTGTCAAAAAAGATTACCGTGGACGTGCATGGCGAAATCCTTCAACTGAAAGAAGCCATCAACACGATGGTGGACCAGTTGAGAAGCTTTGCCGCGGAAGTGACGCGGGTGGCGCGCGAAGTCGGCACGGAAGGGAAGTTAGGCGGTCAAGCCATCGTGCCGGGGGTCGCCGGCACCTGGAAAGACCTCACCGACAGCGTGAATAGCATGGCACGAAACCTGACAGCTCAAGTGCGCAACATTGCCGAAGTGACGATCGCGGTGGCGAGCGGCGACCTGTCGAAGAAAATCACCGTGGACGTGCATGGGGAAATTCTCCAGTTGAAAGATACGACGAACACCATGGTGGACCAGCTGAACGCCTTCGCGGCGGAAGTCACGCGGGTGGCGCGCGAGGTCGGCACGGAAGGCAAGCTGGGCGGGCAGGCGGTGGTGCCGGGGGTCGCCGGCACCTGGAAAGATCTCACCGACAGTGTGAATGCCATGGCCAGCAACTTGACGGCCCAGGTGCGCAACATTGCGGAAGTGACGATCGCGGTGGCGAGCGGCGACCTGTCGAAGAAAATTACCGTGGACGTGCGCGGGGAAATTCTCCAGTTGAAAGATACGACGAACACCATGGTGGACCAGCTGAACGGGTTTGCGGCAGAAGTCACGCGGGTGGCGCGCGAGGTCGGCACGGAAGGCAAGCTGGGCGGGCAGGCGGTCGTGCCGGGGGTGGCGGGAATCTGGAAGGATCTGACCGACAGTGTCAACGCCATGGCGAGTAACCTGACTGTCCAATTGCGGGATATGTCGACGGTCGCCACGTCGATCGCCAATGGAGACCTCACCAGACAGATTACGGTGGACGTGCGCGGAGAGATTTTGCAGATCAAGGACGTCATCAACCGCATGGTGGCCCAGCTCAGCGCCTTCGCGAGCGAAGTCACGCGGGTGGCGCGCGAAGTCGGCACCGAGGGCAAATTGGGGGGACAGGCCATCGTGCCCGGTGTGCCCGGAACATGGAAGGACCTGACCGAGAGCGTGAATCTCCTGGCAGCCAACCTCACCACACAAGTGCGCGCCATCGCCGAGGTTGCCACCGCCGTCACGCAAGGAGACCTCACGAGGTCCATCCAGGTTCAGGCGCGCGGCGAAGTGGCGGAACTCAAGGACAACATCAACGTCATGATCCGGACCTTGCAGGCAACGACGGATCAGAATACCGAGCAGGACTGGCTCAAGACCAACCTGGCCAAATTTACGCGCATGATGCAGGGGCAACGCGACCTCACGACGGTCGGGGATCTGCTTCTCACCGAACTCGCTCCCTTGGTCAATGCGCAATACGGCGCTATTTACCAGCGCGATACAGCGGACAAGCCCTTGCTGCGGCTGCTGGCGAGTTATGCCGGAGAGAGTGAAGCGGAGGTGCCGGACGACATGAAGATTGGGGCCGGATTGGTGGCGCAATGCGCGCGGGAAAAACGACGCATCATGCTCACGGACGTTCCCTCCGACTATATACGAATCCGCTCCGGCCTGGGCCAGGCGCAGGCGCGCAATGTGATCGTTCTGCCGGTGCTGTTCGAGGGGCAGACCAAGGCGGTCATCGAACTTGCGACCATGTCGGAATTCACGCCGACCCATGTGGGCTTTCTTGGGCAATTGACGGAGACGATCGGGGTGGTGGTCAATACGATCGAGGCGACGATGCAGACGGAAGGTCTGCTCCAACAGTCGCAGAACCTCGCGACCGAATTGCAGGCCCAGCAGAAGGAGCTTCAGCAAACCAACGAAGAGCTGGCCAAGAAAGCGCAGCAGCTCGCTGAGCAGAACGCCGAAGTGGAAATGAAGAACCGGGAAATCGAACAGGCTCGGCACGCGCTTGAAGACAAGGCGCGAGAGCTGGCCTTGGCCTCCAAATACAAATCCGAATTCCTTGCCAACATGTCGCATGAGTTGCGGACGCCCCTGAACAGCATTCTGATTCTGGCGCAGCAACTCGGGGAGAACCCCGACCGCAATCTCAGCTCCAAGCAGGTGGAGTTCTCGAAGAACATTCACGCGGCCGGGGCCGACTTGCTCAATCTGATCAGTGATATTTTAGATCTGTCCAAGATCGAATCCGGCACGGTCACGGTTGAGCCGGAAGAAGTGCTCTTCCTCAAGGTGCGGGAGGCGACCGAGCGCAGTTTCCGTCATGTGGCGGAAGCAAGGCAGCTGACCTTTCTGATCGACATCGATTCGCAGTTGCCGCGCAGCATGGTGACGGATTTCAAACGGTTGCAGCAGGTGTTGAAAAATCTTCTTTCCAACGCGTTCAAGTTTACTTCTCACGGTCAAGTCAGCTTCCGCATTCGGCGTGCCGTAGCCGGCTGGACCTTGGATCACGCGGTGTTGAGCACGGTCCCGACGGTGGTCGCCTTTGAAGTCAGCGACACCGGCATCGGCATTCCTTTAGAAAAACAGAAGATCGTCTTCGAGGCCTTTCAACAGGCGGATGCAGGCACGAGCCGACGGTTCGGGGGAACCGGACTCGGACTGGCGATCAGCCGGGAATTGGCCATGTTGCTGGGTGGAGAAATTCGCCTCGCGAGCGCGCCCGGAGAGGGCAGCACCTTTACCCTGTATCTGCCCGAGGCCTATATGGGCGCCACACCGGAACTGATTCGACCCAAGTTTCAACTGGAGGATCACACCCCGTTGCTCGTGCAACAGGCCCACCGGCTCGAAGACATTCCGGACGACCGGGAAACTATTCTGCCCGGCGATCCGACCGTCTTGATCGTGGAAGACGATCCCCATTATGCCAGGGTGTTGCTGGGGGCTGTCCGGGAGAAGGGGCTGAAGGGGATCGTCACGGCGCACGGGCGATTGGCCTTGAGCCTCACCAAAGAGTACAAGCCGGTGGCGATCACGCTGGATATCTTCCTGCCGGACATGCTGGGCTGGACGGTCCTGAGCCACCTCAAACAGGATCCCGAAACCAGGCATATTCCCGTGCAGATCCTGACCGTGGAGGAAGAACGCCTGCATGGCCTCGGGCACGGCGCCTTCGCCTACATGATCAAACCCGCCACCACCGAAGACCTGGGCCACACGTTCGGACGATTGGTCGACTTCACGAGAACCAGACGCAAGCAATTGCTGCTGGTCGAGGACAATGAGATCGAGAGCCGGAGCCTGTGCGAACTGCTCGGCCACGAAGAGGTGGACATCGTTCCCGTGGACAATGGAAGGGACGCCTGGCAGCTGCTCTCCGAACGGCATTTCGACTGTGTCGTATTGGACCTGCGGCTGCCCGACATGTCGGGCTTTCAAATTCTGGAACGCATTCGTGAACATGAGGCCCTGCGCAACCTTCCCGTGATCGTGTCGACAGGCAAAGACCTGACCGAGGAAGAAGAGATCCACCTGCGAGAGTTATCCCAGGGGATCGTGCTGAAAGGCGTGCAATCTCCTGAGCGGCTGCTGGATGAGGCGACGTTGTTCCTGCATTTGGTAGTGGCGCAACTGCCGCCGCAAAAACAACAGATGCTCGAACGGGTCCGGCAGAGTGATGATGCGCTCGTGGGCAAGAAGGTGCTGGTCGTGGACGACGACATGCGAAATATTTTTGCCCTGACCAGTTTGCTGGAGCGGCATGGCATGGACGTGACGAGTTGCGAAACCGGCCGGGAAGCGATCCGAAAAGTCGAAGAAGACGGCGAGCTGGACATGGTTCTGATGGATATCATGATGCCTGAAATGGATGGGTACGAGACCATGCGCCAGATCAGGCAGAATCCCAATCATCGGCTCCTGCCGATTTTGGCCTTGACCGCGAAGGCCATGAAGGGAGATCGTGAACGTTGCCTGCAAGCCGGCGCCTCGGATTACATTGCGAAGCCGGTCAACACGGACGAATTGCTGGCGCTCCTCAGGATCTGGCTCTTTGGACGTAAAAAGGCCATGGGAAGGCCGTGACGGAATCGGAGCATATAGCTGATGGCGTATGGCTTATAGCGGGAGCCAGGACATGATGCCTCGGAGTCTTGACTATACGCTGTGTACTATCGGCCATAAGCTCTTTCCGTCTTTGTCCGTGCCATACGCCATACGCCATTCGCTCTTGTTCTTCTTGTAAGGAGCCGCCGATGACCGACATTCAGGCCAAAATCCTCTTGGTGGACGACGACGCCAGAAGTCTGATGGCGATGGAAACGCTGCTGACGGGGCCGGGGCGGGTGGTCATCACGGCGGATTCAGGGCAAGCGGCCCTGCGTCAGGTCCTTCGCCACGATTTTGCCGTCATTCTGCTCGACGTCCGCATGCCGAGGGTCGATGGATTCGAAGCGGCTGAACTGATACGCCAGCGCGAGCAATCACGCCATACGCCGATCATCTTTTTATCCGCAGTCGACAAATTGGAGGAGGACGTGTTTCGAGGGCTGGCGAGCGGCGCCGTGGATTATCTGTTCAAACCGGTCGTGCCGGAGGTGTTGAACAGCAAGGTCTCTGTGTTCGTCGAACTCTATCGCATGCGCGAACGCGTGAAGCTGCAGGCGCTCCGGCAAGGAGAAGAACGATTCAGCCTGCTGGTGGACAGCATCAGGGACTATTCGATTCTCCTGCTGAGTCCGGAAGGAACCGTCACGAGCTGGAACCCCGGCGCGCGCCTCGTCGAAGGATACGAAGCATCCGAAGCGATCGGCCTGAACCATGCCGCGTTCTTCACTGCGGAGGACATCGGACGGGGGTATCCGAGCCTGGCGTTGGAAATGGCCGCGGCCGCCGGCCAGCATGAAGACGAAGGATGGAGGGTCCGCAAGGACGGCTCGACATTCTGGTGCAACGTCGTCATGACGGCCATGAAGGATGAAGCGGGAAGATTGAGCGGCTTCGCCCGCGTGGCGCGCGATCTGACTGAGCGCAAGGCGGCTGAAGAACAATTGCGAAAGATTGCGGTGGACCTGGAGCAGCGCGTCAGCGAACGGACACAGGAACTGCGCGATTCCCAGTTGCGACTTCGGGACCTGGCCACGGAACTGACCTTGATCGAACAGCGTGAACGGCGCCGGTTGGCCGGAGAACTGCACGACTATCTCGCGCAGCTGCTCGTCCTGATCCGCATCAAAGTTCGTCAAACGTCCGTCTATGTCAAGGAGGCGGCTCCGACCGCCCTGTTGATGGAGGCGGATCAGGCCATCATCAACTCCTTGAACTATACGCGGTCGCTGGTCGCCGAATTGGCGCCGCCGGCGCTGCAGGAATTCGGCCTCCTCGAGGGCTTCGGATGGCTGGCGGACCAGATGCAGAACCATGGCTTGACGGTGACGGTCAAAAAGAACATTCAACAGATCGTGCTGGATGACGATCAGGCCGTGCTCGTCTTTCAGTCGACCCGTGAATTGTTGTTTAACGTGTTGAAACATGCCGGCACCAAGCAGGCGGAAGTCACGATCGATAAGAATAGCGACGGGCATCTGGTCGTGACGGTGCGAGACGAAGGCTGTGGATTCAATCTCGATGAGATGCTGGCGCAGGATGGTCAGCGAAAACGATTCGGCCTGTTCAGCGTGCGGGAGAGGACCGAAGCCATGGGAGGCCGGCTCGAAATGACGTCGGGGGCCAACCAAGGAACCTGCGCGGCGCTGATCGTTCCCTATTGGCCTGCTGTGACCCACGCCGAGATCAAGCCTGGTCCTGCGTCCTCCTCCACGTCGATGCCGGTGACTGAACCTGAGTCGTCCCGGTCGGTGCCGTCCCGCGCCTCCGGAGGCGGACTGTTTTCGACACCGACCGATGTCGCCCAGGGCAGGGTTCTGCGCATCCTTCTGGCCGACGACCATGCCATGGTGCGGCAGGGTCTGCGCAGCATTTTGGAGGCCTACCAGGACATCTCTGTGGTGGGCGAAGCGACCGACGGTGAAGAGGCCGTGGGAATGGCTGAACTATTGACGCCCGATGTGATCGTCATGGATGTCAACATGCCGCAGATGGACGGCATCGAAGCCACCCGCCGGGTCAAAGCCAAATGGCCTGCCATCACGGTCGTCGGGCTCTCCGTCTCCACGCCGGCTCAAGTAGAAGCCCGGCTCCTGGAGGCGGGTGCGAGCTGTTATGTGTCCAAGGAGGCGGTCGGCGAGCAATTGTACGACGCCATCGTCGCCGCTGTGAAGCGAGGAGCCGCACTCTGCTCGACGGAGAACAGGACTAAAGGGAAGTCCTGAGTGGGGGGTCTTGAGTGCTGATCACTGAGGAACCAGCGTTATGAAGCGGCCGGCTGAGGAGGCCGACGCCGTATAGATTTCAGGCCAGGGCCGATCTTCTCCCGCGCCAGATCAAGATCATACAGTTTTTGCAAATTCAGCCAGAATTCATCCGATGTGCCGAAATACCGGGCCAAACGCAGCGCTGTGTCGGCGGTCAGTTCGCGTTTGCCGCTGATGATTTGATAGAGGCGGTTCGGAGGAACGGCGATAATTTCTGCTAATGTGCGAGGGGACATGTTGAGTTCCTTGAGTTCATCGCCGAGGATGACACCACCATGGCGGCCGTGGGGGGCCTGAGTCCTATTGCTTGAACAGGATGGTCAGTGGAAGAGAAAAGCCGGGCAAGTGAGGAGATGTGAGAACATCTCCCTGTTCGAGTCGTAGCTCGTGCGGCTGGCCATAGCCTCGCTCGGTGAGGGCGAACACTTTTACGATGTCGATATCGGGATCGACGATCCAGTACTCCTTCACGCCGAACTGAGCGTAGCGCTCGCGCTTGTATATTTCCTCGAGCTTTCGGCTGTCGCATGACAGGATCTCTATCAATAGGATTGAACGCCTTGAATGTTGATGTCCGTCACGATCGAGGCCTGATCTGTGGAGACAAAGATTAGATCCGGTTCGCATACATCATGAGGAGACATCACGACATCGTAGGGTGCGATGAAGATTTCACCGAGTGAATGTCGATCGAGAAACGAGGCCAGCGCATGATGCAGTCTCCCGGTCACGCGCTGATGCTTCGTATTAGGCGAAGGCGTCATGAAGTGGTCTCCATCGATCAGTTCATGGCGCTTCCCGTCGCCCGGGAAAAGAAGAAGTTCTTCGTAGGTTAGCTTCGTCGATAAACGGGACATGCGTGCGGGTTTCCGTGGACTGTTCTTAGGAGTCTGTTCGAGTAATGCCATTCTACTGCGGCACATGATCTGCAGTAGACTGCGTCGTTCTCGGCTCGAAAAAATCCTCAACGTATTCCAGCAAATACGCTTCCGGTTTTTTCGAGCCTGCGGCCTCGCATCTACCAGCAGCTCCTTCGCCTCGCAACGAAAGATTACTCGGACAGACTCCTAGACTATCAAGGGTTTCTGACAAGCGCAAGCGATCGGATATGTAAAGAAACGTCGGGAACGATGATCATGGGGTCGGTCTCTCGCGGTCGCGGCGGAGAACAGACAGAATGGCTTTTTCGCTGAACTTGGCGGTGCCGTGTGGCCGGTATGAGTGGCGCGAGCGATGGAAGAGCATGTGCCGCTTGACCGGATCAGACATGTGATGACCGGGATTGAGCCCAGCCATGCCGATTAGAAAAATCCCGGAGGATGTCAGGCGGTTCATTCAGACGAGCATCGATTCCATCGCGCAGTTGGAGGCGCTCCTGATCGCGCATGAGCAGCAGGAGACCGAATGGACGGTGGCGGCGATGGCCGCCCGTCTCTATATTTCTCCTGAACGGACGGCGGCGATCCTGGCCCGGCTGTGCGGCGACCGGTTGATGGTGACGACGAGAGCCGACCTCCGTTACAAATACCAGCCGGATTCGGACGAACTGAGGCACATGGTGGATCGGCTCGCCGAAGCCTACGCGAAACACCTGGTGCCGGTGACCAGGCTCGTCCATTCCAAAGAGGGCCTTCGAATCAGAGAGTTTCCGGATGCCTTCGATTTCAGAAAGGAGCGACCATAGTGGCGACCGTCATTTATGGACTCTGCGGGATCCTGGCCTGTGCCACGGCCTGGCTGCTCTTGCGAGGTTATCGGCGCAGCGGCTATCGTCTGCTGTTTTGGACCGGCTTGTATTTTACGTTGTCCACGCTCAATAACGGTCTGTTGATGCTCGATAAGATCGTCTTTCCTCATATCGACCTGAGCCTATGGCGTCACGGGTTGGCGTTCGTCGCCATCGTGGTGCTCTTGATCGGTCTGATCCGGAGCGGCGAGTGAGACATGGATGAACTAGCCCTTAAAAGCTTCCTCCTGGGCGGCGTAGCCTTAGGGTCCCTGGCTGCGTTCTTGTTCTTTTGGAAGTTCTGGCGGGATACCGCCGATCGATTCTTTCTCTACTTCGCGCTGTCGTTCGGGGTCGAGATGGTCGGCCGAACGGTGCTGGGGCTCATCAGTCTGTCGGAGGCGAATGAACCGCTGATTTATTCTCTGCGATTGCTGTCCTACGGGCTGATCCTGGTGGCGATCGTCGACAAGAACCGCGCAAGGCTTCAGAAACCATAGTCCTACCTGCGTATCGAGAGCTCATCTTCCTGCCTGGCTGTCTG
>JAJONL010000213.1 GCA_021323395.1 Nitrospira sp.
GGCTGATCTGATATGAATCATGAATGGCGCACTATCCTGGACTTATCTCGCGAAGGTGAAGATAACAGAGCCTGCCCCGTTTCTTCCAGCTGAGCGTGCTGAGGATCGACCAGACTGCCCATCTTGAGAGAAGGGGAAGTGAGTTTGGAAAGGGGGAGAAGGGGTCCGTCAGTTTCCTGTGCTCACGCAATGCGCGGCTTCGGAGGGATTGAGGAGAGAGCAACCAGATGGCCTTCTTACTCGCTGACCGAGCACGAGCGGAATGTGCTCGGCCGATGCGCGCAGTGAAGGACAATCCGGCTACTCCCCTAGGGAGGAAGTAATGAACTCGATGGGCGCGGGTAGAGTTGACCAGCAGACTGATTTAGAAGACAGGAAAATGAAGGCTCCCTCAGACGTGCGCAATGGGAGACCAATCAGGCCACTATTCCTGAGGAGAATACCGTCTCTCTCGTGAGTGGTCGCCGGTGATAATTTGAAGGCATCCATCTGTTTGCTAACGGCAACGGGCGTACGGGACGCGCCTTGGCCCTGTGGAAACTCTATCGCCGAGGATTCGACACACCATATTTTCTCAATCGATGAAGTGTAGGGGGAAGATCGTCTGAAATATTAGGCAGCCCTAGCCAGTGTGCGCAAACAGGGCAGTGACCTCATCGAATGGCTTGTGTACTCGGGGCGTGCCTTGAGGGTAACTCTCGAGCGGGTCTGGATGCGCATTCAGCACCTGTGGGCTACCGCCGCATCGAAGAAAGTGGCCTGCTGCCGGTTTCATTGACACCAACCCACGCTAGTTCGGCCTGCCGTTCGAACTCCATCGGACTGAGATACCCCAACGTGGAGTGCCGCCGCCGGGGATTATAAAAGCGCTCGATGTAATCAAACACGTCGGCTTTCGCCTGATTTCGTGTGTGGTACAGCGTACGGGTGGTGCGCTCGGTCTTCAACGAGGAGAAGAAGCTTCCCTCGCCCCATTGTCCCAGACGTTGCCCGAGCGGCTCATGCTACAAACCAGGCCCTGGTCCGCCAGGAGCCGTTGGAACGGGTCGCTGGTATATTGGCTGCCTCGATCTGAGTGATGCAACACGGCTTCGGGCTTGCCTCGCCGCCAGATGGCCATGACCAACGCATCGGTGACCAATTGTGCCGTCATCGTCGCCTGCATCGACCAGCCCACCACCCGTCGGGAGAAGAGATCGACAACGGCGGCGACGTAGAGCCACCCTTCGGCCGTCCAGAGATACGTGAAGTCGGCCACCCATTTGCGGTTCGGGGCTGGGGCGTCAAACTGGCGATTGAGCACATTCGGCGATACCGTGCCCGGCGAGTGCGGGCCGGCATCGGCGGGCAGCCGCCGTCGTCTGGGCCGCGCCCGCAAGGCCTGTTGCCGCATCAGTCGCTCGATCCGATGCAGGCCGCACACCTCACCCTCGGCCAGGAGGTCGTGCCAGACTCGTCTCGCGCCGTAGGTCCGGTTGCTCTGCAGGAAACTCGTCCGGATCTTGGCGCCCAACATCTCGTCGCGACGAGCGCGCTGACTGCGTGGCCGCATCAGCCACGCATAAAATCCACCCCGCGAGACACCGAGCGCCTCGCACAACCACGCTGTCGGCCAGCTCCCTCGGTGCTTCACGATGAACCCGCACTTCACAGCGACTCCTTCGCAAAGTAGGCCGTGGCTTTTTTAGAATGTCCCGCTCAGCCTTGAGCTTGGTCACCTCGCGTCGGAGGCGTTCGATCTCCACCTGCTCCGGTTTCATCTGCCCCTGACCGGGGAAGGCCTGCTGCGAATCGGCCGCACACTCCTGAACCCATCGACGTAACACGGTGCCATGCACGCCCAAATCCCGCGCCGCTTGTGCCACTGTCACACCGCGTTCTCGAACCAGTTTGACCGCCTCCAGCTTAAACTCTCGCGTAAACTGGCGTCGCTCCATGGCGCACCTCCGGTTTCATTGATACACCTAACTCGGTGTCTTTGAAACCGGCAGCAGGCCAGATCTGTAAAGAATCGATCGACGTGGGCCTAGCTGGATGATCCAACAAGTCGATGACCGGAGGTCGCGATAATTCGAACGTTACTGTGACTCTGGCCGGAAACCCGCCGTTTCCCCCCGCTCCTTGATGGAACGCTTATGCCCTAGGTTCGTAAAGCGCTGGCATACAAGTCTTCGCCCAGAAGGCACCGATTACGACGCCTGTTCTCGATTTCGGTAGAACGATGGTACGCAGATAAGACGAAGCGCGGCTCATGATGGGCCTGGAAGGAATCTAAGCGGGAAAGGAAGAAGCAGTATGCGACGAGACTTTCCTCGGTCGCTTGTGGTGTTGCAGTGCTTGTCGGCCTCGTGACTGTGGCTGACAGGCAGAGCCGGCATCTCGAAGAAGGTATGACCATGTTCAGGCCGGCGCTCACGCAAGGGAAGAGGGTTACTCCGCTACCCTTATCACTCAGGCGTGGGAGGCGTTCAAACAGTGCGAATTGAAGGAGGCTGCCAACCCGCATTTAGATGATAGCATCAGCCTACTCAGGACGCGGTCGAACAAGGGAGACGCTGCTATTCAAACGGTGGTGCGTGCGCGGGCGCATATGTCGGAAGACACGACACCCGCGTCTGGATCGGCGTCGGGAGATAGCGGGCGACATCATCGCCTCTCAGGACCGACCCTTGGCAACAGCAGCTCTTTCACCATCTTCCGATGCGGGATGCCGGCGTCCATGAACGGCTCTCCGAGCAGGTGAAACCCGGCCCGTTCGTAAAAGCCTAGAGCATGGGTCTG
>JAJONL010000079.1 GCA_021323395.1 Nitrospira sp.
CAGGGGCCACCACAGGAACGGAAGGCAACGAGGAGATCGCGCTAGGGGCGGCAACGGCTGGACGAGGTTGGAAGTCTCCATCGAGCCGCCGAATCTCTTCCTGCAACAGTTCCACCTTGGCCCTGAGGAGTTCACGACAGAGACGCCCGTAGTCAGATGAGCCTTTCTCTACGGGAAGGCTGTGCTGGCTCACCAGTTCGTCCGCGAGACCCTTCACCTCCCATTGTTGGTTCTGCTGTAGGGATTCCACGGCCTGCTCCAGCTGATCATAATGAATGTCCTTGTAGTCGTCTACGTCGTCCAGATCAACCGCGCCGTTCCCCGCCCATGCCTCTTCCGTCTTCTCAAGCTCCTCATCCATCCACTGTCGGACGACACGATTGAGCTTTGCCTTGATCGACACGGTTAAGCCCTCCTTGTCCAAGTGCTTTCCCTCGAATTTGGTAGCAGTTGCTACCGCCGCCAAGTGTTCGGAGCGTACTCATTGCAACAGCCTTGCTGGAAGTCTTAAGGCTCTTCCAGACCTGTACGCCCTCTATCGACAGCTTGCAGACCATGTGGAACCCCTTAACACCAGGACTGGCTTGACCATACCGACCATCCCTTGCGGTAGCATTCAGCATCCCTTTACAATGCGGCCCATTATTCAGAGACGCGTCAGGGAGGTACTCATGCGCATTCATAGTTGGTTGGCAGCTCGGCGTCGAATGTTCCAGGGACTGGTCGGGTTGCTGGTGGGAACGATCCTGTGCGGATTCAGCGGAATGGCCTCGGCCATCGACATCAAGTTATCCTCCGAAGAAGCCAAGAAAGCCTTGGAAGCCGGACGGGCGCCGATGGAAAAGGCCAATTCGCCGGAGGACGTGAAGAAGGTTTTGCAACAGGCCTCTTTGGTCACGAGAGTCGGCGCAGATCCTGAGAAGGATCCCTGCGGCGCGAGCGCCATCTTGCGCACCAAGCGGTATCGGCTGGAAGCCTTCGGCAGGCAAGAGGCGGCGGAATCGAAAAAACAGAAAAAAGATGTGCGCATGCCCGAAGAATTTATTCAAAAAGTCGTGGATATGTCGAACATGGAAGTGGAAGTGCAAGTCTGCGGAGATGATGAATACTTCGCGGAGAAGGCTGACGTCGTGTTCCAGCAAAAGGGCAAAACCATCCGGCCGGTCGACATCAGCCCGGCTGACCGTGGCAGGAAAAACGACGGGGCAGGGCCTCCCTATCGATCGCGCTTTACGGCCCGATTCGGGTACGACACGTTCGATCCCAACGCGAAGACGACGGTGATCGTGACGTTGCAGGACGGCCAACTCCTGCAGTTCGACGCCGACTTCTCCAAAGTAAAATAATCCTCTCGCGCCGATGCCGGACTCCTGTATGGAGGGAAGAAAGACGTATAGTGCCTAAAGGTTATGATTGACGGACGTGGTTCGTAAGATGTGGGAATTAAAATCGCCAACGAAGATATGTTTGATGCGTGTTCTCGCTAAGTGCCTTTCAGGACCATCTCTCGACAAGGGTTTGGGCTGAAGCGACTTCTGTTTTTTCGTGAGCGCAGGTCATTTCTAGTAGATTCAAAAGGCCCTTCTTTTAGACTCCCTCGCTCCGCAACGCATGCCGGCGAAGGCCGCTGCTTGGGGTCGAAACGCCGATAGTCAGCGGCCCTTCGTGCCAAAAATGAAACTGATCGATCGGCAACTTGCACGACTATTGCCCGCCCTACCGGGGAAAGGAACGTGAAGAGGGGCGTTGTGCGTCCGTGTGGGCGCTGCGGGTCTTTCCCCTTGGGTTCGCGCTGCCTTGTTCCTTGCCGCGGCCTGCGTAGGGGAAGACCGGCTCAGACCAGCAACGTGATCACACTTGCGCCGATGGCGCAAAATTCTCCTGTTCACGGTTTGAGGGAAGGGCGCGCCGCGAAAGAGCATGGCCGACAGACGCGATGGCGAGAGCGACGACGATTAGAACTGCGGCGATGGCGAAGGTGATTCGCATGCCGGCCGCAATAGCCTCAGGGCGCGCTGCCATGACGTTGGTCGTCGCCGATCCGAAAGCGAACACAGTGCCCATGACGGATGCGCCGGTGATGAGCCCGAGATTGCGTGACAGGTTGAGCATGGCGGATGTGACGCCCCGCTGGGCTGCTCGACTATTTGTCATGACGGCGGTGTTGTTGGCCGTCTGGAACAGCGCATAGCCCGCGGTGATGACGACGATGGGGACGATGTAGCCAGGGATGCCAAGCGTCGCCGGCAGCATGGATAGAAGGAAAGACCCGGCGGCTATTCCAATGAGCCCGACAGTAGTGATGCGTTGTGCGCCAAAATGGTCCGCAATGCGACCGGCCGGCACAGCGGTCAGCGCGGCGGCAATCGGACCGGCCGACAAGACGAGCCCAACCAGGGCCGCGTCGAGCCCGAGCGCACGAGAAAGATAAAACGGCCCGACCACCAGCGTTGCCATCATCACCGCCGAAACGAGCGCGCTCATGGCGAGGCTCGCACTCAGCACTGGATTGCGGAACATCACCGAGCTGATCAAAGGGGATGCGACTCTCGTCTCGACGAGCGCGAAGAGGCAGGCTCCGAAGACAGCAACCACCAGCAGAGCCATGTTGAGCGGGCCGAAACTGCCGTGCCCCATCGTCATGGCGAGTGCATAAGCCGCGAGCGTCAGAGCCAGCAGCAGCGTGCCCACATGGTCGAAGCCGACACGACCAGCCTTCGGCTGCCGGCGATCGTCGGGCAGGTAGCGATGCGCGAGAACAAAAGTCAGGATCCCCAGTGGGACGTTGACGAGGAAGATGGCCCGCCAACCGAGTCCGGCGATCAGAACGCCGCCGAGCGATGGACCGAGCGCCGTGCCGATTGCGGACATCGTGCCGATCAGCCCCATGGCTCTCCCGGTGTGTTCCTTTGGAACCGTTTCACCGATAAACGCCATGGTGAGGGCCATCATGATGGCCGCTCCAAGGCCCTGCGCCACCCTGGCCGTAATCAGCAGCCAGAGCATGGACGCAACGCCGCATAGGACCGAGGCCAGCGTGAAGAGGACGATACCGGCCAGTAGCAACCGTCGGCGGCCGGTGATGTCGCCGAGCCGTCCGACGCTGACGATCAGGGTGGTGATGGCGAGGATATACGCGAGGACGATCCACTGGGCTCCTTGGAAGGAGGTGTCGAACGCCTGTGCCAGAGTCGGCAAGCCCACATTGACGATGCTGCTGCCGAGGGAGGACAGCAATATGGATAGCGAAAGGCCGGCGAGTGCCCAGCGAACCGAAAGTGTCCGTTCCGTATGTCCAGCAACCGCCGCATCTCGTCTTGCTATGATTGACTTCAACATGAACTCCTTTTGTGACGACTCGCGAAACAGAGCTGCCAGAAGCTTAGCCTTTTGTCTGGGATAGCGGAAGGCGCGCCATGTGCACTTTATTCATGCGTGGGACGCCACATCAAAAACCAGCTGAGCTACAATCAATGCATGTCGACCCCGGATTTGAACTTGCTGTTCGCTCTTGATGCGGTGCTCGCGGAAGGCAGCGTGGCGCGCGCAGCCCAACGATTGCGGCTTAGCCCGTCGGCGATGAGCCGCGCGCTTATGCGATTGCGGGAGGCGACTGGCGATCCACTGTTGGTCAGAGCCGGACGAGGTCTGGTTCCCACGCCCCGAGCGATCGAACTTCGCGAGCGGGTCAGGCAGGTCGTGCAGGAGGGAGAAGCAGTTCTGCGCCCTGCCAGGAACCTCAACCTCAAACAGCTCGTCCGAACGTTCACGCTCCGGACCAGCGAAGGCTTTGTGGAGAACTTCGGACCGGACCTCATTGCTCGCGTCGGCAAGGAAGCTCCCGGCGTGCGGCTGCGCTTCATGCAGAAGAGAAACAAGGACAGTGCGTCTCTTCGAGACGGGACCGTCGATCTGGAGACCGGCGTGGTGGGGAAGACGACTGGGTCGGAGGTTCGTGTGCAGGCGCTGTTCAGGGATCGTTTCATCGGCGTCGTGCGAATGGGCACGCGTTGAGCCGGGGCGAGATCACTCCTTCCCGTTATGCGAGAGGCAGGCATATCTGCGTTTCACGGCGGGGTTTCGACAAGGGACCGATTGATGAAGCCTTGAAGCCGTTCGGGCTGGAGCGAGAGATCGTCACGATCGTCGATGGCTTTTCGACCGCGCTGGCCCTAGTTGGGGCCTCGGACCTGATCGCCACTGTTCCCGAACGACACACGGGCAACCTGCGCGTAGGAATGCATAGTTTTCCCCTTCCGGTCTCCGCCCCGGAGATCACGATTTCATTGTTCTGGCACCGACGGCTGGATGCCGATCCCGCACATCGCTGGCTGCGGGCCCACATTCGGGATATCTGCGTGGCGATCCGTTGAAGTGCTTAGCTTCTCGCTGTCAGAGCGCTGGAGACCGTCCATAGTGCTCATCATCGTCGGACGTGACCCACCTGCCGCCGCCCGCGGGAAGCACAACAACCTGACAGGCGACCACCTCTGGCGCAGCCGCGCCAAGATCTATGGGACATGTTCAGACCGCTACGAGCGCTGCAACGTGAAGCGTGGTGATCCCGGCCATGCGCCGCCGCCGGTCCGAGCGGAGGGCATCGAGAGCTTGCGGAGCAGAGTGCGGGGGCGACCCGTCTTGCCTCGTGTCATTCGGCAACGAAATGTTCCCGCCGGCTGACCGCCACGTCCGTGACGAACATGGCGCCGGAATGTTTGTTGAAGAGCGGTCCCAATCCGGACAGGATCGGATCGACCTTGTCATCAGGCACGACGGTGAACACGACCACCTGGCTGCTCGTGTCGTTGAACAGCAGATGACCTTCGTGAAATCCATGGTGCCCCTTGCCGGACACACTGTTGATGATTGTATAGCCGGTGGCGCCGACACGATTGAGCAGGTCAGTGACGTGTGTCACATGTTCGCCCTGAACCACGATCTTGATCTCCTTCATCGGATGCAGTGTCAAACTGATCATCGCCCGTTCCTCCTCCTGTCCATCCGGCCATACTGTCATAGAGATCGAACGTGTGGTCCTCCGGATTCAGGGCCACGACGGTAATCCACCGTTGAGTCACCAGCTGTTCAAGATGGGGATGCTGGTCGAGGATCGACTGGATACGCGCCCGGGGAGACTCGATCACGGCCAGCAGCCGCATCGGCTCGTGATAAGGCCGGTCTCCCTTCAACACCGTTTGAGCTGGCAGTCCGATGCGCAGATCGCTCGTGCCGCCGGTCATGACGCCGATTCGTCCGACCACATTGTGATAAGCCTTGCTGCCGCTTCCGTAGACCTCGTTATCGACGGTCGAGAAGTAATGTTCCATGTTGATCCATTGAGCGACCACGAGCGGGGCGGTCATGATGGTTTCGAGCAATTTCCCCGACGCATCTTGCCGGTAGTCGTAGGAGTGAAGAAACGCGCGGCCCTGGAAATCGACCGACTGCGTCAAGGCGCGTCGCCCGATGATCATGAGGCTGTTCCGCGACAGCCCCCATTCCGGACGGACCTCCGCCCAGTGCTCGCTGCGCCTGCCGGCGAGTTGCTGCGCGTGGTGGGGCTGGGATGCTCCAGCGAGCACGTCCAGCCTGACGCCGCGTTCGAGGGCCGACTGCGCTCCGGCCTCCTCGAGATCGGCGACCAGTCGCTGGAGGTCTTTGCGGTGCGTAGGGGGGACATCTTCCAGATCGACCACGCGGACCTGATCGCTCGTGGTATCGTGCTGGGCGGCGCAGAAATGGGTGTCGCTGGGGATTATAATGCCTCGGTCCCGCAAGACCTCGCGCACACTCAGGTTGTTCCCCATGGTCGCAATGGTCCTCGCATTGGGCAACCCGTGGTTACCGCCGCAGGCGCCGCAATCGAGCGCCGATTCGTATGGGTTGTTTTGAGAGGTGCTGCCGTGTGCGCAGAACAGAACGAGCCGCGCGAAATTCGACGTGAGTCCCATGAGGCGCAAGGCCGCCTCCACAAAATACGCTTGCTCGGTGATCGAGAAGCCGGTCTGCGTGAGACGATCCAGGCGCTCTGAAATGCCACGCAGACTGATCCGATAGCGCCCGCGCAACTCCCGATAGAACGCGTCCTCTGTCTCAGGATCAAGCCCCAGCGCTCGCGCGACCTCACCGCCAGGTCCATCCGCATGGCCGATCGCGTTTTTTCGGATCTGATCCAAGAGCGTCGGTGAGAGGGCTGTCCCTCGGAGTCCAAATCGTTCACGAAGGATTTCGCGAATGTGCGCATGCTGCTCGGTGGTGATCATGTCATCGGCGGCTTGGCGTGAAATCTTTTCGACGGTCAAGGTGGTGGCTACCGAGGGCAAAAGGAGCTGCTTTACCCATCGGATGGTGTTGTGATACCAGCGGGGGAACAACGTTTTACCCAGCAGAGGCAGGCTGAAAAACCAACCGAGCGCCTCCACCATGACATAGGGGGTCACCACGTTTTCCTTCAAGTCGTGCAGCAGTAAATGCCCTGCCGCTCCCAGCCGCGCCGCCGTCTTGTGCCGTTCGGCCAGGATTCCGTGATAGCTGCGGGGCACTTCTCGAATCTGATTCTTGGGTTTCAGGAGCACGGGGCATTGGGAGACCGTGCTCTGCATGCTGAAGGCTTGGTATTCCAAGGGAACGCCAAAAAACCCGGCCAGGCCCAATGTCTCATACCCGCCGCGATGTTCGAGGTGGCGGCGAAAGACCTCCGACCGCACATCGATACAGAACACGACCTGGGCAAGGGGCCGCGACAGGCTGTCTCCCTGGGGCAGGGGGATGTCGTCGAGTCGAGCGGCGGCGGCTCCCAGGTCTCGCAACTGCTGTCGCCGATGATGAGCCTCAAAGGCCTCCAGCCAGCGGGGTCCGTGCTGCGAAGGGGGAAAGCCGGCGAGCCAGTCGAGGACCGTGAGGAGGTCCGACGGAGAGGTCGCTTCGATTGCGGCCGGCGGAATCGACAGCGCGCGTGTCAGCCGCACAAGCGTTCGCGCCGATTGGTGGGGAACCTGTTGTTCCTTCTCGTCAGTCTGGAGTTCGAACTGTGTGCGGCCCAATTCCTCCCACGCCGACGGCTCGAACGGTTGATTGGAACGGGCGAGTTGCCCCACGAGACCGGCGCCTGCAGGAGAGAGGCGTCCGGCCACCCATTCGCGTCGCAGCCAGTATGTATAGGGGTGTTCGTCCATGAATCTGCGGATCTCATCGTAGGTTCCAGCGATCCCGAGTCGATTCCGGCAGCTATGCTCCACGAGCTCCCGCTCATAAAACAGACGCACCGCCAGATATTTCACGAGATCAATGGGAAACTGTTGCTGCCAGGCATAGTTATTTTGAGTCGAGCGCCATTTGATAAAGCCGGTCCAGCCAGGCAAGGCGGCCAGGTGAAGGGAGAGGTACTCTTCCCAGACCGGCTTGGGGATGTTGAGCGTGCCCAAACTGTCCAAAACGGCGTCTTCTGTCCGGTCCGGTAGCGCACGAATGCGCTGTCGAGCCTGTTTTATGCCGAGGCATCGGAACAGGCCGTCATATTGAGCCAATGATTTCCAGGCACGAAAGAACTTCTGATCCCGGTGCGGCATGGCCCACCCGGCTTCTCCCTCATCCAGAAAGGCGCTGCACCACTTGACCAACTCCTGGTTGATGGTTTCAACAATCGTCGTGCCCAGGGTCTGATCGCACCAGGCGCTGAGTGTCTCGCGGCTCGGTACGGCTATGGAATCCCATTGGGGGGTTGGGGCCGAGGCGCCGGCCGGTCGCCTGCGCATGACCGCCGCGAGACGACGGGCGACGGTATCGATGAGCTCCGAATCCGCCGCCTCCTCCGTTCCCTGTCCGCAGGGGAGCGGCTCGGTGATCCCCTGGCTCATGGATGCGGTCAGGACGTCGAGGTGGGTCGTAGGGCGATCTCCCAACATGACCTCTTTATCCGCCGCGAGCGGGGAGAGCGCCGCGCGAAGGTCGTGGCTGCGGATGCGCCCTTGTCGTAAGTACTCACGGAACGTCTCGTTGCTCAGGTACCCCTGCCCGCCGAAGAGCTGCGCCCCTCGTTTCACCGCCTGCTCGAACGACATGGATTCCAACCCGTGCAGCGGATTGTGATGAATGAACGTACGCATCGGCCAATACTGCGCAATCACTTCCCCCGCCAATTGAACGTAAGACCGCAACTCCATCCGTTGCGCATCGGTAAATCTCTGTGGGTTGTGCGAGGTCATCGAGTCAGTCCTTCAGGGGTTCGCCGGTCATGTCGACGCGCTGCCTTGCGCCCCACGATCTCGCCGGCGGCGCGGAGTAGCGCTTCCACGTAGAGCCCATTCAACAGCGCAACGTACAGCTGGTCTCGGAGTCCGTCGAGCCGGTGAGGGAGCAGGAGGCGCATTCCATGGGCCTTGCCGTAGAGGACGACCCACACAGCCACGATGAGGAAGGTCGAGAGGGCCATGAACGAATCGAAGAGACGTTGATTCCAGGCCGCCGCTTCAAAGTAGGCCGCCACTTGGCCGGGAGCCGGATAGAGGAAGTGGGTAAAGGATTCTCCGGCCCAGAGATAGGTCAGGCCGATGAGCGTCAGGGTGGCGACCATCGTGAGGGACACCTTCCATGAGGCGACGGCCTCGAGCCGGAAGAGACTGAAGGTGGCTTGAGCGGACGTGACCCAGGCGAAGAAGAGAAAAATCAGGGTGCCTTGCGTCTCGAAGAGAGGGATGTTCACGAGCCCATGGGCCATGAGCACGATGAGCAGGGGAAGGATGAGCGTGATGGCGAGGCCGGTGATCCAGGGCAAGAGGGCAAATTCTCTGGTGTCCCGCACGCTGTGAGCGTCGGGGAATTTGAATTCGGTCCGCGACTTGTGGATGTTCACCCCGGAATTCAGAAATAACGTGGCTTTGAACAGGCCGTGAGCACAGAGGTGGAACACCGCCAACGCGAACGCTCCCAGGCCGCATTCCATGACCATGTAGCCCATCTGGCCCATGGTCGAATAGACGAGGGTCCGTTTGATGCTGGACTGAGTCAACATGGTGGCGGCTCCGATCAGGGCGGTCAGCGCGCCGACGACGAACAGGACGTAGAGCGTAGTGGGGGCCATTCCAAACAGAGGAGCCAGCCGGTTCACGAGAAATCCCCCGGCGTTCACAATGCCCGCATGTAGCATGGCGGACACGGGGGTCGGGGCTTCGATGGTGCCGGCCAGCCACACGTGGAAAGGAAACTGCGCGGATTTGGTCATGATGGCGATGACCAGCAGGAGCGTGATGAGCGTCAGAGAGCGCATTTCAAACCACGTCCCCTCCCAGAGCACCGTAGCGCCGGCGGCGCCGTTCGCCAGTTCAAAGAGTTCTGACAGGTCGAACGTGCCGAAGGTCGCATAGGCCAGCATAATGGCGCAGACAAAAGCGGCGTCGCCGATGCTATGCACGCGCAGGGTCGTGCGTCCAGCCTGTCGGGCCGCGGCGTTCCCGGCATTGAAGGTGAGGAGGCTTCTCAGCAGCCAGGTGACCGCATGCCAAAACACGAAGAGCCACAGGAGATGCCCGCTGGTGACGAGACATAACAAGACGAAGGTCAGGAGGCTCAAGAGGAGGTAAAATTTGACGTAGCCAGGATCGTCACGCATGTAGCGCCGAGAGTACACGTGGATGACGAGGCTTACCGCGGTGATCAGCATCATCATGACCGCTGCGAGCCGATCCACGAGCACGATGGGCATGAGGGGCGAGGGGGGGCCGGACAACCGGAAGGGGGTCGGGTCTGCGCTGAGCCGGTAGAGCGTAAGCAGGGCAGCGCACGTTGACAACGCCAATGCCCCAATGCCGATGGCGGCGCTTCGCTGGGCCTGACGCTCATCGAGCAGCGCGATGGCGGCGCTGGCCACGAACGGGGCGCCGATTGCGAACAAGAGGATGAGTGATTGCATGAGATGACTCATTGAGATACAGCGAACGGGATAAAAAAGCACGTCTGTATGGTTTGAGGCTAGCGACTCCTATCGGATCATAGGCCGAAGAAACCAGCACTGACATTCAGCCGTGAGAAAAACGGCCGGTTCCCATGAGACATACTCCGGTAAATGGTCGTGCGCGGACGCACCCTATTCAACGAGGCACGAGGGAGTCGGATTATAGCTTTGAATTCGTTCGCTTTTCTAGACGAAATCCGACTGTCCATCTGTTTCGAATTACGAAGGCTGTCAGTTCTGGCGCACCGCGCTC
>JAJONL010000009.1 GCA_021323395.1 Nitrospira sp.
ACAAGCACCCCTAATCACGAAAGAACGGGGAAACCGTTGACCGATCAAACCCTTGCAAAAATGGCCTCTAACGGCCTCTTAATCAGCGGGCCGTAGGTTCGACCCCTACACGGCCCACCAAAACAATCAACTACTTAGGCAGGAATCGAGGCACCCTCCACTGGCGTTTTCGTGGTAGGTGTTATTAGGGTGTTAGACAGGTAGGAATGCAGCTTGTTTGCCGCCTGCGTTAAATCCGATTCTGACACACTGTTGTAGCGCCAAGGCATCTTCTCAGATTTATGATCCACGATCTTCATCGCCGTGACTTATCGATTCGCCTTCGGAGATTGGTTACCGCACAATGGCGAAGATCATTGAAATGTGAAATTTGTGATCCCTGCCTTTCGAATTGCCGTGCGAAATGACCGCTTAACCCGCTGTATTGCTTTCCCCGCGTACTGAAACACGAATGGACAGATCAAACTTCGAACCTTGGCCAGACTGCAGATTCAACATAGGTCTCAAACAGGCATGGTTGGCGTTCACCGTCGCAATGGCAGGGGCTTTCCCATTGTTTAGCGTTCGGCTCCTGCGCAACCTTCCACATCGGCAATGGTGAGGTCGGACTAGGGTTTACTTCTAAAGTACGGCTTGAGTTGGCAGGTCGGTCTTAATCAATGCTTCTTGCTGCTTCGACAGGATGCGAGTAAGAGCGCCCACTTTCCACCATTTTCAACCGACCCTCATAAGTATTACTGGGCAATCTAAGGACCTTCCCGTCACCGATGACCAGAAATTCTATGTAGCAACTATCTTTCCGCTTCGTCAGTCCCATACGGCCGCCTTTTTGTTTTGCCTGCTTTCTTCACTAGATCGTTGAGACACACCTCCAACGCTGCGCACAACCTCAAGAGCATAGACAGTTGCGGGGCAATCTGCCCAAATCTCCATTGGGCCCAAGCATACATAGTAGACGCCCGAAATCTCGCCGAGTTTTTTTGAGGCTGAGCCTCCCGCCGTTTTTTTACCACGATTGAAGCGACATCATGCTTAGACACGTTAACTTTTTGCCAACTGCGATCACGCCTAAGGAAGATTTTGGGTCGGACTGTCCAGATACAGTCCTAACATTGCTCATGTCTGTGATTGGCCGAGACGGGATGCCTCCTGACCGTCACACGATCTTTCGCGGAATCGGGGCGTGAGGGCATCTGCGATAGACATCTCTGGAACATCACCAAGGGTATGAGAAGTTCATGAGATTGAAGAAAATATTCCGCAGCTCGCACTCCCTTGATATCTAATTTCGGAGCTGACGCGAGGAAGCCGTTTTGGCAGAGTAACGACCCTCGTATCGTAGCAACTACTAGCAGTGAAAGAACTGACTCTAGTTTTATTTGCCTGAAGGCAAGCAGAGTCTTTCTCTCTATACACCATCGAATTGCGACAATTGGTGTTTGGTGCTTGAGCCGGAACTTGATTGGCTCATTTCAACCTAGAACCTGTCTCAAAATCGTTTTAGCAGCATCGTGATGGATGCGAGTTGGACAAAGCCCAGAAAGTTGGCCGCGTAATATTCCCAGCGGACGAGCAACGCATGAACATCTTTGATACCGCCCTGTTCCACTTTCAATCAATTTGTCGAACGCTCCTGGACCATTGACAATCTGATCTCTCTAATCAGCGACAGCGATGTGATCAAAGGATATCTGGTGCTCCCGCTTTTCTGGTAGGCCTGGTTTCGCCGGAAACAGCCCGAGAATGATCAGCGGACCGTTCTGCTGACACTCTTCGCCGGCTTGTCGGCAGTCATGGTTTCCCGATTGATGCAAATCGCGTTGCCGTACCGGGCGCGGCCTGCATACATCGCTGACCCGGACTTCAAGGTACCATCAGCCCTTCCAATCGATTTGCTTTCCGGGTGGAGCTCTTTTCCCAGTGACCATGCCTGCCTGTTCTTTGCGCTTGCTACAGGCCTCTGTTTGATTTCTCCGGTCATAGGAGGTCTCGCCTTGCTGCATGCGAGCTTGATCGTCTCGCTCCCGAGAATCTACCTCGGTCTCCATTATCCTACGGATGTTCTCGCGGGGGCCCCTGCTCGGCGTCATGGTGATGGCCCTGGTATGGACATTCCGATCCGCCTGCAGAGTCATCGTGGAACCGGTGCTGGCATGGAGCAGGACGAGCCCGCACATCTTTTATCCGGCTTTCTTCGTCCTCACGGCTGAATTGGCTCACCTTTTCAAGGATAGTCGCTGGCTCGCGGAGAGTCTTTGGCACATTGCGCGGCCTCTGTTAAGACGGTAATCGGATAAATAGATATTCGGGCGCTGATTTCCCTCCTACGTGCGCATGTCAAACCACCGAGAGCCAAAGATGTTGAACCACCATGGCGGTATTGAGCCTGNTGAGCAAGTCACTCCGGGGGGATCTGTCGCTGAGGTGGAATCGCGGGACACGAAAGCGGGATTCGGCATTGTAGGATCGGCCGGCAAGACAATGCGTTTGAGATGGGGGGCAGTGGGATTGTTGTCGAACTGAGGCTGACAAGGTAATGGGCAGCCTATTCCACAGGTGAGTAAGCCGCGCACGTTACTTTGTCCTGCTTAAAAACCGCTCCCTGACTCATCATGCATCCGTGGACCCTGCATGCGTACCGTGTCGCGATCTTGGCTTTGTCCCTTCCCTTGCTCCATACGGGCATAGACACGGAGCTAAAAGTTCTGGTTTGGATTGTTTCCCAGGCACTGCGCTACGAGAAAGGTGAAGGGAAGAAACGGCGATCAAAAGAAAAGTTCCGGAAGTGATGCGCGAGATATCGCCGTGAAATATAAACGATCAGGCTTCCATCTGACTCCAGTGAGTCTTTCTACAGCCGCTTCACAGCCCGCACTCCGATGACCAGCTCATAGTCCCGATCCCAATGGTCGAGTTCCTCTTGAGATAATTCAGTGGAAAGGAGGCCCTCCAAACTCGCCATCGCAGACAAAGCATTGCCATAGGTCTTCACCGTTACCTCCTCCGGCTGAAAAAACTTTTCCACCAGTAGTTTTATCGACAACGAGGTGAATCTCCAGTAATCACCCCAATTATCCATATCATAACGGGATACTTGGCTTATACCGGGCACGACTATCAGCACGACGCCTCCCGGTTTCAGTATGCGTTCGAGAGTCATGAGGGCCGCTCGCACATCAAAAATGACGTGGAGGGTGAAGGTGAGAATGGCACAGTCGAAGATGGCGGAGGGAATGTGGTCGGCCTTGGTCAGATCAGCCTGAATGGTCACGCCCGAGCATCCGGGAAAACCCAGCACATCGGATGCGGTGACCCTATTGCCGCCAAACAGGCGGGTATAGCGGTCATCTGCGATCTCCAGCACTCGCCCTCGAATATCGCGCTGATACTCTGCCAAAAAGTGCTTCTCAGTGTAATAACGGTTGATGGGTTGCCCGGCCTGCCAACCAAAATCGCGCCGGAGAGGGTGTATTCGGCGCAACGAGTTGCCCCACGTCCAATCTAGGCCCAGCCCACCAGACTCGCCTAGCAAGGTGACTCGAGCTTGTTGATACAGCTGCTCTCCCAGCATCCGCCGAGCCAGTGTTTTAAATGGCCACGCGAATGCGGAGACGATCTGAGACTGAAGCGCGATCGTTCCGTTTGTCCTAGACTTATGCGACCAGTGCCACAGGCGAGATCCCACTATCCCCTCAAGATCAAGAGCATGAAGACAGCGAGAAGACCTGCCATTTGTCGATCTGTCTCCTGTCCTGCATCCCATAGTCTACTCTCGCCGTTCACTTCGAGAAGATAGGAAAACCCCTAGCTCACTGCCTCCCCGCCATTCTCTGAAAAAGAGGAAACACCTGCTCGCCATCAATTCATGTGATGCTGAAGGTCGGTGAATACTTGGAGACGAACTACAAGGAACAGCGGCCAAGACGGCTGAGATTCAAAGAGACGGTAGGCCTTGAGAATACTTACCTAGGAGTCTATTCCGCTTTGAGAGGCCGACGTGTTAGGCTCCCGCTTTGAGAGGCCGACGTGTTAGGCTCCCCCAGGAACCGCTCGGTTCATGTCCCTGGAAACGGCAGGACGGGCCTTCATCGGCTTGGCGTTCGCCTTGCTGGGAGGCGGCGTGATTGTCTTGCATGCAGCATTACATCAGCGTTGGTCACCTTGGCCCCTCCTCACGTTCTTCTTCCTCTACAATAGTGTTTTTCTTTGGGGGTTCCTCAATTATCTGTTTGGACTCGGGCTGGCGCTGCTCATCTGCGCACTCTGGATGGTGCTCCGCGATCGTTCCGCCGCCCTGCTCGTTCCATTATTTTCAGTATTGGCCGTTGTCCTGTTCTTCGCCCATCTCTTCGCCTTCGGCTGCTTCGCCATGATCGTGCTGTCATATGAATTCGGGCAATGGTGGCGTCACCGTCGCGACCCTGTTCGATTAATCGACCTTCCTGGATGGAAAGCCGTTCCTTCCATCCTATTGCCACTCATTCTCCTGATACAGTCCCAGACGTTCAGGGTCAGTTCAGACGATTACCCGTTATGGCTCAGGGGCTCGCCTCCGCCACCGGCGGTCACCTACATCGCCATCAATGGCGAAACTCGAAGCCCTGAAAGGGACCATCCGAACAGAGCACCAACTCCTGGATCGCTTGACGGCGCTCATGCTGATCGGCCTGATCGGAATTGGGTTGGTTCTTCGTCGTTGCTCTTTCTTGCCGTCGATGTATTTTCCACTCGGCGTCACTGCGCTGGTCGCTGTGGCGATGCCCAATACCGTCGGTACCACCGCGATGGTCGATATTCGGGTGCCGATCGTTTTCGTTCTGCTTATCACGGATCACTGGCGTGAAACGGATCATCACTACCGTCAGTTCGTGCAGGCTCTGGACCGGCTGCCTCAAGGAACCCGCCTATTTTCGGCCATCAAACTCTCATCTCATGATGCCTACAGTCCTGCGGAAGGCATGGTTCCGGAACCCATGCCGATGGAGCATCTATCCTGCTGGGGTATTATCCGGCGATCAGCGTTCGTCTCGAATCTTTTTACCGCCCCGGGCCAACAGCCCGTGCAAGTTACGCCCGCGTTTCGTGCTTTGCTGACGATAGAAGAATTCCTCGGTCAAGGGCAATCGATTCCCTGGGACCGCATTAGTGCCCAATATGACTATGCGGTCTTCCGGCGCACACAACGGTTGAGGCCCCCCGTGCCGGTAACGTTTATTCCATTCGCGTCCGGTGAAGAGTTTCAGTTTTACCGAATCGACGGACAGGATCCGAGTGACTCTCCAGCGACGACAACAACCCAGAAGTGATGCGCCGCGTCTGGAAATGCTCCTGCCCTGTAGACCACATATTTCGGGGGTCAACCAACGGAGAGAAAGCAGCCTTTAGTTGTGCACTCCGAATCAGGTCGACCTTGAAACAAAACGAGTCCAACATCTATCTCTCATGGGGCCAGCCACTGCGGTGGATTTAATGCAAAGTGGACAAGACGTCGAGACCGTCGGCAGCACCTGCAATGAGGATGATGAGGGGACATTGAAGCGCATACCCAGCTCTTCGACGAAAGCTCGGGGGCGTTGTCCGCAGTCTTCCCTCGGTCCTTTTTAGTGCTTACACACCCTTTAATAATTCAGGCTTCGATGCCACCCAGATGGAAGCACTTTGACGCCGATCATACTAAAATTGTGCTCCCCCCTCGCCCGTGATCCAAATCTCTTCTCCATTCCGGTGACTCTCCGGATAGTCGTAGGAATACCGTCGCCACGATGGGCGAGTTCTGCCTTAGCACTGTTTCATCTTGCAGATATCGATCCCGCTCTCAACGAAAGTGTAGTGCCGGCCGTGGTTCATTCCAAAAAACATGACTGTGAAGCCGACTACGACAATCCATTATCGACACAAGATCCTCGTGCTGTACAGGTTCGACCGAGATCTTTGTCCTCAAACAATTCAAAGCCGTTCTGCCGATGAACTGCAATATACAGGGCCGAGACCTTCGAGAGTGCATCGCTAGGGACTGAGGCTTGACTCGTCGGAACTCAGAGCCACCGAGGACTCCAACGACAGCATATCCGAGGCGAACACCCAAAAGTCGTGGGCGCGCCACAGTCTCCCTTCGCAAAAATACTTCCGGAATCTGGAAGATAAACATTCCCTCCTCCAGTCGCTCGCGGTACAACGATAGTGAGAATTGATATCAATATTAACGTCCACCCTGTTCCGATTCTTCAAACACGAAGGTACTGAACCAATGTTTACGTCCCTCGCTCGAAGAAAATCCCACACTGATTATGCCCATCAGTCGGGATGGACAGCGTGGACGGACCCGCTGGATGGAGACGGCAATGCTTCATCGGCCGTCTCCGTCCAACGGCTTCCTAACGAGGCAATATGAGCAGAAGGAGTAAGTTTATGAGCTGTTTTCGATGTGGAGGGTATCTGGCTATCGAGCCTTCGATCGATTTCTACAATCCCGAGGGGCAATGGAGATGTATCAATTGTGGGGCGCATCTCCCATTTCATTCATCGACTTCAAAAGCATTGTCACGGAAACCGTCACGCACCACTTTCAAACTATCCACTGACGAAATTTCAACCCCAAGCCCAGCTTAGCTTCCCACCAGGGAGGCGTTGTAGACAGCGTTATTGGACAAAACATTTCTCTCAAACCCAGCCGTTCAAACCAAGGATGCTCGCGAAGGAAGTGGAGACTATGCACTCTCTAAAACAAGACAACGGGCGCCCCACACTCAATACATGCACGTGCGGGAAGGTGCATTTCACCTACGGCATGATAACGTTCCATTTTGAAGCCCATGAATTCACCTTGTTCGCGGGCGCGGTGGCGCGATTGTTCGCGCAGTATCAGCAAATATATGGTGCCGAAGCGTCCCACTCGACATCATCAGTCCACAATGGGAGTTGCCACTAATCAAGGAGCCTGTCATGAAAGCGTATGAATGTCCAAGTTGTAGGAGCCTAAGTCTCATTCCCACAGGAGGTTTTCTATGCTGTGGACAGTGCGGTTATGCCATTACGGCCGTCGCCCTCGCTGCAGAGCAACGCTTCCGGCAAGGGACATTGAAAAACCACAAGTCACGACAGCCGACGTGGCGCAACATGCTCAGGCATTACCGAAAAGCTTATGAAGCAAGTGGAGTGAGTAATCTGTCTGCCAGGCGTATCGCAAACGTGTCGGCTTATAATCCTCACGGCTCTCGCCACAGGGGTAAGTCAAGAGGGAAGCCACACGTATATATCCAAACAGATGCGATCTTTATCGAATCAGATACACTGTCGCCTATCAGACGAAGCCGCTATCTGGACGGTTTATATTCATTCAACACATGAAAAAACCTGATGTTTGTAGTGTCAAGATAAGAGAAAGGCTGTTGGTACGGGTTTTGCTGATACCCAGGAGCATGACGCAGGAACGTAGAAATCGCTGGTTGATCAGAGGAGGATCACATCATGCTCTGGGCCATCGCAATAATGGGAACCTATGTGGCAGGAATCTATCTCATTCGCCTGGTATGGTGGCAGGAATAGCGCTTGCTCCTTGACACTGGAACGCCATCTTCGGCGCAAGCGTTTCGCACACCGCCCGCAGGACAGGAGGGCCGACATGTTACAGCATCCGTTCGAACTCTTAACCATGCCTTACCGGGAACGGTTGAATTATATGAGAGGACGTCGTGTCCTTGCGAAGAGCACTCGACTTGAGCAATTCAAGACATTCCCGCGTGCGTGAGTCAACGGGATTGTGTGGACCGACTCTAGCCATTCGCCACGCCAGTGTGAAAGATGGCAATTGCCGCACGTCAATGGAGTGGTTCAGAGTGTCCGTTGCTGTATGCGCAATCGTTGTCGCGAAACGCGGACGTCATCGTCCACCGAATGACCGTACGTACATCAGTACCTGCCAGGCCTCTTCTTCGGTCAAGACCAAGGGAATAAATGGGGCCATGTCAGTTCCCGGGCTCCCGTTTTTTAGGATCCAGAATAACTCGCCATCCGTCCTCGCCTGTTGCCACATCCTGTCGGTAAAATTCCTCGGCAAGGGTCCTTTGAAGGTGGAATAGTCCAGGTCCATGCCCAGTCCCTTTCCATCTGCTCCATGGCAGGCGCGACAAAATGCCTTTCCTTCGAAAAGAGCCCTTCCCTTCTCAATGACCTCCGTGGTGGCCGGCAAGGGGTTCGTCACTGCTCGGGCCGCTTCGATTTGATCGATTGGCACCCGCTGACGCAAAACTTCCGAATCTGCGGACCAAGCCAAGGCCACCATCCCCGTCAGCATCACCGCAATAGGACCGAGCCACCCGCCCCGCATTCATCTTCCTTCAACACAGTGTGACGGCGGAGGCGGCGCCAGATGCGCCCCCTCCACCTGGTCGAGCTACGACCGGCGACCTATTCGGTCCGATGCTTGTGACCAACCGATTGCGGATGCCCCACCTCACCATTCGGCGCCCTGGCTCCATTCGGCCACAGATGGAAGATGATGCCATCTGTCTTAGCCGCAACGGCAGCCACTTCCTTCGCCTGGGCCTCCGGCATATCGAGGATTTGAACCCGTCCAGTGGCAATCTCAACTTCATGATCATGGTAGTACTTGTTCCACGCTTCCAATGGAACATGGGCGCGAGAAACTGATTTCGCCACAAAATATTCGATGTCCGTCAGTAAGGCGTTGGCATCCGTCGATTCGAATAACAGACATTGCAATATTTCCGGCGAAATCGATTTGCAGTAGTGATGGTACGGACCATGCACCGAACCATCCTCGAACTTATGCGGAGCCATGACGTGAATCGTATACCCCTGCGCCGGTGTCGCCACGCTCTTTGCGGCAGCGGCCGGAGCCGCGGTCGAGGAAGGTTTCACTCCGTGAGAGGTGTCAGCACAACCAGCGACTATCAGCGCAGCCGCACAGAATCCGATGACCCCGATCGCACTTCGCATAGTGGCCTCCTTAAAATTGAGCTACGGCATTCATGCATGACAACGTTATTCCGTCCGATGCTTGTGGCCGACCGACTGCGGATGCCCCACCGACCCATCAGGCGCTTTGGCGTCCTTCGGCCACAGATGAAATATGATGCCGTCTGTCTTGGCTGCAGCCGCCGCCACTTCCTTGGCCTGCGCTTCCGGCATGTCGAGGACCTGCACACGCCCGGTAGCAATTTCCACTTCGTGATCGTGATAGAACTTGTTCCAGACATCCACAGGCACGGCGGATCGAGACAGAGGCTTGGCTACGAAATACTCGATGTCGGTCAAGATTGCGTTGGGATTAGTCGATTCAAACAACAGGCACTGGAGGACTTCCGGTTTGATGGCTTTGCAGTAGTGATGAAACGGGCCTGCCACCGACCCATCTTCCATCTTGTGAGGCGCCATGACATGGATATCAAATCCGTCGGCCGGACCGGGCTTCATATCCGCGGCATATGCAGGGACGCCGATGCCAAAGGCGAACGCAGTTGCACCGAGCACACAAAGATTTTTGAGCATGTACCGCCTCCTGGTTGTGGTGTAAACGAGTCTCTCAATGGTTCCCAAATTCGAGCTGACCCCCAGCCCGTGAGAGCCCTGGCCCAGCACAAAGGATTCATACTTTATTGAGATAAGGCGGGATCGTGAACCGTATGGGCGCTCCAGTCAATGCTTTGAGAAATGTGACGAGATCAACCTTGTTCTTCCGCCGGCAGTTGCCACCTCCCACCCAGTGGATGTTTGTCGCGCATCAGCGAATCCGGTTCCAGGTCGTGACAGAAGACGCAAGAAATCGTGTTATTCATGGAAAGGCTCCCGTCAATTGCAGTTGCTTCCCGAGTTCGATTTTCGCAGCGTGGCGGAGATTTGACGGGCGTACCGAAAACTCTGGGCGGAAACGGGCCGATATACGACACGGTCATCCCATCAACGTGACGGCGCCGTGGGGACATTGGCCGAACGGCGAAGCCTCCCCAAACATATTCACAACCCCAACCGCATCGATGAATAACGGGTCATGATCGAGCGTGACGGCAAGACATACGCCCATAGAGAGAAACTCCTGCGTGAGCTGCGTCAGATCGCACCAGAGATGCTTGCGAATGATGGCGGCATTGTACGCAAGATGGCGTGTTTGGTCGAGACTTCCACTTGAAGAACACTGGATGGAATGCAGGGGGTGGAATGTACTGTTACGCGCGAGCACTCTTCGAGGGTGTCGGATTTCAGGGCTTACGAATCGTGGATCGCATGAGGCTGTCGGCTTGCGGCGGAAGAAACCCTTGATACCCTTGATGACGTTCGGCTAGCTCAAGCACCGAAAAGGGCTGACCATCGACCATTTCAGGGGCCGTAAAAATCTGTCTCAACATCCCCCCACGAGCGCCCACGATCTCTCCGGCGAACACCACACCTTTCGCCTTCAGCTTGAGGATAGCCTGCTCAATGTCTTCTACCCGCACCGCCACGTGATGAAATACCTGATCGCCGAATTTCTGCACCCAACGAGGAATGATGCTCGTCCTGCCGCGAGCGTCCGGATACGCCTGATCCACAAACAGCGCCGGATAGCCGACTCGGCGGTACACCTTCGCAAACCAATCTTCATACTGCAGCGTCTCGTCGTATCCATAACCCAATTTCGTAAACTCCTCCGCTCGCTGATCGATATCCATGGTACGAATAGTGAGGTGGTCCATCACGGGAACAAATCCTACCCCAGCCTCATCCAGCGCACGTTGAAGCACCCGGGCTGCATTGTTGCGTGCCACAAATTCTCCGGTCATGCGAGTTATCACAGCATCAAGCTCAGCTGTTTGCCCCATGGTTTCCTCCCTCGCCCTGCCCGAATGTCACGCCCTGCGCCAGCGGTAATTCGGTTCCCCAATTGATCGTGTTGGTCTGGCGACGCATGTAGGCCTTCCAGGCATCGGAGCCCGCTTCGCGTCCCCCACCGGTAGCCTTTTCTCCACCGAACGCTCCGCCGATCTCTGCGCCGGACGTGCCGATATTGATATTGGCAATGCCGCAATCGCTTCCTATCGCGGACAAGAACTGCTCACTGTGCCGAAGGTGCATGGTAAACAGAGCAGAGGACAGGCCTTGGGGGACAGCGTTGTGCAGCTGGATCGCTTCGTCTAGAGTACGATACGTGATCACATAGAGAATTGGCGCAAAGGTTTCGCGCTGCACGACATTCCAATGATTTTGCGCCCGCACGATCGTCGGTTCGACAAAATGCCCTGGACGAGAGAGGACACGCCCTCCACATAGTATTTCACCACCTTCCAGCTTGATCTCTTCAAGAGCGGCTCGATACCCTTGTACTGCCTCGGCATCGATAAGCGGGCCCATCAACACTCCCGGATGGAGCGGGTCGCCGACCGCCACCTGCGCATAGGCAGCGAGGAGTGGCGGCATCAGCTTCGCGTACTGTGACTCATGCACGATCAGCCGCCTGGTGCTGGTGCAGCGCTGTCCCGCCGTGCCGACTGCGCCGAAGACAATCGCCCTGGTGGCCAATTCGAGATCGGCGGTTTCGTCTACGATAACCGCATTATTTCCGCTCAGCTCCAAAAGGCTTCGCCCCAGACGATGCCCGACCACTTCAGCTACACGCTTTCCGACCGGAACCGATCCCGTGAATGAGATCAGCGGCAATCGCTCGTCCCGAACCATATGCTCAGCCATTTCGACACGGTCCGTCGTAAAGAGCGCGAATACCCCCGGATATCCGGCATCGTTCAAAACGCGATTGCAGAGATGCTGGACTGCCAGTGCGCAGAGGGGTGCCTTCGGGGAGGGCTTCCACAACACCGTATTTCCGGCCACGGCCGCGATAAAGGCATTCCAGGCCCAGACCGCCACAGGGAAATTGAAGGCCGTGATGACACCCACGACGCCCAACGGGTGCCATTGCTCATACATGCGATGCCGGGCCCGCTCCGAATGCATGGTCTGCCCGTACAACATGCGGGACAAACCCACGGCAAAATCCGCCATATCGATCATTTCCTGCACTTCTCCATCGCCCTCGGATTTGATCTTGCCGACTTCCAGTGAGACCAAGGTGCCTAACGCGTCTTTCTTCTCTCTCAACGCCTCCGCGACAAGACGAATGATCTCGCCCCGTTTGGGGGCCGGCACCAGCCGCCAGGAGGCCTGTACCTTCTGAGAACCGGCGATGAGGGTCTCATAGTCCGTTTGGGCGCAGCCATACACATGTGCCAGTGGCTCACCGGTGGCGGGATTGCGCGACTCCACGACACCAGCGTTCCTGCTAGGCGTCCAGGTGGCTGATGAAAGGCATCCGCCCGACTGCTCCGCAGTCAGTCCTAGAGCCTTAAAAATTTCCTGCGTGGTCAGCATGTCGTTAAGATCTAAAACAGTCTCCAAATCGATTATTGAGGACCTCCTGCAATGAAAATTGCTCCTGCGTCACAAAGCCATGATAGTCGGCCGGTTTGGCCATGACCAGATCAACGACGCAACAGAGCGAGGACGCGGTCGTGACCTGAATAGCGGACCAGAGACGCCCGAGAATCGTCCGCGGGTAGACCTTCTTCACATAGGTCTCCTCGAACAACTCCCCCTGCCTGGTCCCAGTCACGGCAGCGTAGATCAGTACGACATCTTGATGAGTCTGCGGGATAGCCCTTTCCAGAATTCGTTTGAGCGTCACTCGGTCCTCGTTTAGCTTGAGATCTTTCATGAGAAAGTGGATTTTCTCGCAATGCCCGGGGTATCGAAGCGTCTTGTAGTTCATGAACTGGACTCGTCCACGATAGGTATCCGCCAATGTGCCCAGCCCTCCGGAGGTGTTGAACGCCTCGTACAGCAGACCGTCCAGTTCAATCGTTTCGTAACCTTCCAATGGTTGGAGTTGCACCTCCCGTCCGCTTTCGATCCCGACACAGGCATTGCCGTACTCATTGATCAATCCGTCGGTGGACCAGGTGAGAGAATACTTCAACGCATTGCTTGGGTGAACCGGCAAGGCGCCCACTCGCATCTTCACGCTGTCGATGGTTTCAAAATGGCCGATGAGGTCGTTCGTGACGATGCTGATGAACCCGGGAGCTAGGCCGCATTGTGGAATGAACACGCGATCCGACGCTTCGCTGATCACTCTGACGCGGCCGGTCACGGCAACATCTTCCGTCAGATCGAAGTAATGTAAGCGATGGCTCCGTGCGATTTCCGCGACAACCGGGTTGCAGAAGTAGGGAAGACTGGAGATGACGGCATCAAAGTGATGCGCCGCCACATACTGTGCGACCGAGTCGGGCCGGCGGACATCCAAGGCATAGGGAGTGACGGTCGAAAGCGCTAATTCGTCGACGAGCCGCTTGGGAGCATCCAGGGTCAGATCAGCCAGATGAACCCGATACCGCCCCACCGCTGACAGCAGCCCGGCGATGAGAGAACCGATTTTCCCAGCTCCAAGCACTAAGACCTGAGGCATCCGTCACCTCAAGATGAGTATACTCCTTCAAGACAGAGAAGCCTGTTTTCCGTAAATTTGTGCGGAGACGAGCGAGAATGTCTGGATCGGTCGGTCAGGACGACGCCCCAGGGGAACGGGAAGGGGTAATCAGCGGTTGTGATCGTAACGTCGAGGGAGAAAGGGGTTGATTGTCCATGGCCTCGAATAACAGGCAGCATTTGAGGCGACCACATACGCCGAGCAATTTGGGGTCATCGACCGGAAGACCGAGTAGTCGCGCCTGCTTGACGGTGACAGGTTTAACCTCCGTCAGGAAGCTGGCACAACAGAGCACGAGGCCGCAAGTATCGATACCCCCCAGTCGGCTCGCTTCGTCACGCGCGCCCACTTGGCGCATTTCAATCCGACCACCGAACCGGCGCGCCAACATCCGGACCAATTCTCGGAAATCAATACGGTCATCAGCAGTGTATACGAATGTCATTTGTCGGCGGTGAAACGAGCAAAACACTTCCACCAGCTTCATCTTCAACCCAAGCGCCGCCGCCTGTTCCCGGCAGGCCTTCATTCCTTCAGCCGCGAGCCGCTCGTAACGATCAATAGCAGCGGCGTCCTCCTCAGTCGCTTTTCGGGAAATCGGCTGGATCACACGCATGGGCGGGATGAACGGCATGACCTGAGGGGCTCCATAGACCACCCCATAACTCAATTCTCCGGCGACCGCGAGCAGCACCCGATCTCCGATAGCGAGTGGAGCCTCCCCGGCGTCGAACTTCTTGATCTCACCGCGGTCCCGGATTTTAACCCCCACCACTCGGATGGAGGACGGATACGGCTTAGCGAGCTCTTGGGCAAGCAGACTGTCGATCATGGAGGGCATACTACACCATCTGCTGTTTGGATTGGAATCCTAGGA
Source organism: Nitrospira sp. (assembly GCA_021323395.1). Taxonomy (GTDB): domain Bacteria; phylum Nitrospirota; class Nitrospiria; order Nitrospirales; family Nitrospiraceae; genus Nitrospira_A. The sequence continues at coordinate 14,355 of JAJONL010000009.1, forward strand.
ATCTACTGGTGTCCATGAAGCATTTCGATGATTTACGAGCAATTCAAAGCATCACATTGCATCGATCCACCTCACAACTATTTGATTGCACTATATTTTTTAACGGGAAGCCGAAACGAAAAATATGGTAGGCTACTCGGGGAGCAGGATGGAACTCAGGCTCCCTTCATCATTGATCTAGTTGATCTAAGAGGGATACGGTGCGAATACCAAATAAGGTCATCCTTCCCTTCGGCTACCACATCATGATTCGGCAAGTCACGGATTCGGAAATGGACCGACAGGACGCAAACGCCGACGGGATCTGGGACAACGAAGCGAAAACGATCTATATCCGCAAGCGACTTCCCGTCACACGACGGAGATACATTCTCGCCCATGAACTAGGCCATGCGTGGCTCGACTGGCAGCATCGCTATTTGGATGACGGAAAAGCTCGCACTTAGGCTATCTTCTAGACTATCTTCCCAATCAAGCATTGGCACGTCACTGCTGAGGAATCCTCTCGGAACCCCGGCGGCTCGTCCGTCTCCGAGCAAGCCGAATAATTTCTTTCCATTCTTCTTGCCGCACGGGCTGTACCGACAAGCGAGACCCCTTTCGGAGCAACTCCATGCGTTTCAGGCCGACCTGCTTGCGCAATAGATCCAACGGCACCGGTACGGTAAACTGACGGACAAATCGCACATCCACCATATCCCATCGAGGCTGGTCAGGATGGCTCGATGGGTCGTAATGGGCATCCCCCCTATCGAACTGGGTCGCGTCGGGATAGGCCGCCTTGACCACCTCGGCCACCCCTACTACCGACGGCGGGTCCGCATTGCTGTGATAGAACAACACCTGATCTCCGATTTGCATCGCCCGCAAGAAATTGCGGGCTTGATAGTTCCGCACCCCGTCCCAGGCCGTGGTCTGTTTCGGCGCTCGAGCCAAATCATGGATCGAGAACGCCTCCGGTTCGGATTTCAGCAACCAATATCGTCGTCGCTCGGTCATGCATTCCTCCTGCCCACTTGGCGTCCCGCAGGCCTCAGTGTATGCTGAGCACCTCTATCCGCCCAACATCCAGGAGCACCGATGGAGCTGACCCATCTGTGGTTTGGTCTCTACAAAGCCGCAAAATATGCTCTGTATCCATTGTCGTGGATTGCCATCGCAGGGCTACTGACCTTGTTAGCAGCCTGGCTTCCCGCGACACCCAGGCGAACTGCCTGGGTGAGGCGCCTCGCCTTCTGCACGCTGCTGCTTCTGTTACTGACGGCCACACCAATGCTTTCCACCACCTATATCGCATGGTTGGAAAGCTGGTATCCACCGTTTCAGGTCGCATCGACGTCCAAAGTCGACGCCATCGTCGTGCTGGCGGGAGGCGTTTTTGAGAAGGGGTCCCTCAGGCCGGACCATGACGTCTCGGATGCCTCGCGCCAGCGTACGGCCTGTGGGGCCGACTTGTGGCTCCAGGGCCTTGCTCCGAAGATGTTGCTCACGGGGGGAATCGCCAATGTGTCTCAAACGGGCCCCCGGGAGTCCCACGAGATGAAACGCTGGGCGGTACGCCTCGGCGTGCCGGAATCAGCCATCATCGTGGAGGACCGGTCCAAGACGACCTACGAAAATGCGGTCCAAAGCAAGGCGGTTCTTGGAGCAGGTCACATTCTGCTGGTGACCGCCGCCTATCACCTTCCACGCGCCGTAGGTCTATTCGAACAACAAGGCCTTATCGTGACGCCGGTCGCCTGCGGCTATGAAGCGAAACATACCTCGGCACAAGCCTGGGCACAGAGTACCCTCTTCGACTTCTTGCCTAGCGCCAAAGCCTTGCTCCTCACGACGCAGGCCGTCGAGGAGGTAGCCGGAATGCTGATCTACCGGATCGCTGGAAAGATGTAACGTCGCCTAACGGCTTGGCTCGATTCGATAGATGCCTCCCCCATGATCCACCACATAGATTTCGCCGGCTTCATCTTCTCCGAAGGAAGAAATCCGAAGACCGGTTCGAAGTAACACTGGCGGGGGCTCCAACCGTGAAGGGGCCTCGGCTTCGGCTCGTCCCCAGAAAATTTCTCCACCACAGTAATCCCCATAGAGATATAGCCCCTGTAGCGAAGGCTGGCTCGGACCCCGGTATACATATCCCCCGGTAATCGAACAGCGTCCCGATTCATGGCTATATTCAAAGACGGGAGAACGGAGCTCAGATCCAGCGCAGTCCGTCTGGGGAAGAAAACAATGTCTCCCTTCCATACGACGCCAGCCATAATTCCCTCCTCGGACAACCACATCGACCTCTTCCCAGGCGTACTGCCCCACGTCGCCGACCCACAGCGCACCGGTTTCACGGTCGAACGAAAACCGCCAAGGATTGCGTAGGCCAAGGGCATAGACCTCCGGACGACCGCCGCCAGACGTGAAGGGATTGTCGGCAGGAATCGCGTAGGGCTCCTCCCGATCCACATCAAGACGGAGAATCTTTCCCAGCAGATCGTGTGGATTCTGCCCGCGATCGTTCGGGTCGCCACGACCACCTCCATCGCCCCGCCCGATGTACAGTGCGCCGTCCGGCCCGAACGCGATCATGCCGCCATTGTGATTGGCATAGGGTTGCGGCACACTGATCACGACGCGCTCTCGTCGATCAGCCTGGTCGGCTTTGACCCCACGCCGATATTCCGCTACGACCGTCGCGCCATTCGGTTGTCTGGTATAACTCACAAAGAACCGACCGTTACGCGCATAGTTCGGATGAAAGGCCAGTCCGAGCAGCCCGCGCTCTCCTCCAGCCCATACCAAGTCACTGATGTCCAGAAAGGGGATTGATTGCAGGGTTCCCTGCGTCAAGATACGGATGCGTCCGGCTTGCTCCACGACGAAGAGACGTCCGCTGCCATCACCTGCATGAGTAAGGTACAGCGGCTGCACGAGACCTGTGGTGATGATCGGCCTTATCGTGAGAAAAGGCGGGCTGGACAGTTCATTCGACTGACTCTGGGCACGTCCGTCTGAAAAGCCGGCAGCCACCACGATGGCGACGAGAAGCAGAGTCAAGCCACGCAGCCGAAATCCGGTCGCTCGCATGAATCAGTCTCCCGGTGGTTCGCGTTCGAGATATTCGATCACCGAGGCATAGGTCAATTCTCGGATGCGCGCTTTGGACGGACCTGGCGGGTCGAGGTTGCCTTCAAGCCAGACGCGTTCGGCAATCTGCGCGCGGCCTTCATTACAGCGACGCCACATCTCGTGCAACAGTTCGATCGGGAGACCGACTTGCACTCCTTCCGACTCGATACGGTCATCCAGAATGGCGAGCAAGTCGGCAATGGCATGATCCGGCTGGTACGGCGGTGAAGAAAAGCCAAACGCCTGTTGGGCCTGCGACTCTTGGCGAGCCTGCTCGACCAGGTCGTGCATGTACTCCTTGAGCAGCCCGATAATGTGACCTGATAAACGCATCAGCGACAGAGTATCCGCAACATTCTCTTCGGAGCAAGGTATGTTTCGCCGATATCCCGGTTGACCACCGATTCGCTGGTTCTCTATGATAGCGACTGCTGGCAGCCCGCCGGGCGCCCTCCCCGAGCAGGGCCACCGAACCGACGATCAGGATCCGTGAGTAACCAAACCGTCGTTGAACATTTTGAGGTTTCCCTGCAAACCCCGAGCGGGGAGGTCACCACAGCCGTCGGAGTACCGACAAGCTTCGTGCCAATCACGGCCATTCTCCCGCTCATGCGCAGCCTCGGTGAAGAGGCTCAGGCATTGGAACAACGGCGATTACTCGAAACCAGCCGGACCGTCTCCTGTCAGAAGGGTTGCGCAGCCTGTTGTCGCATGCTGGTGCCGATCTCCGCACCGGAAGCGTTCGCATTGGCGAATGTGATCGAACGGTCGGAACGGGATGAACGGGCTCGACTCCTGGCGCAACTCGACCTCGCCAACCAACGCTTGGCCAAGGCCGGCTTGCTGAAACAACTGATTGCGCTGTCCGAATCCACACATCCGGTCACAGACGAGGCGATGGAACCGTTCAATCGGGCCTATTATGCGCTCCGGATGCCTTGCCCTTTCCTAGACAACGAAGTCTGTACCATTTATGAGGCTCGCCCCGCAGCCTGTCGCGAGCTTGCCGTCACCTCGCCGGCCGCCGATTGTCAGGACATGACGAATGCGGCGATCCAACCGGTACCCGTCGCCGTTCGGATCAGCACGACGTTGAGTTTGCTCTGGGCGGACCTGACGGGGACTGCCCCCCGTCTCATCCCGCTCCCGCTGGCCGTCGATTGGGCGACCAAACACCAGACCGAACAGACGCAAAAATGGGCCGGCACGGAACTATTCGAGAAGGCCATGGATAAAATCTGGCAGTATCTGAGCCGGCAAAAGACACGCCGCAGCAGCCCATGAAGGGCACGCATTCCGTACTTTCCAAAGGAGAGTTCATGCAGAATCCCGTGATCGTGTGCCTCGACCTTGAGGGCGTGCTCGTGCCTGAAATTTGGGTGAATTTTGCCATCAAGGCCGGGATCGAGGAACTCAAAATTACAACCAGAGAAATGCCCGACTACGATGCCCTGATGACGCGGAGGTTGAAAATTCTCGACCATCATGGATTCACCCTCGCCGACATTCAAGCGGTGATCGACGCCATGGGCCCGCTGGAAGGTGCGACCGAATTTGTCGCCTGGCTGCGTGAACGGACGCAGGTGATCATTCTGTCCGACACGTTCTATGAATTCGCCTTCCCGTTGATGCGGCAATTGGGCTATCCGACGATTTTTTGCAATCAACTGGAGATTGCATCAAACGGCCGCATCGTGCATTACAAACTCCGTCAGCCCAACCAAAAGAAACATGCGGTCGCCGCACTCAAGAATCTCAATTTCTTCGTCATGGCTGCCGGCGACGCCTACAACGACACCGCCATGTTGGGAGAGGCCCATGCCGGGTTCTTCTTTCGCCCGCCCGACCATTTGCCGAAAGAATTTCCTCAGTTTCCGGTGACGCACACCTATGCCGAGCTGCAAGCGTGCTTCGCACAGGCAGGGGATTTGAGGTAGCTTTCAGCTTCTAAAAGACTCCTCCCCTTTGTAAGGGGGGGGTTGGGAGAGGTAGCCGGGCTGGAAAAAAGGCGGCCTAGGCGGGCTCGTCGTTCACCACCCCCAGCACCCGTCGACCGTACCGTTCCACCTTCACCTCACCGATCCCTGGAATGTTCAACAGAGCCGCGAGTGTGCCGGGCTTGTAGCCGGCAATAGTGCGCAGAGTCTTGTCGTGGAAAATCACAAAGGGCGCGACTCCTTCTTCCTCCGCCAGTTCCAGTCGTAACCGACGAAGACGTTCAAACAGCAGCGGATCTGCCGGGGACGTTTGCGGAAGAGCTACAGACCGATTGCCTTTTCCAGACTGCGACGAGGGCGCTTCATTCGGGATAGGCTTCGCGGCTTTGTTCAGCCCTACCCGACCCGCCTCCTGCAGAAGGTCCTGCCCCGACCGCGTCAGATCGAGGGTGGGATATTCCAGGCCTTCGACACGAACATGCCCTGCGTCGATCAAGTCTTTGACCACACCCGTCATAGCCGTCTTCGACCGGCCTTGATACGCCCCATAACTCGGACAGCCTTCCGCTCCATAGGCGAGCAGCACTTTCGAACGACTGCCGCGTAATAGATCGACGATCCGGCTCAGGCCGAATCGACCTCCGCACCAGGAGACCGCCGTCAAGACAGCCATCGCGCAAGCGGCTTCATCATCCTGTGCCGCTCCTCCAGCCTGAGAGGGAGGGGCACATCGGTCGCAGAGGCCGCAGGGCCCCAAGGCTCGTTCGGCGTCATCACTGAAATAGTCCAGGATGGCCAGCTGTCGGCAGGTCGGCACAGAGACATACTCAATCAAGTCTTGGAGCAGGGTCTTCATTCGACGGACGCGGTCTGAATGGCCTGGCTCCTTGGAGGCTTGCTGAATGAAATATTCCTGCGTGGCAAGGTCACGCTCATGGAACAATAAGACGCAGGCGGCTGCTTGTCCGTCACGTCCGGCACGGCCGACTTCTTGGTAATAGGCCTCCAGGCTCCCCGGGATGTCGAAATGGACAACCAGCCGAACGTCCGACTTATCGATCCCCATCCCGAACGCGTTCGTCGCCGCGAGAATCCGTACCGCCCCCGATCGAAATTCGTCATGAACGAGGCGCCGTTCCTCATCCGACAGCCCAGCATGGTAGTACCCCACTGAGGGATACGACTGTCCCAGCCATGTCGCCACCTCCTCCACCGCGCGACGGGTGGCGCAATAGACCAGAACCGTGCCCGTCTCAAACCCGCGTAACAGCCGATCCAAGGCAGCAAGTTTTTCCTGGCGCGAGCGGCATACACGGACCGAGAGGGCAAGATTAGACCGGCGAAACCCTGTGACCAATCGAAGCGGGTCGCGAAGCGACAACCGCTCGCACAGGTCCGCTTGCACGCGCGCCGTGGCGGTGGCCGTCAAGGCGAGGCAGGGGGGATTGTCGAGCGCCCCGCGCAGACGACCGATGTTCAGGTAGTCAGGCCTGAAATCGTGGCCCCACTGAGAGATACAGTGGGCTTCGTCCACCACCAGCACGGACACCCAGAGTGACCGCAGAAGATGGAGGAACCGCTCATGCTGCATCCGTTCCGGCGCCAGATACAGCAATTGGAGCCGCCGCAGCTTGAGATCGAGCACCACACGATCTCGTTCAGGTTCTGACAGGCCGGAGTGAAAGGCCGCCGCGGCGATCTTGTGCGTTCGCAAACTGTTGACCTGATCTTGCATCAGCGCGATGAGTGGAGAAACCACCAGGGTCAGTCCGGGCAAGAGGGTGGCCGGCAATTGGTAGCACAGAGACTTTCCCTGGCCGGTCGGCATGACAGCCATGGCGTCACGACGGGACAACACGGCCTCGATCACCTCGCGCTGTCCGGGCCGGAAGGCGGAGAATCCAAACTGCTGGTGGAGCTGTCTGGTCAGATCGTCCACGGTGGGGATAGGCACAAACGGATGTGGTGGGGAATAGGCATCGGCCGAGTATAACAGGATGCGGAAAAAGTCCGCCAGCGGCGTTCTCGCCTCGTTCAGACCCTCAACGTACCGCAAGGGTACGCCTCGGATCTTCACTCGCTGCGGCCTTGCTGGACGGCCTTTTTGCGAATCCTGCGCCTTTTCCCGCAGCTTGCTAAACGAGCGATCGATTTCGGGCAAGCCGGCGGCTCATCCCCGTCAGATTCCCGCTCGATTCATCACGACCACTCAGAATAAGAACCCCCGCCGAGGGTCGCCCGGCGGGGGTTCACATCTCGAGGCTGGCGGGGGATTTCCCTTGTGCGCCTCGCAATTTTGCTGGAACAGTCGCTACGGCGCGGTGTAGCTGCCGTACTTGGGCACGGTTTCGCACCCAGGTCCTTGATCCTGATTCGCCACACACAAATGGCGCAACGCCCCCTGCGCGGATAGGCGAGCCTCTTTGTGCTGGCGAGACTTGCCGTAGTCCACGGCCAGTCTCAATTGGCGCAGGGCCGGGGCGCCGACGCCGGCGGACTGAGCCTTGCTGAGCCCGTCCTGCAATTTCGCCGTGGCGCTATCGATGACGGACCGGTCGGATCCCCATCGCTTCGTGACATCGACGGTGGTTCTTTTACCGAGACCTGGCGCATCGGTCAGCTCCACAATGGCATCGTTCACTGCTTGAATCGCATCCGCGACCTGAGCCTGCGCGATGACCGGCTGGCTGCCGATCGCCAACGCGGCGACACCCAGTGTCAGTGTGAGAAGTTTTTTCATCGTGATCTCCTTTGTCTTGCTTCAGCTATCAGCCCACAGCGTCCAGCAGCTGATGGCTGATAGCTATGAGCTGAAGGCTTCTCCCTAGAAGTTCATCCACAGTGACATGTAGGCCCAGTGCTGATTGACCTGCTGATTCAAGGTGCTGGTCAAATAGCCGCCGCTGAAAATCGTGCCGTAGGTGGCTTGGAGGGCCACTTTCCCGTCGGCGAACATTCTGGTGTAGGCCACGTCGATTTCGTCACCGATGTGCGTCTTGGTGTTGTTGGGATTTGAAAACACGTAACAGCCCTGTGCCCCTCGATACCAGCAGTCCTTGGAATTGGCCAGGTTCAGATTCGTGTACCACAATTCGATATGGTCACGAGCTGAAGGACGGGCCTGCAAGTTGACTGAGGGAGACAACATGTTCTTCCAGGCTTGCACGTCCATGTAACCCATGTGGATGTGGTTCGTCGGAAAGAAGTTTTCAAATGTGTTGGCCGTCTTACAGGAACCGGGCGTCGCGCCGCAGGTGTTGTTGCGGCTGTCACCGGACGCATAATCGAGGTTGAAGGCGATACGCGTCTTCCAGGCCGTGTCATAGAACGTATAGCCGATCCAGTTTCTGGTTGCCCAGGCATTGATGTGCAAACACTTCTGATCACCGACGCAAGCGCCTGCCTGTCCCATCTGACCAAACTGATAGGCGATTTCATTCTGGAAGTCGAACCCGCCTTTTCTCACTTCGATCCGATTGCCGATCATGTGGCGGGTCTGGTTGGCATGTTTGGCCGTTCCGAGACCAAACGCCTGATTGCCCACGCCGGCCACGGCCGATGACCCGTAGTTATTTTTGTAATAGACATAGAAGGGCTCGATGACCATGCCAGGGATGGACTTGATCTGGTTGTAGAAGATAAACATGTCGGCATCGCGGTTGGCATCGCTGCCGCTCGCATTGCCTGCAATATTGGCGGATCCGCTGCCGACCGCCGCCGCCTGGTTGAGGTCGGATTCGGAATTCCGGAACCAGCCGAAATAGCTGTCCCAGTTCTTGGTCTGGTAAGCGAACATCACACCGTCATGGGAATAGCCGGTGTTGGCCCAGTCGAAGTGACCGAAGAGTGAGTGATTGCCGAAAATCACGTATTGACGACCGACCTTCATGCTTAAGCCCTGGACATCAGCGAGATTCCTGACCAGCATGTAGGCCGCACGGACGCCCAATCGGCAGGCTCCGGTCGCGGTGGCCGAACAGTTGTGATTCAGCGGGTCGCCGCCGTTCCCTGCATTGGTTGCGGTACCGTTGCCGCCCCATGTCGCACTGTCGATGATTTCCACGTAAAAGTTAACATCGGGGGAGAGGTCATAGCCGATGCCCAACCGCATCCACTGTTGCACGAAGAAATCGTTGCCCTTGTTTCCTCCGCCCGCCGCGTTTCCTCTTGTCCCAAACGTATTACAAGACCCGTTCGCGTTGATTTGCATGCCGAAGCAGGTGTTGTTCCGCATTTCCGGGCGCACACGCAGGTCGGCGCGCATCCAGAGATTCTTCACGTCGAAGTTCCGGCCGATGACCGGATCGTAGCTTTCGTAGGCTTCTTTTTGCGGCATGTTGCGAGGGATGGCGGGAAGGTTGGTGATACGTTCGCCCGGGGGAAGTTCGAATCCGGCAAAAGCCGGGAGGGAGAGACACTGCAGAGCGGTCACTGCCGCAGCGCCAAAGATGGTGGCCAACCGGCCCCACCTGGTCCGTCCATGGATGCGTTTCATAGCGTTCCTCCTGTGAATTGGATGGCAACCCATTGTGTACCCACTCACTCCGGGTGCCGTCTGTACATCCAACCGCTATTGCACTGTGAGTCCAAACTCTTGCGTGCGGGTCTTAATTGGCCAGACCCGATGGTGCCCACCATCCGGCCTCGACGCGTGCGTCAATGTGAAGCACGCTCCCCGCACAGTAAGGTCTTGCCTGTTGACTCTGGTCACCTCCCTTCACAGTCGTAGAGCGATCGTAAAATGGTATTAGGCCTGCTTGGGCAAACCCGATTCCTCTGCCCGCTGCTCTACGCCCGATGTTGCGTGATTGATTTCCTCTTCCGCTTCTTTCATCGAAGATTCGAAGTCCTGCTCCACCATCTTCATCTCCTGCTGAATCATGTTGAGTTCAGGCTCAACGGTCTTCTTCAGGTCGTCCGCCGTCTCTTTGAATCCTTTCACCGCCTTGCCGACCTGGCGGCCGATCTCAGGCAATTGCTTGGGCCCGAACAATAAGAAGGCGATCACGAGGATGATGAGAATTTCTCCAGCGCCAAGGCCGAACATGGTGTTCCGTGCTGAGGTGGAAGCTCAAAAACCGAGCAACGCGACCCGTGGGTCAGATTACCGGCTTCAGGCCCTGCCCTCAGTCCCGCAAGTTACCCCTGCGTCGTCCGTGGCGGTGGAGCCGCATCGGCCTGCTGCGCAGGCGGCGGTGTGGCCGACTGTCCGGTTTGCGGGATCTGTGCCGACGGCTGAGCCGCATGAGGGTCTGCCTCAGTGGCCGTCACATCGATGGCATCCGCCTCGTGGACAGATTTCTTGAACCCCTTGATTGCTTTACCTAATCCTTCTCCGAGCTGAGGAATTTTCCCCGCACCGAAAATAATCAGTACGATGACGAGGATCAGCAGCAGCTCCATCCAGCCGAACGAACCAAACATGGTACTGTATGCTCCTTGTTACAGCTGTGCGATTATTCGCACGACATACGTGCATGTACGTGCGACCGACGAATCAGTTTCGTGAAGAGAGGCCTGAGATGACCGTGACTGCGAGACCGCGTTCTGTCGGTTGTCGTGATGCGAGGACAATAGACTGGTCTCCCTTGGTAAATCGCGGGAAAGGCTATAGAAATGTAATTAATTAGTCAAGCTTTTTCTCCTCCATATATCGCTGTTGCCCCTGATACGCAAGCAAGGATCACAATCTTACGTATGCCTCTTACGGCCGAAATGAAAAATGATAATACTCGACGGGGCTCGGCGGCGCCCCAAGCGCCATCAACCAGGCTTCACGTTCATACCCCAAGTCCTCCAGGGCGCTCTGCGCCTGGCTCAACTCCTCCTCCGTCACATACGCGATCGTATCGGGAATCCCGTTCGGTTTGAGGGACAGGAGAGTGCCCTGCGCCGCTTCACGTGCTTCTGCCGGCATTTCACTACGTAGCGGAAACTCAATCTTTCGCTGGTAGGGACTCTCGTAGCTGTCGTTCAGCGCGCGAATAGTCTGCACCGTAAGCCGGTCTAACTCCCAGGGCTGGACTTTGGAATTGACCATCGGATGGCAAGCCAGGAGATCCATGAGCGTCATGACATTGGTCCCGAGCCGGCTCCCGACGAATTCCCGCTGAGTCTCAATCGTGATCGCCGCCACCCCGAGGTGCTTGGCCACCGCTTGAAGCAGAGCCAGGTTCACCATGAAACTATACTGTCCGCCGAATTGGCCGTAACAGGGCTTGTCCGGATCGTTCAGCACCGCAAGGTCGGCCGTACCGGCATCGAAACTACTGAATCCTACCGCATCAGGCGCCAGCACTCGCTTGGCCTCCTTGATGGATGCGCAGGCGCCGAGATTGACCGGCACGAGGACTTCGTCATTGATCGCCCTCAAAAACTCGGTGATGGTTTTCCGGTAGGGAATGTCTTTCCACTCAACCTTGTGATACTCGCGTTCCCAGATCAGGTCGTCCAGAAAGGGAGGAAATGGCTTGAGTCGCTCGATGTCTTTGGCCTCGAAGGCGCGGACGAACCCGGACCAGTCCGCGATCGCCGCCGCCTTGCGTTCGTTGAGATTCGGTCTGAGATGCTCCTCTTCGTAGTCGGCTCCCTTCTTGGCCAGGAGCTTGGTCGCCAGTTCGTTCCAGAGTTCATTGCAGAAAATACGATCGATCGAGCCGTCGGCAATGGTCGACAACTTTTCCACCTCGGCGCAGAGCGATTCGACTTTTGCCAGATGGGGAGCCAGGTCGGGATGGGCACGGGCTCGCTCTAAGGCGTGAGCCTGCGAATCAACCAACACATAACGAATGCGCGGATAGACTTGGCCTGCCTTGTCGAGCCGTTGTACATGGCTCAGGAAACAAGCGGCAAGATTCCCGTTGCCAGGCCCCCATTCCATCACCGTCAAGGCGACCTGGGGCTGGGTGTCCGTGGACGGCGTCGCCGCCTGTCCGTTGGATGCCCCGCGTTTTCCGGCGGCTTTCTTGTCACGCTTCATGACGTGCTCGTAATAGTCGGTCGCCAGGGCATGCGCCAGCCGGTAGTCTGCCGAGGTAAAGGTTTGATAGAAACTCCGCTGCTGATCGCCCCGCAATTGATAGAACAGCACATTGATATGCGCTTGCCATTGGTCGACCGGCTTATACTCTCCCAAAGGTTGCGGCAACGCATCGGGATCGTCCACCTGAGCCATGAGTTGTTGTTCCATTGCATCCCCCTCTGAAAAGGGAGAATTTTACCAGGAAGCAAATTTCACCCGCAACTCGCTCAGCGATGACCTCCCACTCTCCTGAGCCGTTTCTTGACAGACCTGCCGGGCGGCGTGTAGCAAGAAAGGATGCGTCAGTGGAGCGCGCTCATCTGTCTCATCCTCGTTTTCTCCGGGCCGCTGGCGTGGGCGGAAGATCTTCCTCTAACCCATAACGTGCCGGTCCCGGACTTTCAGAACCGCACTGAACTCCCCAAACCGTATAACTTCGACGCCCCTCCGCAAGGCATGTTCCGCAGCATCGTGCTGGCCGAAGGATTCGAGGAAGAACTTGGCTTTCAACTCACGCACGAAATCGTTCCTGTCAGGCCGACCGAGCAGTTCCCTGTCGGAACCAAACCGGTCTTCATCGTCTTCGAATTGCATCAGCATTACCAATCCTTTCAGGTATTCGGGCTCTGTTACCCGGAGCAAGTGGACGGATTGGATGGCCATCGGGTGATCGCCGAAGATGCGATGTATATCGCCCTTGAGGATCAAACCGGCTACCTCAAGTTGTTCCCCGCGCAAGGCGGTTGGCAGCCAGGCCGGTACAAGGTGGAAATCCACGCCGGCGAGCAAGTCAACGACATGAGCCTCATGGGTACCATGCGTTTTACGATTTCGGCAGCGGTGAGCCGTCTGGGCCCGCACACTTTTCCGTAAGACACACCCCTCGCGCGAACAGATTGACCTCTTCTCACCCCTTGTCTCACCCCTTCGGCGCCATCGCCTGCCGCACACAGCGTGGGGATAGTCCAGCGTCATTGGGTCCTCGCAGGCCATCCATTAGGGCCGAGGGCCCCGACATTGTTCACCGTGAATACGCTCTGAAGTTGACGAGGAAACCGGTAGCGGTCTACACTTCGTCTCAGGATAGACTTGTCCACCGGTGATGGAGTTCACCGAGAACCGCCGACGGTGACACCCCTTCGGCTGATAACTCCTACCAGCGCGTTACGCGGTAGGAGTTATTTGTGGACTTTCCACCTCCCTTCCCAGCCCCCGGTTCTCCGACCTATCCCCAATACCGGCTTACCGGCGTGCTCCGCGATATCTTCGCGCATCTGAGCTTTCTGCTGAAGACCGAACGATCCATCCTGGGCATCATCGCGTCCTATGCCGTCGCCATCGGTCTCTTCCTGCTCTGCGTGCCCATCGCGGTCCAGGAGCTGGTCAGCACATTTTCATTCGCCATGGAACCGCGGATGATTTTCACGCTGACGCTGTTCGTGGCCAGTTCTCTGACCGGCGTCGCAGCGTTCCGTGTGCTGCAGGCGCGTGCGGTAGAGACGCTCCAGCAACGGCTCTATACGAGGGTCGCGCTGAGTTTTACACGTCTCCTCCCTCGCCTGCGCGATGACACCTTTGCCCCGCAACAAGCCCATCGGTTTATGGAGGCCGACTTGCTGACCCGCGCTCTGGTCGCCATGCTCGCGGACCTCTTTAATGTCGCCGTCGTAGGATCCATTGCGATGACCATGCTCGTGTTGTTCCACCCCTATTTCGTCGCCTACATATTGGTGCTGACACTGGGTTTTGTGGGGCTGCTGACTCTCTTCGGCCGAGGCGGTTTTTTCATCACCTTGGAGATGTCGCGGCTCCATTATGAAATTTTCGGATGGGTTCAGAACATCGCGCACAACCTTCCCCATCTACGGGCCGCCGGCGACAGCCCCTATCTCCTGGAGCGCACGGATGCGCTGACCCGGACCTATGTCCGAATCCGCCAGCGTCGATCCGACACTCTCACAGGAAGACAGTATAAAGCCGCGGCTCTTTGGCAGGTCGTGGGCCATAGCGGCCTGCTGGTGACCGCCGGACTGCTCGTGGTGGACGGAGAACTCACCGTGGGACAGTTTGCCGCCGCTGAACTGTTGGTGGGCAACCTGCTCCTGAACATGGATACCCTCGCCCGACGTATGGTCGCCATGTTCTTTGCGTTTGTGTCCTGCCGTGAAATGGCCGGGCTGTTCTCGTTGCCCACGGAGGAGGACGGAACCAAGGAGGACATACCGGCCGCGCAATTCGGTTCATCGGGCATCCGCGTGAACTGCCGCAACCTGTCATCCCACGCATCGGATGGCGCGCTCATTTTTCAAAATGTGTGCCTTGATGTCGCCCCCGGAGAGAAGGTGGCTGTCTTGTGCCGCAGCAACCTCGCCAAGAGCGCCCTTGCGAAGATCCTGGCAGGTCTCCACCCCCCGACAAGCGGATTCGTGCGGTACAACGACATGAATCTCGTCGAGGTCAAACGGGAATCGATCAGTCGCGTACGAGGGCTGGTGCTCGACTCGCAACCCACCTTGCTGGACGGCACGCTGGAAGACAATATCACGCTCGGCCGGCCCGCTATCGACTATGACGATCTTCAATGGGCGCTCCGATTCGTAGAATTGAACGAGGACATCGACGCGTTGCCGCGCGGTCTGAACACGCCCGTCTCCAGTCTGGATACCAGCCTCTCCATGAGCCAAATCCTGCGCCTCCTGGTCGCTCGCGCGATCGTGACGCGCCCGCAGCTGCTGGTCTTCGACGGCACGCTTCACAACATGCTACCCGCGACACGGGAGGTGCTCCTTCGCCGGCTCTGCGCCAAAGACGAGCTCTGGTCGGTCATTTTTGTATCGAACGATCCGAATTTCTCAACACACGTCGACCGGCGGGTGATTGTAGCGTAACCTCTTTTGCTTCGAGGTGATGATGTCGTTGACCTGGGACACAGCGGCGATCTGGATGGGCATGGCGCTGCTCGCATCGCTCATTTCGGTGCGAATCGGCATTTCTGTGGCCCTGGTCGAAATCTGCGTAGGAATCGTCGGCGGCAATATGCTCGCCATCCAACCTACGCCGTGGATCGCGTCGTTGGCCGGTTTCGGCAGCGTCGTCCTCACGTTTCTCGCCGGCGCCGAGATCGACCTCGCGGCCATGAAGAATAAATGGGAGGAAGGCAGGCACGCTGGTGGATATCCATGCCGTTTTTACTGCCTGGCTGTTGATCGTTTTTCTGCTTGGAGTCAAGATCGTTGCAAAATTTGTCGGTGTCTGGCCCTTGACACATGCCTTTTGTTTTGGGAATCGCGAGGGTCTCTACACCACGTTGCTCATGTCCACCGGCTTGACGTTCGGCACAATCTCGGCGCTCTATGGACTGACGCATGGCGTGATCAGCGAGGATCAATATGCAATCCTGGTGGCTGTCGTCATCTGGAGTGCCCTCGTCCCCACGGTCATCGCCGAGCGCTGGTTCGATCCTGGACTGACGCCGACTGAAGAGGGCTCAACGGAACAGCCAGGGCTCAACCTGCGCTGCTGCCTCAAGAAACGCCGATTGTCTGATCGACCATGAAGGAGGGCTGCCGATGTACCGAACAATTCTCGTGGCCAACGATGGTTCTTCCGGAGCCGGCCGCGCGTTGCTCGCCGCGATCGACCTGGCGAAACGCGACCGCGCTGAGTTGCACCAGATTTGCGTGGAAGAACACCTTCCTCACTACGCCGCGATCATGGGAGAAGTTATCGAGGCCAAACAAGAAGCCAAGGAATTTTTCCGGAGAGTCATCGCCGAAGCCGATGCCGCAGCCGAGGCGCACGATGTCCGCCTCACATCACATGTCATCCCAGGCCATGCCGTGGAGACGATCGCCACCTACGCGAAAGATCACGGCTTCGATTTGTTGGTCATCGGCTTCACAGGGCACTCGAACATCTACGGACGCATCTGGGGAGGCACATCGCAGAACCTTGTACGACTCGCCCCCTGCAGCGTGCTGGTGGTGAAGTGACACTGCGCTGCGTTCCCGCCTTCGCCATGGTGGAATATACGGTCCATGCGCTCGTGCTGGAGGTCGGTGGTGGGAGGGAGCCATCTTACCACCCTCCTCTAGCAGGATGCCACGTGAGCTGATCACGGCGTCTTGTGCAAGATCGAATTTTTCCACATCCTGCTATAAGACGCTGGGAGCCGGCAATCTCTTGGCGGACTGATGGACGGATGTGCCGAGTCTGAGAGACTGCAAACCTGGGAGACTGTCGCTCGGATCCTGGCCATCAACGGCAGCGAGCTGAGTTCTAGCCACACACCGAAACACCATTCGATTGAACATGCGCGCGTTTGACCATCCCGCTCCGCCTTTTGTAGAATGGGCGCCGTGCATACCGATGAACCCCTGCGTGAAGGAACTCATTCCGCTCCATGACTGTTGTCACCCGCCCATGGGCTTCCGTGGTTATCCCCATCAAGGATGAGCGCGACAATCTGGTTCCCCTGACTGAGCAACTCGTGAAGGTCCTGGAAAGCCGGGATGAATCGCGATCGGCTCCATTTGAGCTGTTATTCATCGACGATGGCAGCACCGACGGGAGTTCCGAATTGCTGGACTGTCTTGCCGCCCAACATCCGACAGTCAAAGTCTTTCACTTCGACCGCAATTACGGCCAGTCTGCGGCCTTCGATGCCGGCTTCAAACAGTCGACCGGTGAGTTGGTGATGACCATCGACGGCGACCTCCAAAATGACCCGGCGGATATTGCCACGCTGCTCCCGCTCATTCGGACGTTCGACCTCGTCTGCGGGTGGCGCAAAGACCGGCACGACAATCTCACGCGTAAAGTCTCTTCGCGTATTGCCAACTCCGTTCGGAGCGCAGTCACCGGCGATCAGGTGCACGATACGGGTTGCTCGCTGAAGCTGTTCCGCCGTTCTGTCGTCGACAAATTACAGCTCTTCGAAGGCATGCATCGATTCTTTCCCGCCCTGGCGTTGATGCACGGCTTCGCCGTGGCGGAGGTGCCGGTGCGCCATTACCCCCGCGCCCATGGCACGTCGAAATATGGCGTAGGAAATCGTCTCTTTAAAGGCCTGTACGACCTGATAGCCGTGCGATGGATGCAACACCGCTGTCTGCGCTACCAGTACCGCACCTCTCCGACGGCCTCACGCGCATCACAGCCTGTCCCCCCCGCAAGCCTATGACACTCGACACGAGCTGGCTGATCATCGGATTCCTCGGGCAGGGGATCTTTTTCATGCGGTGGGTGGTCCAATGGATCGCCTCGGAACGGCACGCACAAAGTCGCGTTCCCACCGCGTTCTGGTATATGAGTTTAATCGGAGGACTTGTCACCCTCGCTTATGCGATCTATCGGAGAGATCCTGTCTTCATCGCCGGACAAAGCATTGGAAGTGTCGTCTATCTCCGCAACCTCATGCTCATTCACCGTCCCAATCCCGCCGATCACAGCACGGCCTCACCGACAACAAAACCCTAATGGAACCTCTTCTGAACGGACAGCCTTCGCCTCCTCGGGCACCCGCACCGACCACCGGCTCGATTCAACCGCTGACGCTGATCCTCCTCCTCGCGATGGCCGCGGTCCTGTTCTTTGTCGGGCTCGGTTCCCTCGGGCTCACGGACCGAGACGAAGGGCGGAACGCCGAAGCCGGCCGCGAAATGTATGAAACGGGCGACTACATCAGCCCCACCTTCAACTATGAGCCGCGCTTTGCCAAGCCTGTGTTGGTCTATTGGTTGATGACCCTTTCCTATCATGCGTTCGGAGTGAGCGAATTCGCGGCGCGGTTTCCCTCAGCCCTCTTCGGTCTCGGGCTCATTCTTCTCCAATATCTTTTCTTGACACGCTGCCGCGGGCCGGTCATGGGCCTCTTCGGCGCGGCCATGTTATTGCTCAACCTCGAAATCATCGGCCTCGGACGGATGGCCTTGACCGACAGCGTCCTCATTTTCTTTACCACCTTGTCGCTCTACGGATTCTGGCTGGGCTTGAACGGCACCGGGCGGGAACGCCACTACATGTGGCTCTTTTACATCGGCATGGCGCTTGGGACCCTGACGAAAGGTCCAATCGGCTTCCTGATTCCCATGCTCGCCGTGGGGCTGTACCTCTGGTTGACCAAATCATGGTCGCTGTACTGGCGCCGCGGTTTTCCGCTCGCGGGGCTGCTGGTTTTTCTGGTTCTCGCACTGCCTTGGTATCTCGTAATGCTGAGCATTCACGGCCAGCGATATACGAATTCCGCCCAGGGCGATACGGTCGGCCGATTCTTCGGCGCCATGGAGGGACACGGCGGCACCCTGCTGTTTTATCTTCCCGTGTTTCTTATCGGATTTTTCCCTTGGAGCGGCTTGCTGCCCTACGCTTGGTATCAGGCCTATCGAAGCTGGAAGGAGGCGAGGAAGACAGGCGCGCTCCCGCCTGCCCTCTCTTCGGTTGCCGACGATCCGTCCGTGCCCCATACACTCGAGTGGTTCGCCGCCATCTGGGTGCTGGGAGGTTTGGTATTTTTCAGCCTCTCCTCCACCCGTTTGCCGCATTACATCGGACCGCTCTTTCCCGCGGCCGCAATTTTGACCGCCTCCTACTGGAATCGCTGTGTCACAGACCATGCCGCCCCCCACCTGCGCGCCGCCATCCACACGATAACGGCTGTGGGCTTTATGCTGGCCCTGACGTTCGCCGCGCTCCCGCCCCTCTATGCGCGGTTCGCCGCGAAACTGATCCATGAGTTTCCATTGGCAGGCCAAGTCACACTTGGTCCCGGACCCTATACCGTCGCCTCGATTTTTCTCGTGGGGATGGGTCTCGTGGCGTACTTCGGATTCAGCGAGACGAGACGTCCGGCCGCATTCTGGGCCGCCGGTGGAACATTGGCCCTGGTGGCACTCGCGATCACGCAATTGAGCTTTCCGCTGGTCAATCACTTTGTGATCGAGCCACCGCAGCGACTGGCGGATGTCGCCGGAGTCAATCTCGGTCCGAACGATCGGCTCATACTCTATGGTCAACCGCGGCCCTCGCTGGTGTTTTACGCCAAACGCAAAGCCATTGTCGTTCCCAAGAATGAAGAAGCCAATATCAAGCCCTATCTATCCCAGCCGGGACGCACGATGATCCTCTTACCCACGGCGATGAGGGACAGACTCCCCGTGGAAACGATCGACTACCCGGTTTTACTGGAACGGTATGGATACATCCTGCTGGCCAATCAATCGCTCATCCATGTCCCGGAACAGGGGGAGAAGCCGCCGGTTCGCATTCCGGGGCACTGATGCTGAGGCGTGCCTTACTGCAGCGGCACCAGGCCTTTTAGAGCCTGGATTGCTGCCACGGCGGTCAGAGCTCCCGCCGCATATAGACTCGCATGGAACCAGGAATGAGGCGCAGCCACGGAGTGCTCAGATGGTTTAGCGGTTCCGCTCCATCGTGCCAGACAAACCAAGCCGGTCAATATGATGAGGACCGGCGCGGCAGTCACGACACCCAGCCCCAGCGCTAGGAGACATTCCGAGATTACCATCCTTGCGGGATCGGTGCCGATTGCCGGCGCCCGATGTCCTATCAACCGTAACACCAGACTGCCGGCCACGAGCGCCACTCCGGAGGCGAAGAGGATCCCATCCGTCGTGGCGTCGACAATTCGATGTGTCAACACCCAGAACAGGCCTGTGATGAGGACCGTCATCGGCGCGATACGCACGAGGGCCAGCGCGCATGATCGTCTCCACCACCGCAGCGGCTCATTGAAAATCGCCCCCACCACAAATCCCGTCACCATCCCCGCCACGACATCACTGGGAAAGTGAGATCCTCGCCAGATGCGGCTCCCACCCACCCACGCGGCCACGGCAAAAGGGACCCACCGCCCCCGTGGCAGAGCGCGAGCCAACACGGTGACCATGGCCAGGATCGCCGCCGTATGGCCGGAAGGAAACGAATCCAGCCCGGAATCCCATGACGGCCACCATTGCCACCCTCCGGAATGGGTGAGTCGAGGCCGCGGACGGCCGATGATGTGCTTCAGTCCATTGACGACCAGTGCCACCACGCCATGGGCCAGCAAACTATCCCGGCCTAGCCGCGTGAGCGACTGGCGCTTAAGGAAGAGACCGGCACCTACTAGTAGGAGGCTGATCGTGACGAGCGTACCGCCGTTACCCAGCTTCTCACCCACATCCCCGATAGACTGGAGGGCTGACAAATTGTGGGAACGGAGAAACCACAGGATGGGGAGATCGACTTGCAAGAGAGCGGCGAACGACCCGATCAGCGCAAGCGTAGAAAGGATCACCGCCGGTATCGATGGTCGGACCGGTGGTGGCTCGGGCTGCGGCACGAGCCATGCAGCCCGCCCGTCACCCAGGTCGGTCATGGAACCCAATCGGCGAGAAACACATTGAACTCTCCCCGCTCCTTCGCTCCTCGATCGGACACCCAGACCAGGCGCTTTCCGTCGGGTGAGAACATGGGGAAGCTGTTGAATTGTCCTTGGAAGGTCAGCCGTTCCAGAGCGGTCCCGTCTTCGTGAATGAGATATAGATGAAACTCCGGTCGCCCCGATTCATTCCGTGTTTCTACATTCGAGGAAAAGATGAGGCGATGGCCGTCAGGATGGAAGTAAGGGGAAAAGTTCGACGCTCCATTGCGCGTGACCTGCTGCTTATTCGACCCGTCGGCGTTCATGACAAAGAGTTCCAGCTGGCCCGGCTCCACCAGGTGTTGACTCAAGAGGGCCTTGTATTGCTCCACTTCCTCCGGGTTGGTCGGATGCTGCGCGCGGTAGACGATGCGTTTGCTGTCGGGTGAAAAAAATGGGCCGCCGTCGTAGCCGACTTCCTCTGTCAGCCGGCGCGGATGGGTCCCGTCCAAATCCATCGCGTAGATATTCAAATCGCCGTCGCGCATGGAGGTCCAGACGATGGTCTTTCCGTTGGGAGAAACCGTCGCCTCGGCATCGTAACCCGGCGTGCTCGTCAGGCGCTGCGGATCCTGTCCATCGATCCGAACGGAGAACAGATCGTAGTCATCGAGCGCCCATCGATAGGCGCCCTCCCGTTTTGGCTTTGGCGGACAATTGGGCCCCCTGAGATGAGTGGAGGAGTACAGCACCCGGCGATCGCCTGGGAAAAAGTATCCGCAGGTCGTGGCACCGACCCCGGTGCTGACCATCCGGATGGTGTCACTCCCCAGGTCCATGACATACATTTGATAACAACCGAGCGGGAGGTCGCCCGGCTTCAGTGCGGCGGCGAACGTATCCTTCATCCAATTGTTGGTGGACTGGAAAATCAGCTTGTTCCCATCGAATGAAAAATAGGCCTCGGCATTTTGGCGTCCGAATGTCAGTTGCCTAATGTTCGTGAGGTGCCGCTCGGCCGGTGCCGTCGCCTTCACCGGGACCAAAGCCTGCTTAGGTTCGGCCGCTCCTCCCGGCGTGGTCAGCACGATGCCCCACAGCAGCCCCACAATCGCCATGATCAACCGGTTAGTCTGTTTCAAATCGCACCTCTGCGCTCATCATGTCCTCCCAATCTCCGCGCGCCATGACGGCTCCTTCGTGAAAGATCACATAACTTTGCCATCCATAAAAAAACAAGAGCCGGGCAACTCGACTCAGTGCCTGCGGCGTCACGCCGTAAAGAAACGTAACCACGCTGCCTGGATGATCGTCCCGCCGGCAGGAGGCCAACAGCGCCATGGTCGATCCTTCGTAGGTCCGCCCCTCCACAGAAAATCCGTTGTCGGTGAGGCGAACGTGATCCCCGCAGTACTGCAGGGCCGTTGCAGCAAACCTGCTTTCGCGAGGATTACCCAATATCAGTAACGATCCTTCCGGCATAGGTGAAGCTGCCGCTTCCGGCTGAAGCACTGTCGTACGCTGGGCGCCAGACTTCGCCGCCTCCTGAGCGACAATACGTTGGACGATCTCGTCGAACGCATCAGACTGATCGGAGGGGACAGCCGGGGTTAGGAAGACGGTTCGCAACGGGTCCGTTACATAGAGATTCAACATGGGAGCCATGTCGCTTCGTGCCACGCGGCGAAACAGATGATAGTCCGGATCCAGCCGGACAGCCGATGGACGCTCCAAAAGGGGCACGATCACATCTTGTTGTGCGCCGACCATCTGGATACGGACAACCTGCGAGCGGCCACCGGCCAAGACAAACTCCAACTCAACCGGAACCCGATAGGGTACTCCGCGTTGGGCGACGTGCACCGCCGCTGCGATCGCTCCGGCTTGTCCGGACGTTCCGTGAACCGGCTGCACGCGCAACCCAGACAAGGCGAGTTCAGGGACGCCTGCCCGTTCGACCCATTGAGAAAAAAACCACCGCAAATCTCGATCTGTCGCTTCCTGAAAGACCTCCTCCAAATCTTTCCAGTCGACGACCTTGCCAAGATACCGTTCTGGAATACGCTTCAGCGCACGCCAGAAGGCCGGCTCACCTATTTCCTGCCTGAGCAGATGAAACACCATGGCTGATTTTTGATAGCCGATGGCATTGTCTTTCTCGTCGCGCTTTTGGGCAAATTTCAGGAGGGGATAATCGTCGCCCCCATGCACGTAGAGGGAATAACCTAGGAGCATCAACCGCCTCTGTTCGCGGGCCTGCGCTTCGTCGCCGGTGAGTTCATGATAGTAATAGTTTGAGAGGTACGTGGTCAGACCTTCGACCCAGTTTCCCTGGCTCGTCCGATTAAAAACGCCATTGCCGATCCAGGAATGCACGATTTCGTGTCCCAGGGCGTAGGGCTGGGTATAGTGGCGCTTGATGACTCCGCTCCCCAACAGCGTGAAGGACGGCATTCCCAATCCACTCGAGAAAAAGTTCTCCACGACGGCAAATTGTGAAAACGGATAGGGTCCAAGCAGCGGGATATACGCATCAAGGTATCGGGCCGAGGCGTCGAGGTACTCATCGGCAAGCGCAGCCTCTTCAGGAAATAGATAGGTGGACAATTGAACCGCCTGACCTGACTTGGCCTGCCACGCGCGAGTCTTCACGACGAAGCGGTTTGCGACAACCGTCAGCGCCTCGCTCATGGAGGAGACAATCCAGCGTGCAGGATCAGACTGCCGAGTTCCCTGTGTGACGGCAGTCCAGCCATCCGGCACTGCGATCGTCACATCATAGGTGGCCAACGAATCGTCGAGGTCCGGGTACCACTGGCTTTCGCTGCTGAGGTAGACCCCTTCCGGTCCTATGTGGCCGGACGTCTCACTAGGCGTAACGAAACGAAGGTGCCGGGGATCTCGGGGGGGATCATCGATCACCCCTCGGTAGGAAAACCTTAGCCGGACCGACCCATCAGGCGCGTTGATGGCAGGCCGCTTCAGAATAATGCGATGACGCTCCGGCTGACCGGGCTGGCTCGCCCTCTCAAACGCAAGAGCGGCGGCAGATTCGCAACGGTCCTGACAGGCTGTCAGGTCCTCGATCCGTTCGAGGCGAAGGGTGGGTGCGAGCGAAAAAGCCATCTCCTCCGCAGCAGTTCCCTGCGCAAGGGTCACTTCATCCGTCGCCATGAGTTGATGAGAATCCGGGAGCAGCTTCAGTGTCAGCTGATGGTGCGTGATCGTTGGATGGCGAGTACCAGGCTCAGCGACGGCGAGAGCAGGAATCAGCAGGACCACAAGCAGACTGAAACGGATGAGGCGATGCAAACAATTCACCCTTCACCGGCACTCCAAGGTGGACGGTGAAGATTAACACTCCCGGCAGACCATCACAAGCTGGATAGCCATCAAAGCCCGCTCCAAATCGATAGGCTTGTCCAACACTTCGTGCGGCCCCAACGCCCAGGCCTCGGCCAGCAATGAGTCGTTCTGATGTCCGCTCAAAATGATCGTCCTTCCGGCATAGTCCCGTTCCTTGAGAGCCTGCAATACTTCCACACCGTTCATCTCCGGCATGACAAGATCCAGGATCAGAAGGTCTGGAGTCGATTCGGAGATCACCCGAAGCGCCTCACCTCCATCCTTCGCTGACCGGACCTGGTATCCGCGCAGGCTGAGAAATCTGACCAGAAGATCGCGCGCCATCACATCGTCATCGACCACTAATATCTGTTCGTTCAAAGCCCGATCCGCTTCTACGGAAGGGACGGGCGTGGAGGAGACCTGTCGCCTTGACTGCTGAGCGACGCGATGCACCGCGCCAATGAGCACATCCAGAGACAGCCCTTTCCGCAGAAAATCCGTTACTCGCAGCTGTCGAGCCTGATTTTCCTGCTCCTCGGTCGCTCCGCCGCCGAGAATGATGACCCCTGCACAAGGATCCTGCGTTCGAATGTCTTTGAGCACCGCCAACCCATCCATTTCCGGCATGCGCAAGTCGATAAGCGTCACCAGCGGACGAAGTTGCCGAAACAATGCCACTCCCGCTCGGCCACTGGTGGCTGTGCTGACCTGATAGCCTTGACGGGCCAAGGCGACTTCCAGCAAGTCGCAGTGCAGGCGGTCGTCGTCGATGACCAGTAACGTGCTCATGACATCTTGCTTCTAATAAAAACGCCCGGGTGATGAGGACGCACCATATGCACGATGGAAAGCCTAACATAGGCCCGGCGAGATGAGAAGAAATTGCAGGAAAGCAATGGGCGATGAATGAAGGTTGCTCAAGAATCAGAACAATGCTTCAACGAATGCCTTGGCGTCAAAGTCCTGCAGGTCTTCCGCGGCTTCTCCCACTCCAATCAGCCGAACCGGAATTTTCAGGGTATCGGCAATGGCCACGACGATGCCGCCGCGCGCGGTGCCATCCAGCTTGGTGAGAGCGATTCCGGTCACCCCGACCGCCTCGTGGAACTGTCTCGCTTGGGCGATGGCATTCTGCCCCACCGTGGCATCCAGCACCAACAACACTTCATGAGGCGCGCCCTGGCATTCATGCGCGACCACGCGTCTAATTTTTCGCAACTCCTCCATGAGGTTGGTTTTCGTGTGAAGTCGGCCGGCGGTATCAATCAGCACCACATCTGACCCACGCGCCTTTGCAGCCGTCATGCCGTCATAGGCCACGGCGGCCGGATCGGCCCCCGGCCGATGCCGAATGACGTCGACTTGGATGCGGTCCGCCCATACCTGGAGTTGATCGATGGCCCCCGCTCGGAAGGTATCACCGGCCACAAGTAACGGCGATTTCCCCTCATGTCGGAAACGCTGCGTGAGCTTTGCAATAGTCGTGGTCTTGCCGACTCCATTCACACCCACCGCCAAAATCACAAAGGGGCGAGGCGACTGCGCCACTAAGCGATCGATTGAAACAGACTGGGTCGGAAGAAGAATGTCCAGGACGGATTGTCGCAGAAGCTCTCGAACCTTGTCGGCTGATGAAAAATTGCCTCCTCGCATCTGCGCCCGCAACTGCTCCATGACTCGTTCTACAACCGGCAGGCCAAGATCCGCGCTGATCAAGGCCACCTCGAGTTCGTCCAGGAGTGCCGGATCGGCCGCGCGTCCCAGCAGCCGGTCGAATTGCCCGGTCACTGCATCGCGTGTTTTTGAAAGGCCGGCACTGAGTTTCTGAAGCCACCCCACCGTTCACCTCATCTTCTCTATCGCCTGACGTGATTGAATCTGAAAACGATCGGGTATCATACTCGATCAGAATCAAGTGGCACCAACAGTTGCGGGATTGCACCGATGCGTCGGAGCAAAGCTCGCTCGCGCCTGGCCATTCGGCGCGCCTCACCCTCCCCTCGCTCGTGATCGTACCCGCACAGATGCAACACTCCGTGAATGAGCAGTATGACCAGCTCGTGCTCAGCGGGCTGCTGGTGCTCACGGGCTTGGCGGAAGGCTTGAGGGAGAGAAATGACAATGTCACCCAGAAGGTGAGACGGCGGCCCAGGTCCCTCTCGCGTCGCAAAGGCCAGCACATCCGTGGTTTTATCGCGATGACGAAACCTTCGATTCAGTCGTCGCATCCTGCCATCACCCACGAGTTCAAGGCTGAGGAACGCGTCGGATTCATCAACCGCGTGGAGAATATGAGCAGCGATTTTGGTTAAGGCACCGCGGCGGAGCGTCCAACGGGTCAGCCGCATGCCGATGACCACCGGCATTAATGCGGTTGGCCCCACGGACCTGTCGAAGGAGAGGTGGAGCGAATAGACTTGGGGTCGGACCGATGGCCCTTCACCGGAGCTTTTTTAGCCTGAGGGGAAGCCCCAGGGCCAGCATGACGATCGTACGCCTTAATGATTTCCTGGACGAGACGATGCCGCACAACATCCCGCTCGTCGAAATAGACAAATTCGATGCCGGCAATGTCCTGGAGAATATCGCGCACTTCGATAAGTCCAGACACACGGTCTGCCGGCAGATCGATCTGCGTAATGTCTCCCGTCACGACAGCCTTGGAATGGAAGCCTAACCGCGTGAGGAACATTTTCATTTGTTCGGCCGTGGCATTCTGAGCTTCGTCCAAAATCACGAATGAATCATTGAGCGTGCGGCCGCGCATGAACGCGAGCGGCGCAATTTCAATATCCCCTCTTTCGATCAGACGGTTGGCCCGCTCCATCTCCATCATATCGAATAAGGCATCGTACAGCGGCCTGAGGTACGGATTGACCTTGGCATACATGTCTCCGGGGAGATATCCGAGTTTCTCTCCGGCCTCAACGGCTGGACGGGCTAGAATAATGCGGCTGACGTCCTTCTTCATCAGCGCACTCACCGCCATGGCCATGGCCAAATAGGTCTTTCCTGTTCCAGCAGGACCAATGCCGATCACAATGTCGTGCTTTTCAATGGCGTCAAGATAGTATTTTTGAGTCGGAGTCTTCGGGACAATGAAGCGTTTTTTGGTGACGATCGGTGAAGCGGTGAAAAGTAATTCTTTGAGAGAGGCGTCCTGGTTGTGTCGCAGAGCGGTCAGTGCATGCGTCACATCGTCCGACCTGAGATCATATCCTTCGTTCGTCAACGAGGCGAGTTCATTGAGCACTCGTTCCGCCTGCTTTACTGCATCGGACGGGCCCTCTACTGTCACTTCTTCACCCCGCGCCGAGAAACGCACCGCGAACTCTTCCTCGATGAGCTTGAGGTGGCGGTCGTGGTGGCCAAAAAGGGCTGCGGTGTTTGTGCCTTCTCGAAGTTTGATCTTGCGCACGCCGGTGTCGAAGGTCCCTTTCGTTAAGATGATAGAGAGATTCTAACAAACCGGGAAAGTCAGGAACAAGATCGTCGGAGGGGGATTATAAATAAATAAGAGACCCCGAACTGGCTACCCTTGAGACGGTGACGATGTCGTAGACTGCGCCGTGGACGGAACCGAGACTTCAAACTCTTGCCATGCCGTGCCGCCTTGCCCATCCTCCGCCATGATCTTCACGCGATGTGTGCCGGCCAGCCCCGGCGTCACATGCCACGTCACGTGCCCCGTGACCTTGTCGATGGTCATTCCAGGAGGCGCCGTCTCAAGTCCATAGGTGACAGTGTCCCCATCGTCATCTTTGGCTTGCACGACATACTCGTATCGCTCCTTATTCGTCAGCGCCGCCGGACTCGAGAGAATCTGAGGTGAAGAATTGCCCAAGACGATCGGCGTTGAACGAGCCGGTAGGGCAGACGCTTCCTGGTCCCGCGCGATCACTTCGACTGCCACGATATCCTTTCGCCCAAAGCCGGTCGTATCAAGGACACTTTCCTCGCCTTCCTTCACCT
>JAJONL010000214.1 GCA_021323395.1 Nitrospira sp.
GCGCCCATCGTTTAGCGGTGTCTTCAATCAACCGCCAACGCGGAGTTTCTTCGGGCAGGAGATCTTTGACACCTTTAATCGCTTTAATCATGACTTGGTTAACGTAAGGCGTGCGAGGTTAGGCGTGAGGCGCAGTTGGGAGAACATCCGATCGCCTTACGGTTCACGCCTGACGCCTTACGGTCGGTCCGGACTATAGCGGCGGCCTCGCCGGCAAGTCAACGCGAGGACCGCGGTGGGAAGGCGTTATGGAACTCTCATGATGCGGAGCAAGAAACGGAAGGAGGGGGCCGCGAGAGTTGCGCGCATCAGCACAGGGGGGTATAGTGCCCAGCTGACAAAACCGACGCCCTATCGACGATGATGCACCCTTATCGATTGCAAGCAGCTGTGCCATCCCCTCAAGGACTATGACCACCCAAGGCCGCCGTGTGATCGCCCTCGCTCCGATGCCGCCGGAAAAATCCGCCTATGCCCTGGCGCGTTATAGCCGGTCGCCGGATTCAATCGAAGAGAGCATCAAATGGGTCCATACCCATTCGTCCGAAAAATTCTGGGAACAGTTTTACTTCGACTACGGTCACGGCTCCATAGCGGACCTCGGCCATGTGATCATCTGCTTTGAACAGATTTCAGAACTGGCGGCAATTCGATTGGAGGATGAACCGGTATGGGATGGGCAGGCCAAATCCAGCCGGTACCAAAATTTTGCGTCGAGCAATTGGTTTGTTCCCGATGCCATTCGGGGGCAGGAGACGGAAGCCAGTTATCTTGGCATCCTCCGTGGGCTTTCCACGGTGTACCGCGCGCTGCATGAGCCGTTGAGTCAGTTTCTCACGGAGAGGGAGCCTCGACCGGACAACATGACTCCCGCCGCCTATCAGCGGGTGATCACGGCGCGCGCGTTCGATGTGACCCGGTATCTGCTGCCCCTGGCGGCGCAGACGAACGTGGGGCAGGTGGTGAGCATCCGCACCCTTGAAAAACAGATCACGCGCCTGCTGTCGTCCCAAATGCCGGAATTACGCCTCGTGGGAGAAGAGCTGCAAGAGGCCTGTCGGAAGGCGCCGGTCAACCTCTGGGGTGAGCTGTCAGGCCAGTCGGCCGGGCCGAATGAGCCCGTGGCGCCCACGCTGGCCCGCTACGCGAAACCCAATGCGTACCAGGCGGAGGTCTATAGCGATTTGGCGCGGCACGCCAAAGGTGTCTTGAAGGGAACCGGCTTGGACCAGCCGTCAGGCTGGGGAGCCGCGGAGCCGGTGGATCTGATCGAGCCGCACCATCCACTGGATGAGGTGGTCACCACGCTGCTCTATCGGGCCTCCCAGGCGCCCTATCGAAAGATTCTGGCCGTGGTCCGCGATTGGACCGACCGGCAGAAGCAGGACACCATCGAGGTCGCCTTTCAGAAACGCGGGCCGTACGATGAGTTGATCAAGGAGTTTCGTAGCGGCTACGCGTTTGTCTTCGACGTGCTGATGGATATCGGGGGGTGGCGCGATATGCATCGACACCGCCGTTGCCAGCAGGTGCAACAGAACTTCACAACCGTCCATGGGTTCGAGACGCCACCCGTTTTGGCCGAGGCCGGTCTCGACCGTGAGTATCGAGAGGCGATGGGACACGTGAAGTCCGATATCGAACAACTACGGAAATCAAGCCAGGAAGCGGCGCTCTATGCCATTCCCTTCGGGTTCTCCGTGCGCTGTCTCTTCAAGATGGACTATGCGGAAGCCGAATACATCGCGAAGCTGCGTTCCGGAGTGAAGGGGCATTGGTCCTATCGCACCATCGCCTGGCTCATGAAACAGAAATTGACCGAACGGTACCCCATCCTCGGAGCCCATATGCAGGCGACTCCACCGGATGTGCAGGATGCCCTGACCCGTTGACCGGCATCATATCCCTGTCATGAACCTCAACGCTCTCCAGAATGACATCGAATCAGCTCTCCTGGCGGGAGACTGGTCCCGGCTTGGACAAGAGGCTGCGGCCTGGGTGCGGGCGGTGGAAGCCGCCGGCGAGAAGGACCCTCGCCCCTATTTCGCGCTCAATGTCACACGTCTGCTTCGGGGGGATTTCGCCGGAGCGTGGAAGCTGCACGCGCAGGCTCTGCAGGAGGCCGACGACATCGAACAGGTGAGGGGATGGGTGCAATCGATCGTCGAGCGGCATCCCGACAATGCGCATGTCCACTTGGTGCAGGGGTTGTTTCTGGCTCAATCCGGACAGTCCGAACAATCCATGGCCTCCTATAAGGAAGCCGTCAGGCTGGCCCCGCAGTCGGCCTATCCTCATTATTTCTTAGCCCAAATTCACGAGCGGGCAGCGCATCTGGAAATGGCGATTAAAGAATATCGCGAGGCCGTGAAGCTGGATCCAACGTTTTCGGCGGCGCGCACGAATCTGGGCGTGGCGTACCAGGAACAGGGCCGTCTCGAAATGGCCATCCCGCAATATCGCGAGGTGATCAAGCTCAACCCGAACGATGCCATCGCCCATGCCAACCTCGCCTGTGCGCTGGCGGAGCAAGGCAAGTTCGAACCGGCGGTGCAATCCTACAAGGAAGCCCTGCGGCTCAATCCACAGGATGCGGAAATCCACCTCGCGCTGGGCGGAGTGTATGAAACCAAAGGGCGGACTGAACTCGCCATGAGGGAATATCAGGAAGCCGTACAGGCTGACCAGAATCTCGGATCCGCTCACACGGCTCTCGGGTGGTTGATGATGGAAAAGGGGAGGCCGA
>JAJONL010000080.1 GCA_021323395.1 Nitrospira sp.
AGATGAACCGTTCACTCAATGAAACGCCGGAAAGACTTCCCTGAAGAATCCCAGCATGGCCACCCACGATTTGTGATCGGCCTCCGCGTTGTATTCCAACGCGTCCAATCCGGCCTTACCCGCATTCGGATTCGTGAATGCATGTTTGGCATTCAGAAAGGTAACCACCTGGAACTTCGCATCGGCCGCCTTCATTTCATGGGTGAACGCTTCGACCTGCTCCGCCGGAACAAAGGGATCGATTGACCCCGTGAGCACCAGGATTTTCGCCTTCACCTTTCCCCGCTCCACGGGGGTCTTCGTGCCGAGCATGCCGTGAAAACTCACCACACCATCCAGATCGGCGCCCGCGCGCGCTTGGTCCAAGACCACCGAACCGCCGAAACAGTAGCCGATGGCGGCGATCTGCTCTCGATCCACGTGTGGATCCTGCTGCAACTGTTCCAATGCCGCGCGAAATCGCGCCGTCATCACAGCCGGATCTTTTTGGGCCTCGCTCATGAATGCCTGGGCCTCCTTCGGATGGGTCGTCACCTTGCCCTTCCCGAACATGTCCAGCGCAAAGCCGACATATCCGGAAGCCGCCAGTCGTTTCGCCTGAGCCCGCGCATGCTCGTTATGGCCCCACCACTCGTGGACGACGAGCACACCGGGACGACGGCCCTTCACGGCATCATCCCACGCCATGAGCCCTTGCAAGACCGTATCACCTTGTTTGTACTCCACCTCACGGGTACGAACCTCCGCATTGGCCCCCGAGGCAAACCAACACCAAGCCGACAACAGCATCACAACGCGCCACATCTGCATATGCGTGCCTCCATCAATCATTCTGTGGTCATCCACATTGCTGAGCTCATCAATGACGAGTCCATGGTGAAGAGACCGTTCTACCCTACCGCTGCGAGTGACCAGGAACCCAGCGACATGCACGCACACTTCCGCATCTGTTCCAAAATACACCATATCGCTCGGCTACTTCACGTGGGATGTATCTCTTCAGTAAATCGGGTATCGAAAGGGATACAGGATGTACCCGCCACAGGCCTCGATGCTCCTGATGTTTTTTGCTCTTTTATTGGGATCTGAACGTATGGCGCTTCACGGCAGATTCCTTGCTTATGGAATGTACCGGCAGCCACATTCCAAGATATCCGTCGAGGCTCGAACGACTTCGACGGACAAGGAATCGACCATCCGGCCCGGCGCATCAGACGTACAACTCGACACGATCGAATCTGTCACACGTAGAGGACCACATGATCCGCACAGGCCTCGTCATTTGCACGCTCGTCATCGGCACACTGAATTTGCTTGGCGCGGTTACTCACGCGCAACAATGGAACGGCCCCGGAAATCCGAATGGAAACATTTGGAGTCCAGGCAACGTGGCAGTTGGGGAGAAGCCCCAGCGAGGAGATGGTCCGAGGGCCCTGATCGAGGTGACCAGGCCTCTCGCCTCGTCCAACGACCAGGACGACGGGTTGTTCAGCGCGAATATGCTCTGCAAGGGCAGTACGAGTCCGAAATTTGAGGTGGACACAAGACGCGCCTATGCCGGCGGGGCCAGGAGCAAGGCAAGCATCTTGGATCCAACCTTGAACTTTGCAGTCCATCGAAGCGCCGCCATCGGAGTGGTCAACATCACGAGATGCCAAGGCCAAACGAGTACATGCTGTTGGTGGGGGAAAGATCCTGGCTGAAGAAGTCCGCATCCAACTGATCAAGGACTGAGCCGACTTTGTGTTCCAGCCGGACTATCGGTTGAAGAGCCTGCCGGAGGGTCGAAGCGTTTATTCGCGGCAACCATCGCCTTCCGGACATCCCCAGTGCGGCGGACGTAGCGGAGCGTGGCATCGATCTCGACCAGATGCAATCGACGTTGCTGGCAAAAATTGAAGAGCTCACTCTGTATGTGATCGAGCAAAAAAAGGATCTTGAGGCCTTACGCAGGAAGGTGACGCAACTGGAGCAAGAGGCCGCGATTCTCATGCCCACGACCGGCCGCTAGCAGGCTGCGGAAAACGTTGTCGACAGGCTAAACATTTAATAGTTCTCATGTGCGCACAAAAGAAAAACATCCCGCAGGATGATCAAAGCAGGCGGCCTTCTTACCCGCCCGACCCTGGCGCGAAGACGCGACGCGCATTGTCAGAGGGCAAGGCCGCAGCGAGGTCCACGGCGCGCTGAACAAAGCGCGTCGTGAACCTCCGAGGCTCAACGTACCGCCATGGGAAAAGAGCCTGTCTTGGCAGGCTCGGGGTGGGTGGGTAAGAAAGATGTGGCCTCGCCCCCTCGCATCGCTGCGGCCGCGCTGGACGAATTTTTTGACCATCCTGCGGGCGTTCTGAATATCTCCCCCCAACTCGCGTATCACTTTTTTCAGGGACAGCGAAATGGATTTTAACGGCCGACTAGGGATGTACCTCAGTGGCAAGAGTGAATTTCAATAGTACAGTGCACAGGGTTGTTTCATTCGAGGTGGACTCTGTCTTTCTTCATCACCTTTTGCGCATGCCTCGTTGGCGGACTGATGTTTCTCTCGATAGGCAGCGGTTCGGGTTGGGCCTGGGAAGGCGCTCCCGACCGTCGGTTCTCGCTGGAATTCGAAACCGGCGCCATCTGGCAATCCCGCAATCAGATTCAAATCCCGGACAGTGCGGACGGCACGCGATTCGACTTGACTGATTTGCAAGGCAATGGCCCAGGAGTCCACCGCCGGGTCGAACTGACGTGGAACCTGAACCCCCGCCACGCCTTACGGTTCGTGTATGCGCCGCTCGGCTTTTCCGGAAGCGGCAACTTCGCAACTCCGGTCCGCTTCGCCGGCGGAACGTTTGCCCCGGGAAGCGCCGTGGACTCGGATTACAAATTCGATTCCTACCGGTTGAGCTATCGCTATCTGATCCATGAGTCGGACCGATGGCGTTGGAGAATCGGCGCCACGGCTTTCATTCGGGATGCCAAGGTGGAATTGCGCCAAGCGGGACGAGTGGCTTCCGACAGTAACGTGGGTTTCGTGCCGTTGCTCAGCGCCAGCGTCGAATATGCCATCGCACCACGCTGGACGGCCTTGATCGATTTCGACGGACTGGTAAGCACGCAAGGTCGAGCCATCGACGCAGCAGCCAAGATTCGCTACGACTTGAGCGATGCCTGGTACGTTTCCGCCGGCTATCGGGTGTTCGAAGGGGGCGTGGATAACGAACGGTACGCGTTCGGATGGTACAACTTTGCGCTGGTATCACTGGGACTTCGATTTTAGGGAGGACCTACCTTGCATTCATACTCAATGATGCCTTGCAGGTTCATAACCATGCATGACGCATCGTCCCCGCTGCGGCTGATCTTCAATGCATTCGTGTTGGATCGATCACGGCACTCTATTCCACTACCCAGATTGCGAAGCCCTTGGCCTGCCTCAACAATTGATCGGTCACGCCGCCGCCGAACATCCGTTTGATGCGCGCAGCGCCATGGCGTCCCACCACGATGGTGTCGTGCCCGCCGAGCCGCGCTTCCTCCAGGATATTTCCGGCGATATCGTCTTCATGGCCGAACCGCATGGTCACCTGGTTGGCGTCAAACCCATGATTCATGAGAGTTTCCCAAGCGGTACGTAGGACTGAGCATTCCGACTCCTGCTCCGCCCGTAACCAGGACTCCTGATCCGCGCGTAATTGCCTGCCTAATTGGGCCTCGGCGGCCGGATTCTCCGAACCTCCATGTTCCAGCAGTTCCCGAGGCATCGGCTTCAGGACATGAAAGAGTGTGAGCGTCACGTCCGGATTCCGACGCAACAGCGAGCCGACGTATTGCACGGCGCGGAGCGAATTCTCCGACTCGTCCACGGCCACGAGAATCTTCATATCAACCTCCAGGTGAGCGGCCATCCCATTCGACAGCGGTGCGCGCTCCCCGTGACTGAGGCGACGGCGGGAGTCCGAGCCGCTACCGCAGGAACGGGACTCAGTTCAGGATTGAAGCAAGGCGACGTGCACATCTCGCTCGCGAGGGCCGTCCAACTCAACCAACATCACGGATTGCCAGGTCCCGAGTACGAGTTTGCCGGCTGACACCGGGATGCTCAGGGAAGGGCCCACGATCGAGGAAGCCATGTGAGACCAGGCATGGGATGGATCGTGGGCATGACGGAACTGAATGCGAGGAATCATCCGCTCGACGATCTGTAGAAAATCCTCCTCCGTGCCTTCACCGATTTCGCCGGTGGTGACGGCGGCGGTCGTGTGAGTGACAAACACCGTGCAAAGCCCCTCCTTCAGCTTCGCTTGTCGAATGACAGCCTGAACCTGATCGGTCAGATCCACGATCTGCTTCAGCTCCGTCGTGCTGACCTGTAGCTTGTGACTCATACAGCCTGTTTTCGTTTCTCTACACGGCTTTGCGCGCCGCGTCCACGCTCCAAATGCCGGATCCCTGAGCGGAGATATACAAGAATACGAAACAGTAGAGGGCCGCGAGTTCACCCATGTTCTGAATCGGCAGCAACGCTTGCGTCCCATGGACCATCCAGTAGGCGAATGCCATCAACCCGCTGCAGAGAAACGCCGCCCATCCGGTAAAAAGCCCGATCATCACCAACAATCCTCCGAACAGCTCGATCGGTCCTGCGATTGCCATCACAAACGAAGGGAGCGGCATGGGAGGCGGCATCGGGATATTGAACAATTTTTGCGCGCCATGCCAGAGAAAGAGAAAGCCCGTCACCATCCGCATCAGGGCATAGGTCTGAGGCCCATAGGCTCGCATGAAAAACGTGTTCATCAGGCTCCCTCCGGTTCGGTGAACTGCTGACAGCCATTGTGGCTAGCAGGATGCGGAAAAAGACCGCCAGCGGCGTTCTCGCGTCGTTCAGCAGCTCACCGTACGGCAAGAGTACGATTCGCCGCTTCGCTCGCTGCGGCCAAATCGGGCTACCAGGTAATACCCTAGTGAATGTATTGCTTCGGCAAGGGTCGTGGGGACCTCTGCCCGCTATGGCCGCAGGAGGGGATCACGAATTGGCGGGACTGTTTTCTGCCCGTTCCCGACAACAAACTTCCAAACGATTACCGCTGGGATCCTCGAAGAACACCGCATAGTAGCCGGGGTCTTCATAGAGCGGACCTTCGATATTCTTTGCGCCGACCCTGACCGCAATCGCGGCCAGTCGGTCCACTTCCGGCATGCTATCCACCCAAAACGCGATCCGGCACTCATTGGCGATATGAGTCGGTGATTCGGTTATCCCGAAAAATTCCCTCGCCCCGTCGGAATCCGCCGCCTCGAACGTAAACCAGCCTGGAATCGAGGCGTCCCGCGTGAATCCGAGCGCTGGTAACAGCACCTCATAAAACGGCCGCGCCTCGACGAGGCTACGTACCCGCAGATCAATATGATCGAAATATCGTCGCATGGCTGACTCATCACCTCCCCCGCATAGCCTAGGAGGTCTGCGACTCAGAGGCAAGCCAACAGCGAAGAGAATGCATTCCGCCCCGCCGGTACGGCCGGCTCCTGTCGTCCTGGCCCCCTCGATGTGCTCCTTCAAAAAACGGCGAAGAGAAATCTACGCTTGCCATAGGATAACCAGGCATGGAATTCTACGGGAGGATGAGTTTAGGATGGGTATCACTAACCTACTGTGAAATCGCCCTAGAGGGAGACTCGAAATGCGAGTGATGGTTTTTATTTGTCTATTCCTACTCACCATTTTCTCGCAGCCTGCCTTTGCCTATCTGGATCCCGGCTCAGGCAGCATGCTCGTGGCGGGATTAGTGGGGTTGCTTGCAAGTCTGCTGTTTTTTTTGAAAGGCCTGTTTTACAAGAGCCGGAGAGCTGTCTTGGGATTGATGGGGAGAACGGCGAAAGAGGATCAGTCAAGACACCAACTGGTGTTCTATTCCGAAGGGCGACAATATTGGAACACGTTCAAACCGGTCATTGATGAACTTGTCGGCCGGGGAGAAAAGTGCGCATACCTGACCTCCGATGAGCAGGATCCCGGACTGCTGTACGCGTCGGAATTCGTCAGCACGAAACATATCGGCACCGGCGCGAAAGCCTATGCACAGCTGACGATTCTGGAGGCTGATGTGTGCGCCATGACGACCCCAGGACTGGATGTGCTGCAAATCAAGCGCTCGAAAGGGGTGAGCCACTATGCTCATCTGCTCCACGCTCCAACCGACGTGGGCACCTACAAACAATATTCGTTCGATTATTTCGATTCAATCTTCCTCAGCGGAGCGCACCAGGAGAAATCCCTGAGGAAACTTGAGGAATTGCGCGGAACCCGCCGCAAACTCCTTCCCATGACCGGTTGTCTCTATTATGACGAGATGCAACGGCAAGCGAAGGAGCTGGAGGCCGCGCCGGTGGCGGGCAGCCCTGTGACCGTGTTGATTGCCCCCACGTGGGGCCTGAACGGATTGCTGAAGAAATTCGGCGCCCGGATCCTGACTCCCTTGCTGGAGAAACAATGGCACGTCATTGTTCGGCCTCACCCCCAAAGTTATATCTCTGAACGGGAACTGATCGAAGGCCTCCAGGAGAAGCTCACACACTATCCCAATCTGCAATGGGACCGCGATAACGACGGGACGCAGTCCATGGCGCGCGCCCATGTGATGGTGTCCGATCTATCCGGCATCGTGTTCGATTTCGCCTTTTTGTTTGAAAAACCGGTGGTCACGCTGAAGTTTGACTTGAACAAACTTGGCTTGGAAGCAGCGGACATCCCCTGGGACCTCTGGGAGCTGACGGTTCTTGATACGATCGGACGACGAATTGAAGAACAGGCATTGGATGCCTTGCCGACAATCATTGAGCAGGAGATGAGCCTCCCGAATCGTGGGCAGATAATCCGTCGTCTTCGCGATGAATCGGTGGCCAATTTTGGCTGCGCGGCGAAGCAGGTCGCAAATGAGCTGTTACGCATCCGCGACGATGTCCGAAACACCCAGGCCGGCTCTCAGCATGCATAACCAGCATGCCACAGGCTCGATACGTCGGAACGGGGAAAGGATCTGCTATGAGTTGGCCTAAGCCGCCGGTGTCCATGCAAAGCAAAACTCAAGACCATGGCCCCGTCCCCATGGATTATGTCGGGAAACATAAGGCCATGAGCTCGAAGACCGTGGTGGTCGACTTGCTGTGGCAAGGAAAACGTCAGTTTGCCTTCACCGTGAACGAACATGTGTTTAATCCGATCGACAGCATCGTCGGGCACAAGTTGGTCGATCTGGTGTTGTCGGAGAAGATTCAGGTGGCGGATAAAAATGTCATCGACTTGGGGTGTGGCAGCGGAGTCGTGGGCCTGTGCGCCATTACGAAGAAGGCAAAAAAAGTCCTCTTCACCGACATCAACCCTCACATCGACGGCATACAAAAACATCCATTATTTCGAAAGGGTGACGAGTGGCAAGTTCAGGATGTGTTGGCGGATGTGCCTGACGCCAGCTACGACACGGTCCTGATCCTTCCCCCTTGGATGGTGGTGAAAGAAGGACATCAAATCGCTGAAGCCACGTTCGAGTCGGGAATATTCAGGCCTGCCAACTTATATGGCAAAATTCTCACTGATTCCGGAAGGGTGCTGAAGCCGGGCGGGCAGTTGGTGATCTGGCTGCGAATCCCCCTGGCGTCGTTTCATTCCTTTATCGAACTGCTGACCGTGGCCGCCGACAAGTTCGATATCACATCCGCACGGGTGCTGGCTGACGGTGTTGAGTCCATGATTTGCGTCGACCATGAAAAGTCCGCAGTGGGACGCTGGATGTACAAACTTCAAAAAGGCGGGGTTTCCAACGACGCCGTCTGGATGTTCCTCTCCTTGACAAAATATGACACATAACCAGGCGATACGTTCGGCGGGCACGGGCCGCTCTTTCCTTTCGTATGGTCAGAGACGGCTGCATGACCCACCGGCACACCATCGACATCCGCGCTAAACGGCCGGCACATACCGCATGAGTCACACAGGCTGTATGAGCGAATCGTCGGGGGTCGTCCTGTGACCTCTCCGACGCTTCGGCAAGCCTGCGGGTTTCTGGTCCGATCGTGCGGTCATCGACCAGACCTCTGATCCTCAGGCGAACGGATCACGCGAGACTCCAAGATCGGCCAGCATGAAACAATGCCTCCACATGGCGCAGGAATTGACGCTGCGCCGATTTTCAGACGACTGATTTTTCACTATCCACCGCCGACTGAGTAACACATGACTCTTCTCTATCAAATCCTCATTGCTCCCATCGAAGCCGTGATGCATGTTGTGTTGTCGTCCACCTATTCCATCGTGGGCAGTTACGGGGTCTCTATTTTTATCCTCAGTCTCCTGATCAACCTGGCCCTCCTCCCGCTCTTCCAGATAGCCGAAAGATGGCAGGAAGCGGAACGACAGGTTCAGAAGGTCCTGCGGCCAAAGCTTCAGGAATTCCGCAAAGCCTTCTCCGGCGAAGAGCGCTACACCATGATTCACACGCTGTATCGCCAGACGGGGTACCATCCGATTTACGCCATGCGAAGCAGCGTCGGTTTGCTCTTGCAATTGCCGTTTTGGATCGCGGCCTACCAGCTGCTTTCTCACTATGAGCCGCTTCAGGGAGCCTCGTTTCTGCTGTTCGAAGACCTGGGCAAACCTGACCGGCTGCTGTGGGGAATCAACCTGCTGCCGTTTGTGATGACGGGCGCTAATTTGCTCGCCGCCTTTTCCTACACGAAGCAACTCAGTCTCATAGAAAAGATTCAACCGTTATTGCTCGCGCTGGTCTTTCTGGTCTTGCTGTACCACTCGCCCACGGGCCTCCTCCTGTACTGGACCTTCAACAGCCTCTTCTCCCTGGCCCGGATCGCGCTCCTCGATCCGATACAAAAGGGGAAATTATGGCCGGGGGAAGCGCCCATCGCGCCCTTGCCCACCCCCGCCACGGCGCCCGGCCTTTCCGCCCCTGAACAGCCCAGAACGATTCTTCCACGGTCACATGAATTGCGGGCAACCTTCCTGCGTGCCATGAAGGATCGCACGAACCTCTATCTCGCGCTGTTTCTCATCGTCGTCGGCCTTCAGCTGTCGGTGCATGGTGATGTGCTGGACAAGGATGGACCGGCAGCAATGACGGCCACCCTCGTGAGCATCACCCTGCTGGCTTACCTGACTTTTGTCCCGTCTTGGCGGTCTTTCCGAGGGTCGGAGACCCTCCGCTCGAAATTACGTCTCATCCTGATCGGGTTGTTATCGGCTGCGTTCGCCGTGATGAATGTCGCGTGGCTCTCCGCCGTCTACGAGGTTCCTCATCCCGCGAGGACTATCGGGGGCATTCTTCTGACGCTCCTCTTCCTCATGTTTGCGTCACCCTTGTGCGACAGGATACGTGTTTTGCGGACCATGCCGCAGGATCCGTGGCTCTTTGCGGCCGGTACGTGCCTCACCCTGTTTGTCCTCTGTATTGCCAACCCGTTAACCTTGTATATTTCGTCGGAGGATTTTGTCGGCGGGGTGTATTACGTCACCGGCAGACTCGTTGTCTATTTCGCCGCCATCACCCTCGCGCTCGCGACTCTCTACCTCCTCATGGATACACCGGCGCGAAATGGTTTGACCCTGCTATCGGTCTTTTCATCATTCAGCCTCATCCTCTACTCGACGATCGGGGTCAAAGACGCCGGGATCATGGATCAATTCATCCTGGATGTTCCCGCCTCTCTCGAACGGACGACCTATGAGATCGTTGCGGAGCTCGCTCTGCTGATGGCGCTGTTTGGCGCAACCAGCTATGCGACCGTCTCTCATCGACGGAATGTGACTCACATCGTCGC
This sequence comes from Nitrospira sp., assembly GCA_021323395.1. Classification (GTDB taxonomy): domain Bacteria; phylum Nitrospirota; class Nitrospiria; order Nitrospirales; family Nitrospiraceae; genus Nitrospira_A. The sequence continues at coordinate 9,820 of JAJONL010000080.1, forward strand.
CGCGATGCTGGCCACGGTGTTCGCCATGTCTGTAATGGACATCTATGCCGCGAAAGATCCTCCTGCAGCGGTGAGTAATGGACTGCCCGCCGACAATGCCGACATCATGAGCTTCTCGCGCGAACAAAATGTGCTGATTCTCATGCTCGATGGATTTCCAGGCGGATACGTTCAGCGAATATTGGACGAAGCCTCCGATGCGCTGAGCGCCTATGATGGATTCGTGTGGTATCCCAATATGCTGACCACCAACGCGGGAACGTGGGGCTCGATCGCAACGCTGGCCGGAGGGCACAGATATACGGTCCAGGAGATCAACAACCGGAATGAAACGTCCTTGCGGAGCGCGATCAATGAGGCGTACTACGTCTACTCCGACGCGTTTCTCCCGAAAGGCTACCAGGTCTCCTATGTGAACCCAGCAGGGTCCGGCGGGTGCGAACGGCTGGACAAACGGGTCCATTGCACGCCCTCCCTTCCATACGGAATTCACTACCACAAGCTGGAAGATCCGGACGCGCCATTTCCCAATGATGCCGACTCCAATCTGCCGCTGATGTTGACCATGGTAAGTCTCTTCAAGGCGTCGCCGTTCCTGCTGAAAAGCTGGATCTATGACGGCGGCGGGTATCGTGGCGCGAATTCCCAAAGCCTTCAGCGGATGACCGCCAACTCCTATAAGGCGAGAGAGTGGGGTTTTCTTCGCGTGCTCGCTCGCGAGCCCAACGCCGACAGCCCGTCCAAAACGTTCAAGTTCATCCAGTTGTCCATTCCTCACTATCCGCATGCCTTGAATGGTGAGTGCCGGCTGCTGCCGGACCAGGCCACCGTGTTCACCGAGTCGGTATGCGCGCTGAAGGAAATCGGGGTGTTGTTAGGCTGGATGAAAAAAAACGGCATCTATGACGCCAGCAAGATTGTGGTGGTGTCGGATCATGGGTGGTTGGTCGACAATCCGATGTTTTCGCCGGATTTTGTGAAGACCATCCCTGAAGGGTACCAACAACGCGCATCGGCCGGTTTTGCTCAGTCGCTCCTTCTCGTGAAGGATTTTGGCGCCACGGGATCATTACGCCGATCGGATACGTTCGTTTCGAGCCCCGACGTGCCTTCGCTCGTCTGCTCCACCGACGTGGCCTGCAGAGACATTCTGCCTGACCCCACGAGACATAACGTCGGAGAGCGGAGTCTCGTGTTCAATATCACGGCGCTGCCGACGGACGAGGAAAAGACCAACAAGTTCGACATCATTGAGAGTTATGAAGTGAGGAAAAATATCTTCGACGCGGCAAACTGGAAAAAGATCAAATAGCGCGGAACGATCCGGCCTCCAACCTGCTATTCTTCTCTCAGCGGATCCGCACCGCCCCCTCACGCTTCCCTCTCGTAGGACAGCCGCTACCGCTATCTGTCCGGTTTATTTCTGGGCTTGGGGTTTGCGTTCTGGCTCCCGATTGCACACATCGAACCTGAAGGCTCGCGCTCCGACTGCTGACAGCGCTTGTTCTTGTGGGCGGGATGGGCCGACTCTGGTCTTTCCTGGTTGTCGGCGTTCCTGATCGACCTATCTTGTTTGGCTTGACGATGGAGCTGACCGTCAGCCCGCTACTTGCACTATGGCAATAGTGGACTGCAAAAGAAACGTCTCAAAACTTGCCTAGGCCGATAGCCCCATCGCCGCCTATCATAGAATCCAGAACGGAGCAGTGCCTCAAGCTTACTTTTCTCTCTGCATTCCCTGAGACTCTACGCGCGGCGCTGAATTCAGCTGATGCCTGGTCGCACTGATCTGTGGATAGATCACCCGGCGGAGTCGGTTGACCACGCCTAACGGACGATGCTCTGGAAGGGCGTGCCATGGATCGAACGAGAGGTTTTCGCAAAACCGGTTCTGTTCCGGCGTATCAAATTCTTGCTCAGGGATGTGAATAGTCGCCACCTTTGCGAAGGGCGCGTCCGCTTCTTTCCATTCTTCCTTAGAGTTTTCGACGCTCATAGACGTAGCCCGGGGTTGAAGCATGAATTGCATACACGTGGAACCTCTGGCCAGCGTGTGACGCAGAGCTTGTCTCAAAAAATCCCGACTAGGATTTGGAGGAAACTTGTCTTGTAGTACCGGACAGGAACGGTTGGGATCAACGAAAGGCATCGCCGAAAACTTGATCGCCTGGCGTCCTGGCCCCGTGCCCAACTGGTAGGGCACCATCGACCAATATCGCACTTGCAAAGGATTCTCGATCTTCTTCCTCGTAATTTGATACGCATTCCACGCCCCTTTGAATCCCAGTGTGAATGGGATGCGGAGCTTATCTAACCAATTTTCACTCGTGATCTCCTGTTGAAACGACAAATAATTGGAGGGATCATCCATAATAAACACCGGATGGTTGATCATGATGAAATCTTGGGAGACGCCTTCACCATCCTTCTCAAGTGGATTGTCCTGCTCTATGCCCTTCAATTTTATCGCCATCCCTCTGCCGTCACCTGTGAGATCGGGCTGATTAGGATCGGCGCTGCTGTTTGAAAAACGAATCCACGCCTCGTAGGCGCGGCCCGGTTGAAACACGCCCTTGGCCAGGCTGTCAGCTATGCTGTTATCGACCTGGAAGAGAGCCTTCACGCAACCATGGGCCTTGGGGTGCGCATCTCTCACGGCAGTGCCTGTTTTTCGATAGCTCTTTTCAATGGAATGCGCCATGAGCGTCGCAATCTCCTGAGCCAGCCGTTCCTCATTCTCGTGAGGCCTTTCGCCCAGGAACGTATCGATATTCGAAACCTGATCCTCCGCCAATTCAGCGGGGATACCGGCTCGTTCTGAAGGAGCGACATAGGAGGGAGCTTTGTTACAGGCCGCAATCATGACCATGATCGCGAGCATCAGTGCTTGCGCCAAGGCGAGGTAATCGCCCCGTTGATGTGTATGGTCCGTGATACAAGTCAGCATTCGAACCTCGATAACTCGATAAACTGAACTGAGGTTACGGACTCGCCGCAGCCTTCTTAAAGACAGTCGCACCACTTTAACTCGCAAGTGCGTATATCGATCCACTCAAGTGAGCGCCTGGAGCCACCACCCGCTCCGCCTGCCTCAGCTGATCCGCACCGCCCCCTCGCGCTTGTTCCACATGTCGATCTCGGGCTGCGGCCGCTTCTTGGCGTGCCGGCCGATCCAGTCGGCAATTTTCTCATCGGTCGCTCCGGTCGCGACGAACGACTTGAACGCCTCATAATCGATCCCGGTAAACGTGAGCCAGCGTTGATCGAGGGGGCAATTAGAGAAGTAGTCGCCTTCCCACCCGACGAGGACCGCACGGCATTTGTCCACGGCGCGCGCAGCCAAGGCATAACCAGCCAACATTTCGCGCGGTGTGCGAGGTGATTCTTTGTCCCCGCGCAGGTCGCGAGCCAGAGACTTCACTGTCTGTAGATCTTCTTTCATGGGAACTCCTTATCCTGTGGTTTCCATACTCCGGATCGTTTTCTAGCAGGCGGCGGAAAAACTCGATCATTGCGTAATACGCCGCGACCAGTTCAGTTGCCGTGTGAGTGTCAGAATAGCCCGCAGGATGCGCAAAAAGGCGACCTTCTTACCCGCCCACCCTGAGCCTGCCGGGATAGGCTCTGTTCCCATGGCCATACGTTGAGCCTCTGAGGTTCACGACGCGCTGAATAAAGCGCGTCACGTTTGTGAGCGCCGCCGAGAGAATAGTGGGGCGGCAGTGTCTTGCGAGAACGCCGCTGGCGGACTTTTTCCGCATCCTGCTAGAGTAGCCCCTCCCGAGGCTCCCATGAACTAGGGTCCTTCCTAGACATGTCCCACGGAGATAGGAGTTATGATGCGACTGGCCTGCTGACCGGTCACTGCGTGAGACAAACCTGAGCCAAACGTGGAGGCTGTGCGTCCCTTGCCTCGTGTGTATCACTATCTCATCCTGGCGGCCTTGATCGTGGCGGTTTTCCTCCTCGACCTGCGAACCCCCCTCGGTATCGCGGACTGGCTGCTCTATGTCATTCCCGTTGGTTATGCCTTGCGGTTTATCCTGCAGGGACCGACGACCTTTTCCACCCTGTCGCTCGCTACGGGGGGCCTGACGGTCTTAATACTATTGGGCTGGCTGTTCTCGCCTCCGGGATTGGATCAAAACACGGCCCTGCTGAATCGCGTGTTCGGCATCGTGGCGATCTGCTGCATGGCCCTGTTCGTAGCCTGGTTGAGCCGAAGAGTCCGGGCATTGCGCGAAACGGAAGCGATCCTCCAGCGGCGGCTCGATGAAAAGGAGCTGCGTCTCAAACAGGCTTTGGACGCCGGCAGCATGGCGGCCGTGGAATGGGATCTGCGCAAGGGACGTGTTCAATGGACGGGCCATCACGAATCGCTGACCGGTCATGGCGCAGGCTCCTTTACCGAGAGTTATCACAATTACCTGGACAGAATTCATCGGGAGGATCGGGACGCCGTCCGAGAAGAGATCGATCGGGCAATGCGCGAGCGGTCGAACTATGACCTGCGATACCGCGTGTACGCGCCGAACGATCAACTGCAGTCAGTATCCGCGCGTGGACGATTCATTTACCGGGGCATACAACCGGTCCGCATGGTCGGGGTGTGCGTCGATCTCACCGATCGCGACCATTCGGCACTGGAACAGTCGGAGCAAGTGGTGATCGATTTGGAAGAACTGACCAGCAATGCCGCCTCGCGGGAGACTCCCTGGAGAAAACCTCGGCAGTGGGCTCAGCGTGTCACGCGTCTGGGAATAGAACGTATACGAATCCTCCCCAGGAAACCGAAGGAGGTTTCATAAGTCGCGTTATCATCCCGGCGGGGATGTCACCATGTCATTCGGCATGTCCTTCAGATAGCTGTTATCCGGCGCGGTCGATAGTCCTGACCGCCCACCCCCAACAGGCCAGCGTGAAGGTGAGGAAGCCCATACCCTCCAACAAAATCACACCGGTAGAGCCGACTCCGAGCAAGGTGTATCTGA
>JAJONL010000010.1 GCA_021323395.1 Nitrospira sp.
AGAGACTTGCTCTCAGGGTCACTTAAATATAGTGTGCGTATTTTTGCTGGAGATTCTTTTGGCACCAACTCCAGTTGCTGAACAAGCTCATCTATGTTCGGATTGCCCGCTTTACTGAGCGTGTCTTGGATCTCTTTAAATAGTTTCCTCGCCTGATCATTGACTTTGAGGTCTGTCTGCTCTGTGAACGATACAGTCTCGAACCCGGATAGCAAGAAGGCTTCAATCCCCTTATATGTTTGAGGGTTTGGTTCGCGTGGGATCCCTAAGGTCTCGCTGGCATAACGTGTAATATTATGAGCCTGGATAATTGATTGGCTGGCACAAAAGAGACCAACGATTGCCAACAGGGGCGATAGATAATTCCCATACGCAACGAGAATATTTATCATCCGAGGTCTAAGTAGCGCCCATGCCCACCAAAATAGCCTCATTGCATCCCCTCGCGTTGAGCTTCTCTCGCCCTATCGCGGTGACCGGCCAGGTTTTTATATCACCTACCATGTTAGCAATCAGCTCGCAACCTGGATTGTTTCGGAGGCAGGTTGCGCAGAGAAGAATGGATGTGGCCATGATTATTTTTCGCCCCAGAGTTTGGCCTCTGATATCTTCTTGCGCGAATGCAATCAATTCTTTTGTGGAGCTTAGGAAGGACGCTTCATCGCCTGTGTAGCGTGGCCAGTTTCGGCAAAGGTGGGTTGCAAGTATGCTTCCCCCTGACACCGAAGAAATAAGTACTTGTTGGCTCCTAAGCGACGGCAATGTGTAAAGTAGTAACGTTCGACCTGGGGCGCAGTCCGTGAAAGCTTAAATACTCGATAACGCTCAGCCGAGTTAATATCCGGCACCTTAGTTGGAATGTCCCAGAAATTGCTTCCTTGCGGGCCCTCGAGCACGACACCCCACTTAAAGATCCTGTTCCGATCGGCAAGATCGAAGGAGATTGATGCAGTGAAGGTGGGGAATCCGTCTTCTCCGACTACTTCCTGCAGGGGAGTTTCGGTCCGGTTATCAGAGTGATGCCCACTGACGTCCCAACTGCCGCATAAGCGAGCATTCCGAAACATTCGGCGCTTCAAGCCTGTGAGGAACCAAATTCAACGTCGTGTTTGGCAACGGAGTCTCCTTCATTGGTTGCAGATAAGGCCGCGCATAATGACAAACCGTTTGCAGATGAGGTGTCGGGATCACAGACATTCTTTCAATGAAAATTTAAGGTCTTTCTACCCAGGAAGGTCGCGAATTTTGTGCACCTATGGCTAAGCGACATTTAGCCATCACGGGCCAACGGCTTTTGGTGACGCCTCTGGAGCGGTACGCGAGGCGGGGAGCAATCGCTCCACACTGACCTGCGCAGACCCAATGTTATTCGAGTAAAAGAACTCTCTCCATGGTGGGACCAGCACCGCATCATTGACATACAGGAACAGTTCGCCATCCGACCGCGCGATGATCTCCGTCTCGAACGTCTCATCGGCCGCACCGTTATTGGGAGGGGGCGCATCAGGACAGGCTTTCTCCCACCACTTCAACGGCCGACTAAGTGGCCTGCAATAGAAGGCCACTGATGGCTTACCATCCAATGGGTATTCATCGGTGCCTGTGTCACCAATCCGGGCGATGGGCTTGAACCACGGCTGGGTCAGATACCGGCGTAGCGGCGTCCCAAGGCTCATAGGGAGTGAGACATTGCCGGGATGCACACCATTCGGACCTGCCGGAATGCCGTTGTCGGCCCAGCCTCCTGCAGCTGGGATGACCATACGCAGTCGATAGGTACTGCCTTTCGCGAGCAAAAGGCCGGTCGAAGAGCAGAGATCACTTGTGCTGAAGGGCCCCGCTTGTTCACTCGTCAGCACAGGCCGAGGATGCTCGCCTCTACTACGGCATATGCCTCCTGTCGAATTAGCGACTTCAAAGACGACTTTGTTGATGAGGGCCCCCACGAGATAGTTTGCCCCGACTAGAAATACACCCGGCAATATGACCTGACTTAGACACTGAAACGCTCTCTGATATGTGGGGCGGGTGCGCAGCCACTCAATACAGCGGTTGAGCCTTCCCAAAGGCTCAGGCGGCAAGAACAGTGTCGCGGCGCGAGGCCGGGTGGCGGGGAGGCTGTACCATAAGGGACGCATCGCATCCCGGATGCGACTCTCTAAGCGGCCGCCGCGCCAGAGCCCTAGTCCTATCAGGGTGGCGACGGCCAGGAATTTGCCGGGGTGAGACGCAAAGGTGTCAGTCCACGTCGCAGTGAATCCTGGCAGGAACCCAGCAACAGCAGCAATCGCGTCGGACAGGAAGCACCAATTGGACGTGCACGCACCCTTCGGCAAGGGCGTCCAGATAAGCGGCGTCAGCGCTAGGAATAAGGAGAGAAAGAGAGTGAGAAAATACACAACCCGGCGGCGCCACACCCAGTTCCAGACATGTTCCTGTCGAGCGCCGAAGTGTTGGCTAACATCTGTCTCTAAATAGTCATCTCCTGACATAATGGAACCATCGATGCGGACGACGGCGAAGTCCGTCGGCAAGACGATGGGGGCATAGCTATCCAGGCCGACCTGAATTCGCCGGAAAACGCTTTCATGAACTTTCGTCCGGGGGATTACGACGCCCGGTCTATGCGTCAACTTTTCAATCCGCCGAGGGTTATATCGGTAGTACCCGCCCAAGCCATGGCGGGAATTATGAATGGGACCGTTTTCGTCGCTGAGCGCTCGGTAATCCTCCCAAATGTTGGGTTGAAAGCGTAGGCCCTTATCCACAGTTCCGGCTTTGTCCTTGTTTGCTTCCATCATGATCCAGTCGAGGGAGACGTGGGCGAGCGTGTCGTCGGGATAGCCGCCTCCGACGTTGGCATGTACGCCCGCAAACCACACTTGACTGATGCGTTCCTGGTCGACATGAGTGGTGGTGCGATTTCCGAGCAGTTCATGCTCTTCATTCCACAGTCGGGGATGAAAGGTGTTCCGTTCGTCATCCAGTGACAGCGCGTGCCGGGCTCGATTCACTCGCCAGTGAAGATTCAAATCGCGCATGGTGATCGGGAAAATGACTCGATCAATCGCGCGGGTGAATTCATCCACCGGCAATCCGTAGGCATCCACGGTATCCCACACCCCAATGAACTCGATCTGGATGGGTTCCTGGGAGCTGGGACTTCCGATCTTCGGGACATCGCGATAGAGGCGTCGCCTGAGAAGACGGTCCTTGAGCTCTGTCCATTTGATGCGAAATTGGTGTACCCACCCGAGAAGTGTCAGCCTAGGGTCCCCTGCCCGAAAGGCGCGATAGGCCGAAGCCACATGGCGTGCCAGGTCGGCCTCATTACCGTTGTAGGGGACCAGCCCCTGGTCCATTACCAGCGCCACAAGGACACGAATGGTAAACGCCCCGCGGCTGAAACCGAATGCGTAGATTTTGTCGCCGGGTCGGTACGTCCGACAGAGGAAGGTATACAGATCCCGTACGTTGCGTGCGAGCCCAAGCCCCATCGCCCCACCCAATAGTGCGAGAGGCTTCCAGGAGGAGCTGCCGACGCCGTCGTCATAAAAGGCAAACTGCCGCGGTTCTTTTGGATCTTGAGGGTCAGCTAGATCGACGGCCTGATAGACGCGCCAGACGTTTGTCCTGACGAGCTTGGCTGGGCTGTTCCCCGTCCCGTCTGAAAAGAGCACTAAATTTCTAGGCGCCGTGTCAGGCTGAGGAACTTCTGGTCTGTCTCTGCTCGCGTATTTCTTTAAAAGAATGGCAGCAGCCTCGCGTATCACCCTCATTGTGATCTGGGTTAGTAAGTGGCGCATAGATGGACATCCCTGTAACTGCAGCGGACGGTTTGAGGAGATAGGTGCCTTGCATCGTCAAGAGAAGGAGGTGGACCCGGTGTGGCTGGGCGTTAAACCCCTTGGGGGCGTGGCGGCGTGGTTCAGGGCGTCTGCACGCTTGGGAATCATGGTAATCACCTGTGGGCAGCGACGGCATGCGGGTGCGCCTTCCTCGGCGTACCATCGACATCCATGTCGAATTTGGCAGGGAGGCAGCACATCCACCACCTCCGGTAAGTACTGAACAATGCGATTGGCAAGCGAGCAACGTCCTTCCTCGAAATGGGCACACCGACTCGGTTCGCATTGTGCGGCGAACCTGAATACCTGTGTCGGGTGAAGCTCCTTCAATTGGTTGGTCAGACTAGGATCGATTTCGGCCCCTGGCCCCAGATACGCAATCTCCGGTGCCTCAGGAGTTCCGCCGACTACTCCCATGACCCGAGCCTCATTCATATCGGGTTGGGCGCTGGGACAGAGCAGATCATTCCGCAATGGGGACATCATGATGGTTCATCCTGTAATGAGTTTGGGTGTTCGGTTTCGCTCAATGAAGCCTACAAGGATGTCTCCTCTAATTTTTGTGACGACTGGATCGACGGTCAGTCCTGAAACTTTCACGCTACGCGTGACATCTTCTGCAAACTTGTAGGCAAGATTCATGTCGTTTGCGTCCCTTAGACGTCGTCCAATAATCTCCCAACGATCGAGGAACGTTTCCTTGTCGACAGCGAGATCTGGCAATCGCTGACGCAGAGACAACCGCGGCTCTTTTCGGTGGCATAATTCCTCCCTGTGATCGTTGAGTTCTTAAGTAGTGGAGTCCAGCATCCGTGTGCAGTTTTTGTCGCTACTTAAGGAAGCAACATACGTGCCTGGCAAACGTGGCTTGTCTTCTTGATAAGTCGGGCCGCTGAACAACGCACCGCTGTATCTGAATAGATCCACGCTGAATCGGATTCGATACACCCTCATGCTTATAGAACGAGGCATTCGTTGAGTCTTCGCCCGATTCTAGCAAAATGTTCGCACCCTACGTTTATCCGACGGTCCGTCTTTCTAAGGGCCAGTCAATAGGTTAAAACCAATACCAATGTCGATTCCAGGCCGTGCGGGAATGAAAGATTTCCTTTCTATTGCTCCTGATCTTGCTCAACTATGTGTATTGGTAAGCAATGTCGAGCCAAGCTTGCGGATAGGTGACTAGATCTAACAGCGCCAAACAAATGGTTTAGTCTGTTTGTATGTAGATACTGACGTCCTCCCATGAAACTGGCCCAGCGAAAACTTGAAACTGTGTACCCTGACAGCCCTCCAGGGAAGGAGCGGATCATGAATAAAAGTTAGTTTTCAGATGCACAGATCGTCCGGAGGTGCGGCAGGTGGAGGCGGGGGTGCCGGATACCCAAAGTATCGCGCGCGCTGTGGATCAGCGAAGAGAGCAATATGGCGAGATGGCGATCATGCAGATCGTGCGGCTGGGGCAGTTGGAGAGGGTAAACCGAGGCTCAAGCAGAATTCTGAGACAGCCGTAGCGCCACTTCAACTCCGCATTCTCCCGAATCTGTGCCGGCAATGCATACCGTCGGGATGTCCGATGCTAGACAGCAGCGTATCGAGATCGGAGGAAAGTATAAGCGCTCTCCTCGCTTACTGAATCGAAAGCGAACCGCGCCCACTGAGCGGCAACTCGCTTCGCCTGGCGCGCTACGAGTTTTTCGATGAACGCCCTCTGTGCTGCGCAGAGGATCACCGATACAGTGAAGAATCATTTCAGGATACAGCTGATTTTCATTGAGGCCATGGGGTCGCTGCCGAATCAAGCCTGTTAGCAAGGCGGAGGCTGCATCGATACTCGATCATGAAATCCCACGGCCAAATGATTAACCAGCGTTAGAGGGTGAGGTCAGTTTGTCTGAGCTGCGCCTCAGGGGAACTCGAATGGTAGGACAAAATAAAGCGAGTTGTGGGTGCCCTCCACCACTTTGATTGATAACGTTCACTGCAGTTCCTAGATGTCGAATGTCCCTGGGCCATGAACCGGTCACCGCATTTCCCGCCTTCTTGTTTTTCCACCCTACGTAATGGCTTCACAGGTAAGGTGCCCAGTCGGAAATTTCTTGTTGCGTCGGTGCCCCTCATTCGGCCAACTCAGACCGCTTCGCGCGGATCATCCGCATCCGACAAGAAGAATTAAGTTTTGACGATAGATCGCTATTCGTCGAGGCACTGGCATCTTATACGAGGTAACGAAGGGCTTTCAGGTGTTCGAAGAGACCACTCAACGCCCATTGGATCACCGCAATGACGGATTTTTCCGTATGTATGATGGAAGTTCTTTTTGGGTTTGACGCGACAACCGAAGAGGCAATCCGTAATTAAGGTGGACGCTGTTTCCGCTTGTCCTTCGCTCGACAATAAAACTTATGCGCACAAAGCAGGGATAAGCGGGGAAGCGAATGACGACATTCCCCACTTACCCCACTTAGCCCATTCCGTTATCGAAATAGTTACACGCCGGCGTGGGCCGGTCTCAGACTTGGTCGTCCTTCAATTTCCATCCTGAGTTCCTGGCAAATGCCCAATGCACCGCCACCGAGGGTGGCACCCAGAGAGAGCATCGCCAACACAAACATCCACCAGGCGACAGACGCAAGGTTCTTAATAGTCGTATTGGCCACGTCCACTGACTGCTCTTTCACTTCCTGGGCTTTTCCCTTCAATGGTTCGATCATACCAATGGAGGATTGCACCACCTCCTGCGCCTGCGTCTTGGACATCCCGAACTTATTCACCATGACATTGATCGCGGCTTCCTTATCCAGCGCGGTCAGCTTCTCTTTCAGTTCAGCGAGTCCTGAGTCGGTCACCTGACTGATGGACTGGCCGCCTTGCGCCTTATCCGTGACCTTTCCCGCATCTTTTTTCATTTCGCCGGGCTGTAACTCTGGTTTCTGAGTCGCTTGCAAAATGGATTCGATCTGTTTTTTCAATCCCTCTCCAGAGACGTTGGTGTTCGGGGTTGTTTTATCCACCACCTTCGAGACGGTGGTGCTGATCCCTTGCCCGGCCGCTTGACCGATCGATTGAAGGCCCGACCCAAATGCGCTGAATAACCCGCCGATCATCGTGGCCATGGCAGTCGTCGTCAGCCAGGTAAAGACCAGCCACGTCACACCCCATACGACCGCCGCGTGGTACATTCCGTCCGAACGCAGAGACGCCCCGGAGAGGCGGGAGGTCACATAGCCTCCAGTGAAAGCCGAGATCAACATCGACAGCCCCGTCCAGATCCCGGTACCGAGAGGAATTCCCTGCGTCGGTTGAGATTCATGCAAGTTTATTGACCAGGCGCCGATGGCCAGTCCCAACAGGGTCAGGACCATTTGTACCGAGACGCCGACGACGAATCCGGCAAACACGGCGCTCCACCGAATGCGCGACTCGCCGACGTTCCATTCACCTACCGTCCGTGTGATTTCCATATTTAATTGCTCCTTGCGCATTAGATTTTGACCAATCTTATTTTCAGGGTGGAAGAACGAGCGACTTTGTGACGATCTACCAAATGATCAGTCAACTGTGCCTTTATCCGTATATTTTCTTAACATAACGAGGGGCCATGCGTTATTGAACTGGGCAAACCCCGAGTTGTGCCCAGCAAAGTATGGCTGCGAGGTCCAAACTTTGATGAGTCGACTCAATTCATTCGGCAGCTGCTCACAGTCCATTTCAGCATTCAGCGCGGGAAGGCCTGATCGAATTGGAAATGTTACGCAACAGCACATTTAAGAATTGCTCACTGTGAGGCTCCTTTCGAATTCCGAGGATTTACGATGTCACTATACAAGTTCGGACGATCGGTCCCGTTGCGAGGATGTGTATTATTCGCCTCAAAAAATCCATTCGTCATCAATGACAGAGGACTTTGGTCCTAGTTTGGAGAAGGTTCCGATAATGCCGATATGACCAAGCTTCGGATAAGTACGACATCGAGGCCTCTGGACTCGAGGATTCAGGACCTGCTTGATGAGAGCAGGGTTCGTGAGGGCGAACGGCTTGCCTCTTCAATACCATCAGGGTGATTGAGAGGTTCTAGTTCGTGGAGTGGTAGACGACATGACGATGATCCATCGAGAGGGAATTCGTTTTGGAATCGAACGGAAGGTTGGAAGGGCACTGGGGAGGCAATGGATTGAAGGTTCGGTATTTTCTGAAAATGAAATTCCAAGGTTGTTTGAGCGATTCTGGAAGGATCCCAAATCGCTCAAGACGGTACGCAGTCAGATTAGGGCCTCGGCCGTACATGAGTGAAGGGCGGCGTCGATGCATGCAAGGGGAAGATCCGCAGCCAGAGAGGAGAAAGCAGGAACGGAACTTTATTTAGTAATTCCCGAGCAACGGCATCCCGAGTCGATGACATAAATTCATTGAGAACCTTTGCTTGAAAGAGAACAGGTTTAATCGTCTTCGGACATCTGCCGAACTGTCTTTGCTTACGAGAAGAAAGCAAAAGTCACGAAGATTCCCATGTGCTCAGTCGCACGCCTCTTCGCTTCTCCTCTGTCGATGTCCTCGGTACCGGTCCGCCATAGACCTTATTTGTCGCTCTTCCAATCTCCTGTGGAACTGCGCATACAAGCAAGGCGAGCATGTTACCGTCTGTGATTAGACAGCGCTCGGTACCATAACGATTGTCGCGGCAGTAATAGTTACTCGCCGCCTGTTGGCTCCCGGTCGAAATTGCGTGACTATCGCATGTCACTCAAATTTCTTTCAGGTTTGGGCAATTCGACGGACTGTGGTGTCTCACTCAACTTGATCACGGCCTCCGCGTCCCCGTTGGACATCAATTGTGCCGCAATACTGTCACCGACCTTCACCCGCGAGTCGATTTTCGTGTCGGACTTCACCCGTATGTGCGTCTGCTGCCCATTGGGAAACTGTATCCAGTAGGATTCTTCAATCTTGACAACTTCGCCCGTCACATTGCGACAGGGTGTAGCGGTGGTGCACTTATCCGAGGGTGGAAACGTGGCTTGTGGAGGAGGAGTCGTCGTTTGCTCCTGACCGAGAGCGACTGCTGAAATGCAAAACAGGCCGCCTAACATCAATCCTAAACAGATTTCCTTTTTCATAATTCCCTCCAGTGTTTTTAATGTGGCTCGTCCCCACCGTGGGTAAGAATTGGAGAGACACGAGTTTGCTTCCCTCCTTTTCATTCCGTTTCAGTTGGACACAGACTTTCAACGGGCCGCAATTGATAAACACAATTCAACACGATTTGTCATCGGTGCGATACTAGGGATACCACTCATGGAGATCTCACGTCTCTTGGTCACTACCCCCTTTAAACACTCACGAGACGGGGAGGCTCATTGCTCCAATCCTCGACAGCCTCTTTGAGGACCGAGGCGCAGAGGTCCGGCATGATTTCCGATGAATGCTGTCGTCTCGTTCAAGAAGGTATTCCGACGTCTGAATGGCGGCTCATCCTACCATCCGCCATCTGTTTGAATATGGTGTTAGCGGCGAGCGCTCGTTGTGGAGGAGCCAGGAGATTCTGCTGGCGAAGTGCGATATGACGAGTCTGATCGATGCGCAGGCAGATGCTAACGCTTGTAGACGACAGTGACTTGGGCGAGGAACATGCGAAGGTCTTCCTGCTGATGCCGCAACCCGAGCAGGTCTTTCGCCAATGCCGCTTCCTCGAGGTGGTGGCCGATGGTACTGATCCGGTCGAATCCATATCCGCCGCCGTCGCCTTTCATGCGATGGCCCAGCAGACGAATAGTGTTCAAGTCTCCCTGCTCAAGGCAGGCCTCAATCGTCGTGAGGTCTCGCTGTCGATTGGCGAGAAACCCCGGCACAATCGCTTCCAGGTCGGGATCAATCTGGACGACAATTTTCTCTCCGTCTGCATCAGGGCGCGCCTGCGTCATTGAGGGCCCGTCCTTTCGAAGGCTGCCAGCAATTCAAGGAGCGTGATCCTTTTGAGAGGCTTGGTCATGTGGGCGTTGCATCCGGCCTCGAAAATTCTCGTGGCCTCTTCCTTGAGCGCCAATGCAGTCAGGGCTACGATTTGCACTGCGGGCAGGTCCTGCTCTCGTTCCCATTTACGGATGGTTCTCGTGGCGGTCAAACCGTCCATGACCGGCATCTGCATATCCATGAGAATCAGGTCATAGTGTCCGTTCTGAAACTTCGCGACTCCGATCTGGCCGTTATCCGCCAAGTCTAATCGATGGGGGGTGTCCTTGAGATAAGATTTGATGAGGACTTGATTGTCCGGCGAGTCCTCCACCAGGAGAATCCGCAAGGGCTTGCATGAGAGCGCCGCCGGTGATTGCGACGGGTGTGAGGTAGACAGGAACGCGTTCCGGCTCCGTCCCAGAGCGATGCTGATGGTCTGTTGGAGATCCGAGCGCCGGATCGGCTTGACCAGATATCCGCCCAAGCCGAGGTCGTAAGTCTTGGCGATGTCGTCGGCCCATCGATCGGACGCCAGCATGATGATCGTAAGGTCGCTGAGCTGATGATTAGCACGAACGCGCTCGATCACCTCGAATCCGTCCATCCCTGGCATTCGACAATCCAGCAGCACGAGACCAAAAGGATTGTTTGAGTTCAGCGATTCCTGCAGGAGGTCCATCGCCTGCTCCCCGCTGTCGGCTTCCTCCACGAGAGCGCCCCATCCAAAGAGTGTTTCGCGCAGGATTAGCCGATTGGTCGGGTAATCATCCACCACCAAGCAGCGCAAGCCTGTCAGATTCAGCACGACGGCTGCTTTCGGGGTCGAGGGGGTCGTCTGGATGCCGAGCCGGACGACGCAATGAAAGGTGCTGCCTTCCGCGAGTGTGCTTTCGACCCAGATCCGACCCCCCATGAGTTTAGCCAGTTGCTGAGAAATCGAGAGTCCCAAACCCGTGCCGCCGTACTGGCGAGCGATCGTGCTATGAGCCTGAGTGAATGTGTCGAAAATACTGTTCAATTTGTCCGGGGGCACCCCGATCCCCGTATCAGTAATCGAGAACCGAATCATGCCCGCCTCTTGTCGATCGAGGTCGTTGGTCACCGTCATGACCACCGAGCCTTTCTCCGTGAATTTGATCGCATTGCCGAGTAAATTCAGGAGGATTTGGTACAACCGATTCGGATCTCCGGTCACGTGACAGGGAACATCGGGAGACAGGTGCGAGACCAGCTCAAGGCCTTTTTCATTGGCACGAAGCGCCAGCATTTCACTCGCTTTATCGATCAGTTCCGAGAGATCAAAGTCGATGGTATCAAGGTCCAACCGTCCGGATTCTACCTTGGAGAGGTCGAGAATATCGTTGATGAGGCTCAATAAACTCGCGCCCGCTCGGCGAAAGATGCGCAGGTATTTCCGTTGCTCGGATGTGAGTGTCGTTTCCCACAGAAGATCGGCCATGCCGATGATGGCGTTCATCGGAGTCCTGATCTCATGACTCATGCTGGCTAGAAATTCACTTTTGGCGCGATTGGCGACATCCGCGGCATCCTTGGCCGCCTGCAGTTCCTGGACGCGTCGTTGTAACTCGTTCGAGACTCGCTCAAGGGCGCGTTCGGCGCGTCGCCGCGCGGTCTGTTCCCGTTGCAAGGCCGTCGGCGGACGAGCAGGAGTACGGGAGGCACGTTTGATGGCTGCAGTCACTCGCGGTATGGGGGCTGTGCGCTTCGCCATGTCCTGTCCAGTTGCCTCCCGCCCGAAAGACAGTCCTGCCGCAAGGGGTGTGGGAGTGCGGAGCGGATTTCCGCGGGCGGAAGGACACTAGTCCTTATGAATGTGATGCACGAGCGACAATACTCCAGCCTGTTTGGCGCGGTTGCGCCCTTCCTGCTTCGCCTGATACAGGGCTTGGTCGGCAGCCCGAATGAGGTCGGTGGGGGACGCGACGCGGTTGGGCACCGTGCTCGCGAAGCCGAGGCTGATTGTGATGGGATCTCCGCTGGGCTGTTTGATTTCCGCTTCGCAAACTTTTCGTCTGAGTGTATCTGCAACCTGCGCCGCACCCTCCACCGTCGTTCCCGGCAGCACGATGACGAATTCGTCGCCTCCATATCGCGCGACTAAGTCGCCGGGACGATTCACATGGCTCGAAATAAGTTGTGCGACCTGGCGGAGGCACTCATCGCCGGCCTGATGCCCATGGCTGTCGTTGTAGGTTTTGAAAAAATCGATATCGAGCATGATCAGCGACAGGGGGGTCGATTCGCGGGCGGCCCGCCGCCATTCCTGGTCGAGGAAATCGTCGAACTGCCGCCGATTGGTAATCCCGGTCAACCCGTCGAGACAGGAGAGACGCAGCAACATTTGATTGGCTTCTTGCAGCTGGCGCATGACCTCCAGGAGCTCCTGCTCGCGCGCGCGGCGCCGCTCGATTTCATGCACGAGGCGCAAGACGCACCGGACGCGTGTCAGGAGCTCGATCTTGCTGAGAGGTTTCGCGACATAGTCGATCGCGCCCGCGGCAAAGGCGAGTTGCAGATCCACCGGATCTGTTTTGACGGTAGCCATGATGATGGGAATGTCACGATATCGTTCGACGGCTTTAATTTGCCGGCAGGCTTCGATGCCGCTGGTGGACGGCATGACGATATCCATCAGGATCAGGTCGACCCGGCCGGCCAGCTGCTTCCCGCCGTCGAGTCCCAGCAGCCGAAAGGCGGCCGCGGCGGATTCGGCGACGAAGGTCTCTTCGTACCCGGCATTCGCGAGAATGGATTGCATCAACAGGCGATCGTCCGCGGAGTCGTCGACGATCAAGATACCCATGGCAACATGTCTCCCTGGAAGTGTGTCGTGAGGGGATGCTAGCAGCTAGTCTGCGTAAACACCAGGGTAAAGCTTTTTGATGCAAGGGGTGCAGAGCCCATGGCTGAATTCAGCTTCAGAATGCTGTTGGAGATATTCCTCCAATTGTTGCCAGAAGCCTTGGTCGTTCCGAATTTTCTTGCAGGAGGCGCAGATCGGCACGAGGCCTTTGAGAACTTTTACTTCGCGCAAGGCCTGTTGCAGTTCGTCGTTGCTGCGACGCAGCTCTCGCTCGCGGGCTTTGCGGCAATCCATCTCCTTCTTCAGCATGAGTGCGGAATTCACCCTCGCCAGGAGTTCCACGCTGTTGACCGGTTTGGTGATAAAGTCCATGGCGCCTGCCGAAAAGGCCGCTTGGAGATTATCCAGATCCGTTTTTGCGGTGACCACGATGACAGGAATATCCCGCAGCATATCCAGGCTCTTGATATGCCGTGTGGCGACGACTCCGTCTGTACCGGGCATGAGGAAGTCCATCAGGATGAGGTCAATGGAAGGGGAACAATGTAATGACGAGGAGTGTGCGAGGCCAAGCGCGTCGTATGCGGCGGAGGCCGAATCCGCAACGACCAGCTCGTGATAGCCGGCTTTATTCAAAATAGTGCGAAGCAGCAACTGCTGGTCCGGCGAATCGTCCACTATTAAAATGCTCATGTACCGACCTCATTGGATGGTTCGCCTGCGAGACGCTAAGAAACGCGCCGACGGAGAGAATAAGCTCAACAGACTGCAGACCGAGGTTCGCAACCTGCAGCTCGGCAAGATCCATATCGGCAGGAGGGAGAGAGGGGTTGAGTGAGCAGACGGAGAGTTATCGCTGGAGCGCGGCTTTCACCAAATCGCTGACCAGTTTGCCATCGACGGATTGACCGGCCAGCTTGGCCATCACCGCTTTCATGACCTGCCCCATGTCATTGAGCGATGACGCGCCGGATTCCTTGATCACGGTTTCGACGGTTTGGGCCACTTCGCCGGGAGAAAGCGCCGTAGGGAGATAGCCCTGGATGATAGCGATTTCCAGTCGTTCCTTCGTGGCCAGGTCTTGCCGATTACCTTTTTCGAACTGCTCAGCGGCTTCTTTTCGCTGCTTGATCAGCGTCGTCATGATACGGCTCATGCCGGCATCATCGAGATCTTGTTTCAGTTCGACTTCTTTGTACTGCACCGCGGCTTTGATCATGCGGATGACGTCCATGCGTAGTTGATCCCGGGACTTCATCGCTGACTTCAAATCCTCGCTCAACCGATCGTGCAGAGACATGGAATTCCTTTCGGGTACGGACGTCGAGATCAGGCAGGATAACTTCTTTGCCGAAAGCAGTCAACGTGGGAGCCACTGGATGGTCTCATCGCGAAAGCGGAACGCGAGCGACAGCGCATTTGACGATTTCATGTTGAGCGCCCGTGAAGACTGTCCGATAATGCAGCCTCTGCCACGGGTCTATGACGTGATGGCAACGGAAGGGGGACGGCATGGATGACAGGCGCGGAAAGCTGAGAGCAGGGATTCGGTTCGGAGGGCTTGTCTGTAGCATTGCGATACTGCCACTGGTCGGGGGCTGCGCGGGCGAACAGTCAAAACCGATGGCACAGCCGTCGACGGAGCAGGTGAAGGGCCATGCGGATCGGGCCTTTGATAACCTCCAGCAGGAAGAACGGGATCGCAAACCGCCGGGTATGTAAACGGCTTTGTCTCGGCCCCGCTGTTCTCTTCGGTCAAGCGGGGTGTCTCCAGGGCCAGAGGGCCGCGAGTGGTTTGACCAATGGGAGTTCCCATACCAATTTCCGACGCGGGGGTGGGCTGAGGCGTCGCGGTTCGCCGAAGGTTCCCAGGAGACTTATGGCAATCAGCAAGCGCAGGGCACCGGAGAGACAGAAAACGAAAGGCAGGTTGGATGCCGGTATCAGTTCCCACAGTCCGAATGAGAGGTGATTGGGGATGATCGTGGCAAGCCAACTGCCGGTCAGAGCCCCGATTCCCCAGCCGATCGCATTCATCGCATTGGCGAGCGCCACGCCGCGCGTGCGCTCGTCGGGCTGGAGTGAATCAAAGACATAGTTCTGCAACCCGAGCGAGAGTCCCGCCCAAATGACACCGCCCCCGAAGTTCCAAATCAATAGAAACACATACTGATCGCTCAGCAGGTATCCCATCGGCAGCAGCGGGACGGCCAAGCCGGTGACCTTCAAGAGAGTTTTATTGCCGTATCGATCCCCCAGTTGTCCCCAGGCTGTCAGGGTAAGAAACTGTGCTGCGATGCTGCTGGCCATCCAACCGGCATATTGCAAATAGGTCCAATGCAGATCCCGCAACAGATAGACCACGAAAAACGGTCCCGAAATAAGAACCGCAAAGTGCATTAAGCCGGAAAACAAGAGGAAGTAGCGAAAATCGGCAGTGGCGCATTCGATGAGAAAATGGCGGAAGCCCTGGGGAGGCTCGACCTGGAGGGCTGGCAGCCATGTTGAAACCTTAGTCTGGTAATGTATGGCCCCCACTCGAGCTGCGGCGGCCCCTAAGAAAATCACCATAAACCCGACCCAATTGAGATCCCATTTCTGGCCGATCGTCAGAACCACCCCCGCCACTCCCAAGGCAATAAAACTCGTCAAGGCAGTGACCCTGGCTCGGTGGGCAAAGTAGGCGCCTCGACCGCTCATGTCCACGAGCTCAACTAGCAGACTGTTCCATACCGGCGTCGTGGCCTGCCCAAAGGCGAAATACAACATTGCGCAGCCGATTAATAGCCAGGGACCATGCTCAGGCAGGAGTAAGGGCAGGATGAGGAGAGGGAGCCAACAGAGAGCCTGTCCCCAGCCTCCGGCTAGGATGAGGCGGCCAGGCATGCGAAAATACTGGAGCAGCTTCACCGAGGACAGCTGAGCCACCATGCCGACCAGCTGAGGGAGGGCGGAGAGAATGCCGATATGGAAAGGCGAAGCATGCAATAAGACGGCAAAGGCCGAGAAATAATTTTCTCCGCCGCCCTGCGCCGCCGCTTGAAAGGTGGCGTCCCTGACTCCGTATTGCCGGCTTATTGCTCTGGTCTCGTGATCGTCAGACGTTTCAGGATCGCGGGGGGGCTCTGATGTTGTTAATTGTGGGTCGACAGGGAGCTGACTCATGAAGTTTTGCAGGATGTCGAAGCTGAAGGAGACATGGACGTCCGGGCCAGTAGCTTGGAGATCCATAGGATTATACCAGAGCCTGGACGAATGTTCGTTGCAAGGTTGTGGCGGAGGCCGGTTGACCCCTTCGCTAACAGTGAGTACGATAATTGTATGGATTTGAATCTACCGTGGGAAAGAACGAGGATACCCGTGGGCGGCGGCTGTAGCCGAGCGGCCTTTCGGCTGATAACAGCGCTTCTTGTGACGGCTGACTTGGGATTCTCGTACATCATGGTCGAGGGTCGTGATCTGATGGTGCCGAAGGAGCAGGCTACCACGGAATATGAGCCGACCGAGTCGCCGTCGCTGGATGTGCAACGCAAGGGCATTCCGCAGTCGCTCTTTACCTGGATCAAGATGGCACGTGGATATGATGTGGAGTGGGATACCTTTGGACGAAAGGGCTGGTACACGCAAGACCCTCGCTTGAAACCGATCGATCCCGACACAACTGTCTTTGCGCCTGACACATCGGCGGTGTATATCGTCTTCGAGGTGGCCCCCCTCGAAGATCCTGCTCAGTTTGCCGCACAGGTTTTTCCTCTGTCCGCGGAAGGGAAGGCGGCTGAGACAGCCATCGTGCACGACAGTCTGGAAGTTCCAGGCCACGAACGTTATGGTTTCCTGGAGTTAAAGAAACCATCCGATCAATGGCCATCGGGCAAGTACCTGGTCAAGATCTATATCACCTCGTTGGGCCAGCAGCCTTTTCATGCCGTGAATCAAGTCGGTACCATGCATTTTGCCGTCACCGACCGTTCCCCTTCCGGCGTGACCCCATCGTTGCCTAATTCCTCGATACGTTGAAAACTCCCATCTGCTTGGTCTAACGTGCGTTCACCGTCTCCTTCGGCCGAAGGTGAAGACGGTGAGCCCAGTTTACCCAGGAGCAGGCGCATGAAGGAAACCGATGCGGAGAAGTTAACCCTGTTATACGAGCGTTTTCGCGATGTCTGCTTGGTCGAAAAGGAGGTCTGGACGGAAATCTATATGCCGCGGATCTTCAAGGACGGCACCGCCGTGCGGACCAATATCCAAGATCGATATGATGTGGTGATCGATGATCAGGCGGTGGAAGAGGCTCTAGAGGCCAACATCCCTCTTGGACAGGCCGCGTTGGGTGCGGCCATCCAAGAGTATCGAGCGCACATCAGTTTTGTGAAGAAAGTCTAGACGCATCAGTGTTTGGCGAGGAACCGTTCCACGTCCTTCACGACCTCAGCGGCCAGCGGTTTGGTTCGATGGTGATAACGAGCCACGACATTGCCGGAACGGTCGACTAAATACTTCTGAAAGTTCCATTCGACTTCACCGGGAAACGGGCTCTGTTCCGTGAGGTATTGGTAGAGGGGATGTTTATCGCCCCCTTTCACGCTGATCTTGCTGAACAGGGGAAACCCGACACTGTACTTGGTCAGACAAAAGCCCTTGATCTCCTCGTTCGTTCCGGGCTCCTGCTGGCCGAAGTTGTTGGCAGGGAAGGCGAGGATCTCGAAGCCCTGGTCTTTGTAGGTTTCGTATATGGTTTCGAGGTCCGTATACTGAGGCGTATTGCCGCAGAAGCTGGCCGTGTTGACCAGCATGATCACCTTCCCCTTGAACTGGCTCAGCGAAACCGGTTTCCCGTCGATATCGTTCAGTGTGAAATCGTAGACGGTCGAAGTCTTGGCAGCCATATGCAGCGCTCCTTGTTCTGCCGCACCGACCTGTCCAAATCCCACGAAGGCGCCGAGTCCGAAACCCATAAGAAGCCCGACGACGAGCACGTTCCAGGAGCAGGATGGTCGAGTGAGCGGCATGTGAGGTCTCCTTCGTTAGAGGCGTTGCAATGCTGCGACACGTTCCTCGATTGGAGGATGAGTCGCCAGCAAGTGCATAAAGGCGGATGTGTTGCCGGAAATTTTCATCGTCGCGAGAGCGTCGTTGGTCGAATATTCGAACTGCGTCCGATTCACCCATCGGTCGATCCCTTGCAGGGCGTTGATCATCGAATCTTTCCCGTACACTTTTGCCGAGAAAGCGTCCGCGGCAAATTCACGTCGGCGGGAGTGCCAGCTGACCACCAGCATGGCCAAGACCGATAACACGACCTGCAAAAAGATATACACCACGAAGCCCAGTATGGGATTTCCGCTCTGGGCCTCTTCTCGATCCCCCCCTTGAGGCTGCGCGACCAGTTGATAGATGAAGTTGCTGATGTAATGCACGAAGGTGTTCATCAAACCGGCGAGCACTGTCGTGGAGAACATGTCTCCGTTGAAGACATGGCCCATCTCGTGGGCAAGCACCGACTTCACTTCGTTCTCCCGCAAATTGGCCAGCAGGCCGGTCGAGACGGCCACCATGGCATTATTTTTGGTGGGCCCTGTCGCGAAGGCATTGGGGTCCGCCGACTCGTAGACCCATACTTCCGGCATCGTGATGTGGAGCCGTTGAGCGATTTCCTGAACGGACCCATAAATGACCTGTTCGGCCTGGGTGCGCGGCTGTGTGATCTGCGTGCAGTTCAGCATGGCGCGGGCCATCTGTTTAGAGAAGAGCAAGCTGATGAAGGCGCCGCCGAAGCCGATCACGAGCGACCATACCAGCAACTCTTGGCTGAAGGCTCCGCGGACGTCGATGCCGAAGGCCGGCAACACCACATTGATCAAGACCCTGACGGTGATCGACAAAGTGAGGTAGATGAGCACGTTCGCAATGAGCAGCAGCCCGATACCCTTCAACGACTTCATGTATATCCTCCTTGGACGCCCGTTCTCCCCACTCCTTCATGACTACGGAGGGGATCGGGCCTTGGATGTCATTATACCGAATACGATCTTCACGTGCTGTCGGGGTGCACGCACGCGCTCGATGGCGGATGATATGGCAGATAATACCATGTTGCCGGTCAGTCAAGGCGGTCATCACAGGTTCCGACGGACGAAGCGGGTCCTTAGCAGGATGCGGAAAAAGTCCGCCAGCAGCGTTCTCGCATCGTTCAGTGGCTCACCGTACGGCCACGGGGCAAGAGCCTGTCTTGGCAGGCTCGGGGTGGGCGGTAAGAATGAACGATTCGCCGCTACGACACTGGGCGCTCTCGTGACGCTCATTCTTCTTTGCGTCGCGGACCTCGCTGCGGCCTTGCCTGGGACAGGGCGCGTCTTTGACGCACCGGGGTCGGGCGAGTAAGAAGGTCGCCTTTTTGCGCATCCTGCACGCTGTTCTAATACCAGCATGCCACCTGAGCTGATCGCGACGTGTTGTGCAAAAATCGAGTTTTCCGTAGCCTATTAGAGACCAGCCTCCATGCGGCTGTATAGGGCCTCGAGGGCCGGTTGACCCGCTCTTCACCCATCTGCTAGAAAGCTGCATGGGCACGGCCGCCTTACACATTCGGGCCAGCTTGCTCGTCGTGTTCATGACGACAAGCCTTTTTCCTGCGTTTGGGAGAGGGGGGGAGCAGGCGCCGCAAGTCCCGCCGCTGTTGGTACCGGTCGATCAAGTGGACGGCATGCAACGCGCCACCATTATTCTTGATAGCTATTCCTACACACCGAATCATCTCATCGTTCAAGCCGGCAAACCGGTCGAGCTGATTTTGACCAGTATCACCACCATCACGCCGCACAACTTCCTTTTGAAAAACGAAGCTGCGGGAATGTCGATCGAGCGGGATGTAAGTTCCGGGCGGACGGTCACTGTTCAATTTACGCCCATGAAGCCTGGCATCTCTACCTTCTATTGCGACAAAAAGCTTCTGTTCTTCCCGAGCCATCAGGAGAAGGGCATGGAAGGCACACTCGAAGTCAGATAAGAAGGTTGCCCCACGTCTATCGACTCGGCAAGACACGAACTTCTTCACGACATCCTCAAGCAGGTTTCCCGGTCTTTTTATCTGACCCTCAACGTGCTGCCTGTGAATGTACGTGATCAGATGGGTGTGGCCTATCTCTTCGCTCGGGCCGCCGACACCATCGCCGACACCGATCTGATCGGCCGTGAGGAGCGGCTCCGATATCTCAATCAATTTCGAGCCCAGTTCGCCACTGCCGGTGTGCAGCGGAAGGATGTGCAGGCGATCCAAGCCGCATTAGTCTCCCATCAGACGGATTCTGCCGAACGGGTACTGCTGCAACGGCTCGATGAATGTCTGTCCATCTACGATGAATTTGACCCAGGGGATCAAGAGCGAATCCGATGGCTGATGGGAGTCTTGCCGGACGGCATGGCCATGGATCTCACGCGATTTCCCGGCGAGTCAGTCGAGGACCTGACGGCCCTTCGGACGTTCGACGAATTGGACCGATACACTTATTATGTCGCCGGTTGCGTCGGAGAATTCTGGACCAGAATGGTCTGTGCCCATCGCCCTGCAATGGTCGCGTGGGATGTCAGACAGATGTCGGCCATCGGAGTGCGATTCGGCAAGGGTTTGCAGCTGACCAATATCCTGAAGGACATCGCCAGGGATCTTCACCATGGCCGCTGTTATGTGCCGGAATCGCTGCTCCGAGAAACTGGACTCACTCCGAAGGACTTACTGCATCGACAGAACCTGCCGAAATTCAGGCCGGTCTTGAACCGGCTGATCAAACTTGCCATGGAACACCTCGATCAGGGCTGGATGTATACAATGGCGCTCCCACGTTTCGAAATTCGTCAACGCTTGGCCTGCATGTGGCCGATTTTGCTGGCCGGGGAGACGCTGAAGCGCGTGGCGGCCGCTCCCGATCTTCTGGATCCCTCGGTCAATGTCAAAGCGCCCCGCTCTGTCGTCTATCGCGTGCTGGCGTTGACCACCTTTACTGGGGCCTGCGGCTATGTCGGTACTGCCTATTGGGGGAGACTGCGGAAGCAAATCGTCTAGCCTAATCGTACGCTTCTTTCCTCGTCCTACTTTTCACTGTAGGGTGGAACAGAGAGTGGGGTTCTGTTGGAAGCGCCAAAAAGTTAACTTGGTTTTGTAGGGCAAGAATGCGGAGACTGAGAGGGTGCTTTCTTTTCTCTTTGTCTCTCTCCAGGGCTGGGCCGGCTGGTTCCCCACTGAGCGCGTCCAACGAGGGCCTCCTTTTTATTCTTCTTCCGGTCGCGGATGGAACGGATGCGCGACGAGGCAGCACCATAGCGCCAAAAGAATGTCCAGGGGCATGATAAGGAAAGCAGGCGACGACATGCTGCTGAAGGGCAGCGTCTCATAGGAGCCTGCGTGGAAGGAGAAGAAAACTCAGCCAGCTGTTTAGATGCAATGCGTTATGGTGTCGCCGAGGCTGTGCGCCGTTCGTCAACCGCGACTCCCTCTACTTCTTCTGCGGCTCCAGCAGTTTCTCTCCCTTTCTAAAGACCGCATAGATCGCTTGCGACGGGCAGGCGTCCAGACATAGCCGGCAGCTTTCGAGGCAACGGGACGGATCAAACTTGTAGGGCGGCGTCGAAAGCCATGCGCTGGTCGGGCAGATGGGGACGCAAATGGCTTGATGGGTGCATCGATCGGGATGGCGGACGAGGTGATCGCGAATGACCAGCATGGGCTTGACTCCTTCGAAGAGACCCTGCGAGAAGATCTCGAACATGTTTTTTTGAGGCAGACTGCTCACTTCCACTCCTTGACCAGCTCTTTGAGCCGATCCTTCAGTTCCGGGATCTGCTCCATATTGTTACGGATGGCCCCGAGAATATTTTCAAGACGCGCCGTTCGTTGGGCGTCGTTATCTTTCTTCACCAGCTGATCATACACGGCGTAGGCCTCGCGATGGTTCGGTTCGAGATGACGGCGACTCGCTTGCAGGGCTTCGCCCAGTTGGTACGGCTCGGCGGTCAGCGCTGGCGCGACGATCAATGAGCCGTCTGTAAAGACGACGGCTGCCGCCCCGATTTTGCTCTTCAGCGGCGTCACCGCTTCGACCGTTTTCCCCACGA
Source organism: Nitrospira sp. (assembly GCA_021323395.1). GTDB lineage: Bacteria > Nitrospirota > Nitrospiria > Nitrospirales > Nitrospiraceae > Nitrospira_A. The sequence continues at coordinate 21,733 of JAJONL010000010.1, forward strand.
GTTCTTCCCAGTCGTGCAGGAAACCCGGAAACGCTTTGAGATAGGCCACTTTTTCCATATTGGCCTTCCATTTATCATCGGCTGGCATAGGGCCTCGCGAGATGGAACGGGTTGAGCCGGAATCAAGCTTTCAGTGGAGAGAGGAGCGGGCGCGAGGGCTGATCGGGCATGAGGAGTCGTTCGACAAGCTCCCCCTTCACAATGTGACGCTCCATGATTTCTTTCACATCGGCTTCGGAGGCCACGCGGTACCACACTCCTTCCGGGTACACGACGACGCTGGGTCCTTGGGCGCAATAGTCCAGACAGCCGGCTTTGTTCGCGCGGACGATGCCTTTGAGGTTGAGTCGCTTGGCCTCCTGCTTGAAGCAGGCATGCAGCGCTTCGGAACCGAGCTTGGAGCAGCTGCCTCGCGGGTCGTCGGGCTCCCGCTTATTCGTACAAACGAAAATATGTCGCTGGTAGCCGGTCATGTGTGTAATTCCACCATTGTCCTGCGGGAGGCCAGATCACGCCCGAGCATGAAAACGATCGATCAATTGCTTGACGTCCCCGACATTGAGAAGCGGCGAGCCGGTGGCCTGCGCGCCGGCGATGGCAGCAATTTCCTGGAGGCGCAATTGAGCGCGCTGTTTCGCTTCCGGCTCCGAAAGGGCCGAGGCCTGCCCATTGGCGAGTTTGTCGAACTCGGCGTGGATATCGCGAAAGTCGCGCTGCAGGTGCTTCATCATCGAGCAGGGGTCGCAATACCACTTCGGGCTTTGGTCGGAGGCGGGCGAAAGACGATCATAGGCGCGCCCGAAGAAATCCTTGCCCAGCGAAAGCTTCATCAAGGGAGTGCCTGTGGCGTGGCAGGCATTGCAAGATCCGGCATCCATACGCGAGGTGCTCCTCTCCAACGGACGTGATCGATAGAACGCGGATCTTACCGCACCGGTCTTGACCGTAGCAAGGTGGTCACGTCGCTCCGACGCTCGGGAGATCGAGGCGTTCCATGTATAATGAGGGAGACGAAGCAGAGCGCGAGGAGGCGGTTATGCTCATCGGCATTCCAAAGGAAATCAAGGATCATGAGCGGCGCGTGAGTGTGACCCCGGACGGCGTTCACCTCCTCCGCGAATCCAGGCATCAGGTGCTGGTTGAACCGTCGGCAGGGCAGGGCAGTGGGTTTTCAGACGAAGCCTATCATCAGGCCGGTGCGCAGTTGGCTCGTTCGAAGGAAGACTTGTTCCGGCAGGCGGAATTGATTGTGAAGGTCAAGGAGCCGCAATTGTCTGAATGCGCGCTTTTTCGGCCTGGCCAGTCGCTCTTTACGTACTTACATCTGGCATCGCTGCCGGATCTGACCAAGGCGCTGGTCGCCGCGCAGATCACCGCCATCGCCTACGAAACCGTCGAAGCCAAAGACCACAGCTTGCCGATCTTGCGACCGATGAGCGAAATCGCCGGTCGGCTGGCGGTTCAAATCGGAGCCCACCATCTGGAGCAGGTAGGGGGAGGGCGCGGCCTGTTGCTGGCCGGTGTTCCCGGCGTGCCACCGGGGCATGTGGTCGTGCTGGGTGCGGGGGTCGTAGGGACGTCGGCCGTCAGGATTGCCGTTGGGATGGGAGCGCGGGTGACGGTCATCAACCTGGATCTGGAGCGTCTGCGGGCTCTCGACGATGTGTATGGCGGACGTATTTCCACCTGCGCCGCGACGGAATCGGCGATCGAACGCGCCATCGTCGAGGCCGATCTGGTGATCGGCGCGGTGTTGGTCCCCGGGGCTCGCGCGCCGAAGGTCATTTCGCGCAGCATGGTATCTAAAATGCGAAAGGGCTCCGTGATTGTGGATGTCGCGGTGGACCAAGGCGGATGCAGTGAAACGACGAGGCCCACAACGCATTCAGACCCGGTGTATCTGGTGGACGGCGTCCTTCACTACTGCGTGACCAATATGCCCGGCATTGTGCCCCATACTTCAACGCTGGCCTTGACGAACGCCACCCTGCCTTACATTCTTCGTCTCGCATCGGATGGGGTGGAGCGATCCATCCAGTCGGACCCCGGCTTCGCCAAAGGGGTGAACGTGATGAACGGCGCAGTCACGTGCCAAGCTGTGGCCGAAGCACATGGCTTGCGTTTTACACCCCTCTTGTAAGACAATTCGAAACTCGTATTCGGTTCTGCCCGGTCGGGGCGTAGCGCAGCCCGGTAGCGCACTGCGTTCGGGACGCAGGGGTCGGAGGTTCAAATCCTCTCGCCCCGACCACAACCGCACTTCGTTCGAAGGCGCGGCATCCTCGATTCCTTCCAGAATTCAACCGGGCACTCGAGCAACCGCAGCATAGTGCGCAGCTTCATAGACAGTCCACGTTCGCGATGCGTGTCACATCAATCCACGCATGCGGGATCTCCATTCGCATGACTATGGAGGGCAGGCGCAGGCCTGCGCCATGCGGCTGATGTGTAGATGGCCGGACGCGCTTATGCTCGGCTCCCAATCGTCCGATATACCAGGTACAAACACGGCGATGATGCCGCATAAACTTGTAAATCGCGTGACGACATATGGGAGCTGTGAGAGTATCCTGTCCTGAGCGCCGCATGCTGCGGATCCAGTGGTGTGACGGGTGCGAGGTTGGGAAGATGACCAATACTGGCGCACAGATGCGCGCAAAAATTTTGGTGAGCGGACATGTGCAGGGTGTCGGGTATCGCGCGTTCGCCTGTCGCATGGCCGTCTCGCGCGGGCTGACCGGCGGTGTGGAGAATCTCGACAGCGGGCAGGTGGCCCTGGATGTCGAAGGCTCCAAAGAGGCGCTTGAGGATTTAATGGTGGATCTCAAAAAAGGGCCGGTGGGTGCGCGTGTGTCGCACGTTCAGGTGGAGTGGAGCGGCGCGACGGGCCGCCATCATGATTTCAGAATCTGGTAGCAGGTAACACTTATGGCTCGACGCGCAACAGTTCGCCACGGTGCCGAGATGAGTCCTCCCGCTTCGGTTCGCCGGCCTCGCGCCGTGCGCGGCGAAGAGGACGACGAGGCGGATCCGCCGGAAGGCTCTGAGGCAGAAGGCCCCGGAGCAGAGAGCCGCCCTGCAGAATCGGGACGGGCTGAGGGACTCGACACGATCAAGAGTTATTTGCGCGAGGTGCGGAAGTCGACGCTCCTGAATTTTAAACAAGAGCAGTCGCTCGGCAAGCGGGTGATGGCCGGCGACGAAGCCGCTCGCCAAGAAATGATCGAGGCGAACCTCCGCCTGGTCATCAGCATCGGGAAACGCTACATGAACCGGGGATTTCCCTTCGCCGATATCGTCGAAGAAGGCAATCTCGGCCTGATCAAGGCGGTCGAGAAGTTTAATTACAAGCGTGGCTTCCGATTCAGTACCTATGCCTCCTGGTGGATACGTCAATTCATCGAGCGCGCCATCATCAATCAGGGCAAACTGGTTCGATTGCCGGTCCATGTGGTGGAGCGCCTGAATCGCTACCTGGGCAAGGTCGAGCAGTTGGTCCATGAGCTGGGGCGGGAGCCTCGAACGGAAGAAGTCGCCGCCAAGCTAAAAACCAGCGAGGCAGAGGTCGATGATCTGAAACAATTGGTCCGTACCACGTGCTCTCTCGATAGCCCGATCAGCGACCGGCAAGACACGTTTCTGCGGGATGTGATTGAAGACCCTCTCTGCCTCACGCCGGCCGAGACGACCGAAGGGGTCATGCGCCGAGCAGAGCTCATGGCGTGGGTCAAAGAGTTGCCCGAAAAAGAGCGCACCGTGATTCTGGCGCGGTTTGGACTTGACGGCGCGGAGTCGCGGACGTTAGAAGAGATCGGCCGCGAGATGGGGCTGACTCGCGAGCGCGTCCGTCAAATCGAAACGGCCGCACTCGTCCGGCTCCGTGGAATCATCGAACGCAAAACCATGAAGCGGGCGGATCTCCTATGAGAACGTCCCGGTCCACTGTTTTCCATGAATTACAAAGCCCTCATTCGAGAAGTCCCCGACTTTCCTAAGCCCGGCATTCTTTTCTACGACATCACAACCCTCCTCAAAGACGCTGAAGCGTTCCGTGCGATTGCCGATGAACTCGAGGCGCGTTATCAAGGACAAGGTATTGCGAAGGTCATCGGGATCGAATCGCGAGGGTTCATCATGGGCGGGACCTTGGCGGCTCGTCTCGGCGCCGGGTTCGTGCCTGTGCGCAAGCCCGGGAAACTCCCGGCTGACATTTTCGAGGTGAAATATAACCTTGAATACGGGTCCAGCGCGCTTGCAATTCATCGGGATGCGGTGGCCATAGGGGAACGAGTGCTTATAGTGGACGATCTCCTGGCCACTGGCGGAACGGCGGCGGCAACGGTCCATCTGATCCGCCAACTCGGCGGCGAAATCGCAGGATTGGATTTCATGATCGAGTTAAAAGGCTTGAACGGACGGGCCAGGCTCACCGGCTACGACGTGCATTCGATGATCGTCTATCCCTAGGTCCCCAAGATCTAGGGGAGCGAAGGACTTGTCAAACGATCTGTAGCGTGATATACCAGCCGAACTTTTTCGCCTTGCACTCATCACGAAAGGGCATGAGACTCTATGGCGACGAAAGTCCATGCGAAGAAAAAAACACCAACGACGAAAGTAAAAGCCATCGCTGCTGAGAAGCCCGTGAAAAAAGAGCGACCGGCGCCCGTTACCCCTATGACTCAAAAAGATGAAGACAGTGTCGCTGCGCGTGTCGTGGCGGCGCTCACCCTCAAGGAAACACCCAAAGAACGAGAAGAGCGCCAGCACCGGCGGGAAGTGTTGCAGCGGATGCTCCTCGGTAAGCGCCAGGAAATCATGCGGGAGATCGAGGGAAACCTCGGGCAGTCCCTGACCGAAGACCAACAGCGACGGCTGGAATCCGCCCGTGACGTCGGAGACCAAGCTCTCATGGATCTGGATCGCGAACTGGGCATCTCCTTGATGGAGATGCGAAACCGGAAGCGTCAAGCGATCGATGAGGCCTTGACGCGGTTGAGTGAGGGGACCTATGGCATTTGCGCAGAATGCGGCATCGAGGTGAGTGAAAAGCGTCTGGAAGCGGTGCCGTTTGCCAAGTTGTGCGTTCAGTGCCAGTCTCGACAGGAACTCCTCGAAAAGATCGAGAAGGAAGAGGATCGCGACTAGTTTTCCCGGACTGGCCGCGTCCATTTTCCATTGACGGGCTGTTTAGGGCACCCGGGGTTTCATGCCGGTGACCCTCTCGCCGGTACCGGTGCTCTGCTCAAATCCTTTTCCCTAGCCATGACTCAGATCGTCCCGAAGGCAGTTGTATTGCTGAGTGGAGGATTGGATTCCACCGTGACGGCAGCCATAGCCCAGCGGGACGGATTCCGTATCCATTGTGTCACCGTCGCCTACGGGCAGCGTCATGCGGTTGAAGTTGAGCAGGCACGGGCCGTCGCCCACGCGTTGGGCGCGGCGGGCCACGTGGTGGTGGAGGTGGATCTGAGAGCGTTTGGGGGATCGGCTCTTACCGCTGACGTGGAGGTCCCCAAGAACCGCACGCAAGATGAACGGTCAGCGGCTATTCCCGTTACCTACGTTCCCGCGCGGAACACCGTTTTGTTATCGCTGGCCCTGGCTTATGCCGAGACACTGGAGGCACAGGCGATCTATTTTGGAGCCAATGTTCTCGACTACTCCGGATATCCCGACTGTCGGCCTGAGTTTATCCATGCGTTTGAGACCGTCGCGCGCCTAGGGACCAAGATGGGGGTCGAGGGCCGGGCGGTCGAAGTGCGGGCGCCCCTGCTGATGCAGTCAAAGGCCGACATTGTGAGATATGGTCGAGAACTTCGGGTGCCGTTCGAACTCACGCACAGTTGTTATGACCCAGGTGACGGAGGCATGGCTTGCGGCCGCTGCGACAGTTGCCGCATTCGGCGGGAAGGTTTCCGGCAGGCGGGTGTTGTAGATCCGGTCTCCTATGCGATACCTTAATCAGAGACGGGCAACGGCGAATCAGCGAAGAGAAAGCTTCCCATTCAAGGGGAATGTGGCTCCTTACCGTCTTGGGTTCAGGGTGCCGTCGTGTAATCGTCTGGAGAATGCTGCTTATGACACCCGAAGAATTCTTTATGTACCTCATTATCGGCTTGGTGATCACTGCGCCGATCGTAGCACGGCTCTACCGGCGGGTGACGCTGAATCGGACCACGCGGATGTTGCGCGAACAATTGAATCAATCTCAGGCAACCCGGCCTACGGCACATCCGTCGGAACCTCCACGATGAGGCACAGCATGGAGAATCGTGGAGAGAAAAATGCCTGGCGGCGCGGTGCAGGGCTGGGCCTGCTGCTGGCGATGCTCGCAGCCTGCGAGTCCGGGGCCACGAATCCGGAGGCGGGCAAATCTGCTTCCAGTGCTACCCCGACAGAATTTCAGGCGGGAGAGGCGAAGTTTACCGCCAACTGCGCCGCCTGTCATGGATCTCGAGGAGTGGGGACGAAGCAGGGTCCTCCGCTGGCGCATAAGATCTACGAACCTAATCATCACGCCGATGTCGCCTTTCAACGAGCCGCTGAAAATGGCGTCCGCGCGCACCACTGGGAATTCGGCAATATGCCGAAGATCGAGGGGGTGACCGCGGCGGATGTCGACCAGATCATTCGATATGTCCGCTGGCTGCAACGCGAGGCGGGGATTTACTAGCCGCGCCTCCCGGCTCTTCTGCGGTGCGTCTCCTTTCCGCTGGCTGGCATGCCTATTCCAGTCACCTCGTTTGACAACCTGCCCACGCGGTTCGTAAGGTACTTGCATGGCCTCACGAGGCCGTCAGACAGCACAGGACGCCCGCGCGGCGCCACTCGTGGGTCCCGACCTACCTGGGAGGAGGAAACCTATGCGACAGAGAATCTGGTCCAAGGTGACGATCGTAGGGGCCGTGGGAGCATTGCTGCTCACCGCGGGGTGTGTGGCGATCGAGGCAGGCCACGAAGGTGTCATGGTCGAACAACCGTTTTTCTTCGGGCATGGCGGAGTCGATCCTGTGCCGTCGAAGACCGGTCGGGTGTGGGTGGCGCCGACGACGAAGGTGGTGGAAGTCGACGTGCGGCCCCTGCAGTATTCAGAACATTTCGACATTATCTCGGCAGAAAATGCTCCGGTGTCCTTTGATGCCTTCATGATCGCCCATGTCCTCGAAGGCCGCTCGCCGGAGGTCATCAGTCGCTTCGGGGCCAACTGGTATCAAAACAACGTGAAGGAAGCGTTCCGTACCTTCGTCAGGGAAGAGGTGCAACGGTATCCGCTGTTTCAGTTGACGACGGACCCGACGACCAGGACGAAGTTGCAGGATGCGATTGCGCGCGAGGTTCAGAGCAAGCTGATCGATAAACAAAACATGCCGATCCGGCTCAATCGCGTCGTAGTCGGGAGTATCCTCCCTCCGAAAGGTGTCGTGGAACAGACGACACAGACCATCGTGCAGGAACAGCGAAAAATCACCATGGTCGAGTTTCAGAAGGCGGAAGAGGCGCGGGAGAAAGCCGAAAAGCAGCGCGGAATTGCGGACCGCGCCTACCGGGAATCGTTGGGATTGACCGCGCCGGAATTCGTGGATCTTCGCCGCATCGAAGTGCAGAAGGAGATCGTCCAGCACTCACCCGCAGCGTTGACGGTCATCATGGGACTCGAACGTTTCGGCATTAACCTGCCCTCTCCCAGCGCCGATCGATAGCCCGTGAGAAGAAATGGTGAGAGAGTCGGCTGAAGGTCTGCTGGATGGGCGTTTCAGCCGACTACTTTACGAGCCAGACACGGTAGGTTTTCGTATTCAGGGGTTTGGCGACCTTCAGGGTTCTGACCTCGCCGGGATACATCACATCATCACCGGTCGCAGTCTTTCTTGCCGGATGGCTGATGCTCCTCAACAGCGTGCCCTGGTCATCGTAGAAATCCACCATGACATCCGCCGCTTCCCGCAGGGTGCCCTGATAGGCCGTCCCGAGCCAATCGAGTCGTTTGAGCGCCTGATAGACGATAATCACGGTGCCGTCTGGATCCTCGCGCACGGTGAGGATCCTCAGCGCCCTGTTCTGATCCAGCCCCGCCTCCGCTCCAGCCGCGGTCTGAGCGAGAAGTACTCGTTCCACTTCATCCGGGCGAAACACTGCCTTCACCTTGCAGTATACGGTGCGGCCCTTTTCGCTCTGCTGCAAAATCTGCTGCTCGCTGACATGGTTCGAGGCCAACGTATGGATCAGGTTATGAAAGAATTTTGAATCGATCATCGAAGCCGTGCGCTCGCGCACCGCATGGGTGGTACTGATGGCCTGACGCAACGCCTCCAAGCAGGCAAGTTGTTTGGCTTCCGCAGCGGTCTCGGGCTCGTGATAGGCGTACCGGTAATCCCCGATGATTTCAATTGCGGGGCTTTCGGAAAATCCTAGGGGAGGTGCGAGGAACATGAGGGTTTGGGACAAGACAAGCAGGGCGTTGCTTCCTAAGATGGACCACACACGGGTCATAGGGGCCACCTATCCTTCTGTGATGGGCTTCACATCTACCTTTCCTACACTTGGGAGCGCGCCATTCTCTTCTTATGCTACCACGCACGACGGGCGGCAGCAATGCGACTCAGTCTCGCGAAGCCGCCAGGCGTTCGGTGATCGCTCCGTTGGTGGAGGGCGGCATCTTTCCGCTTGATCAGTGACGAGACATAGGAGAACAGCCGCTTCAGGTCGAGCTCTCGGCTTGTTATTCAAGGTCATGGCCGCACTGAAACTCTTGAGTCGGCACCGCACTGATCGAGGCGGGATTGCCGCAAGGTTGCGAGAAACCCGTGGACGCCTTGACTTGCCCCCCGTCTTCACTCACACTCTGGCATCACCCTATGTACGACGGCACCGAGCAAGACCTGCTTCGCCTCCTCGCCTCGCGGGCCGGAATCTCTCCTGAGTATCACGACATCGCCGGCACTTTGCATCTGACCAGCGACGACACCACGCGGGCTATCTTATCCGCGATGGGGTTTCGTGTCGATTCACGCGAGTCGCTCGCGCAGGAACTCAGCAGCTGGGATGCGGCTGTTTGGCAACGACCTTGTGATCCCATTCTCATCGTTCAGCAGGGGTATGATGCGGTTCAATGGTCGCTGCGCCTCCTGCTGGAAAGCCAGGACGAACAAAGCCTGGCGGTGACGTGGTACCTGTCTGATGAGAAAGGTGTGGTTATTCATCGCGCGGAAGCCGGCCCGGGCCTGGTCCCGCAAGAAGAACGAGATGTGGCGGGGCGCCGTGCGCTGTGCTTTCAACTGCCTCTGCCCCCAGACCTGCCGCTGGGCTATTATGACCTGTCGGTGGTAGCCAGAAGCAACAAGGGTGACACGAAGGGACTGCTTCGGGTCGTCGTCGCTCCACCGCACTGTTATGTGCCTGACGCTATGGCCAAGGGCGGACGAGTGTGGGGCCTGGCCGTGCAACTGTACTCGCTGCGATCGCAGACCAACTGGGGGGTGGGAGATTTTACGGATTTGGCTCGATTAGTGGAATGGGCGGGGAGGGATTTGGGCGCCGGGATCATCGGCCTGAATCCGTTACATGCATTGAAGAACTCACGTCCCCACCATCTCAGTCCCTATTCACCGACCAGTCGGCTCTTCTTGAATGAACTCTACATCGATCTCGAACGCTTGCCTGAGTATCGTTCTTCGCCGGACGCGCAGCGGCTGCGCAATAGTCCCGAGTTCCAGAAAGACCTTGAGCGGGTTCGTCAGTCCGACCGTGTGGACTCCGAGTCGGTGGTGAAGGCGAAACGCACCATGTTGGATTTCGCGTACCGGCAGTTTCTCAAGGAGAATTACACGGGTGCCGAGCCCTCCTTGCAACCGACCAGCGCTCGTGGGTGGTTGTTGGAACGATTCATTCGAGACGAGGGGGACTCGCTGGAGCGGTTCGCATTGTTTCAAGTTCTGGAAGAAGAGCGGCGTTTGGTCGAACTGGCTCCCAAGCTGTGGCCCGAATGGCCCGAGCAGTATCGAACTCCTCAGACACTCGCCTTGCGGGAATTTGCGAAACGACATCGCAAGCGGGTCCGGTTTTTTCAATACATGCAGTGGGTGGCAGCCGATCAACTCAAAGACGCGAAGGCTCGCGCCGCGCAAGTGCACATGGCTGTCGGGCTCTATCCGGATCTGGCGCTGGGGAGCGATCGTAATGGTGGCGAAGCCTGGATGCTCCAGGATGTCCTGGCATTGGGCGCGGACTGCGGCGCCCCTCCCGATGCCTTCGCTCCCCAAGGCCAGAACTGGGGCTTCGCGCCCTTTCACCCGCTTCGTCTGAAGGCGACGGGTTATCGATCCTTCGTGGAATTGTTGCGAAAAACACTCCGTCAGGGTGGGGCGGTTCGCATCGACCATGTCATGATGTTGTTCCGCTTGTTCTGGGTACCCCGCGGGCTGACAGCGGCGGCGGGAGCCTATGTGCAGTATCCGGCCGAAGACCTGCTGAGTCTTCTCGCTCTGGAAAGTACGCGCGCTCAGACCCTCGTGATCGGGGAGGATTTGGGCACCGTACCTGATTACGTGCGGGAGCAACTCGCGCGGTACAAGATTCTGTCTTACCGCGTGTTCTATTTCGAGAGAAACTGGAATGATGGGTCCTTCAATCCTCCCTCTGCCTATCCTGAGCAATCTCTGGCCGTCGTCACCACGCACGATCTGCCCACGCTTTCCGGCTACTGGACCGGGGAGGATATCCGCCTCCGCGCGAGCCTCGGCATGTATCCGAGCGAAGAGTCACGTCAACAGGCTTGTGAAGAGCGGGCGCGGGACAAGAGACATATGCTTGCGGCGCTTGAGCGGGCGGGGCTGTGGCCCGCGGGTCTTAGCGATCACCTCGACCAGGTACCGGAAATGACACCGGAGCTGTGCCGTGCGATTCATGTGTACCTCGCGACTTCCCCGGCCTGGATTGTGATGGCCAACCTTGACGATGTGATCGGCGAAGTGACACAAATGAACCTTCCTGGCACACTTGACGCGTATCCGAACTGGTCTCGAAAGTTATCCCTGTCGCTGGAGGAGCTTCAACGGGATGAACGTGCGCAATGGCTCGCCGCGGCGGTGCGATCTCTTCGTTCTCCTGCCGGCACTTCATAGCCTGTGGATCCCGCGCGGCTCGGAATCCCGATGAAGAGCCGGAATCACGTCGTCCTCGCCGTCGCCGCGTGCTTGTTCCTTCTCATCGTGGCGATGGAATGGATGTTCCCCCTGAATGTGGTGGGTGCATTCGGATTCGTGCTGCCGATCTTGCTGGTGGCCACCCTTCGCAGTCGTCGTCTCATGCTTATCACGCTGGCGTTGTGTATTCTCGTCACGTTTGTCGGACTCCTCCAGCCGGGCAAGAAGCGGGAACGCTTCACCGCCGTCGTCTTCAATCGCACCATGGTGGTCTGCGTGCTGGCGGGCGTGGCTTACATCGGCGTCACATGGGAAGAACGCAAAGCGAGAGAGGAGGCGGCTCAGGCCGCTCTGGCGACACAAAGTGAACATTTGCTCCGTGCGAATACGCAGTTGGTGGAGATCAAGGATACATTGGCCCGGTCAGAACGGTTGGCGGCGCTAGGGCAACTGGTGGCCTCGGTGGCGCATGAAGTGGGCACGCCGCTGCATTCGATTGCCTGGCATGTGGAAGCCTTGGCGGAAGAGCCCGGGGTGACCGCCGAGATGCGGAAACGAATCGGCATCATCGATGAACAGTTGAATCGAGTGGTGCGCATCATTCAAGATCTTCTGTCGTCGACCCGGCAACGCAAGCCGGAGCCCACATGGTACCCTGCTGAGGGATTGGTCGAACCGGTCGTGGCCTTGCTCGAACCTGCCTACCATGCCAAGGGCGTCACGCTTCGGGCTATGGTGACGCAATCGGTGCTGGTCTGGGCGGATCCCGAAAAGATCCATCAGGTGTTGGTCAATCTGTTGACCAATGCCTTGGCTGCGACGAATACGGGCGGGCATGCGACAGTCGAGGTGTCGACCCGCGCCGCTTCGACAGAAGAACGAGAGCGTGCATCAAGCACGGGCCGAGTAGACCTGGACACCATGGTTATCCTGGCAGTCACCGATTCCGGCTGTGGAATGCCGCGTGAAGATTTGGAGCGGGCGTTTCAGCCATTTTTTACGACGAAGGCGATCGGGAAGGGAACCGGCTTGGGATTGTTTCTGAGCCGCGAAGCCGTCGTGGCGCACGGCGGTCAGTTGATCTTGGAAAGCGCCGTCGGGGTAGGAACCACGGTAACGGTGGTCCTTCCAGGATTGCGGTCTGATCCAGCCTCTGTTTAGGAGAGCCAACGCATGAGCCAGCCCAAACTGTTCGTGGTCGATGATGACGATGCCGCGCGTGCGCTGTTGGCCGAGGCGTTGCTGAAAGAAGGTTACGAAGTCGAAGCCTTCTCCAGCGGTCACGCCGCGGTCGAGCGTGGCAAGCAAGTCAACGTTGATGTCGTCCTCACGGACATTCGCATGGAACAAGGCGACGGCTTTCTCGTATTGAAGGAGTTCAAACGATTCAGTCCGGATACGTCCATCGTCTTGTTGACGGCGTTCGGCTCCTTAGAGGGCGCCATCGAGGCCATCAAGCAAGGCGCCTATGACTACCTCGCCAAGCCGTTCAAGAAAGAAGACATTCGCCTGGTGGTGCAACGGAGCTTGGAGCACTGCCGGCTGGTTCGCGAGAATGCTCGATTCCGAGACGACGCACGCTCGCGCGAACCCTGGTCGCAGTTGGTAGGGAGCAGCCCGGCCATGTTGGAGGTCTACAAGCTGGTGGCCCGCGTGTCCGACGGGCGAAGCACCGTGCTCATCGAAGGAGAGAGTGGGACCGGGAAGGAATTGATCGCGCGGGCGGTGCACCTCAACAGCCCCCGTCGGGATAAGCCCTTTATTCCTGTCAACTGCGGCGCCTTGCCTGATCATCTGATGGAATCGGAAATGTTTGGGTATGAAAAGGGCGCTTTTACTGGGGCAGTGGGTGCGAAAGCCGGCCTGTTCGAAGCCGCTCACGGGGGGACGTTGTTCCTCGACGAGATCGGCGATCTCGGCCAGACGCTCCAGGTAAAGCTACTGCGGGTGATGCAGGAACAGGAGGTACGACGTGTCGGAAGTACCTCTTCGGCGAAGGTCGATGTGCGCATCATTGCCGCGACCAATCGGGATCTGGCCACGCTGGTGAAAGAGGGAAAGTTTCGCGATGATCTCTACTATCGACTCAACGTGGTGCGCATTGCCCTGCCGTCGTTGGCTCAGCGACAGGAGGACATTCCGATGCTCGCCCATCACTTTCTGCAAAAATATGCCAGACAATCGCTGCACGTGCGAGGCTTCTTGCCTGACACCATGGGGCTGCTGAAGCGCTATCACTGGCCGGGAAACGTGCGGGAGTTGGAGAATGCCGTCGAACGGGCGGTCTCCTTAAGCCATGGCCCGCTGCTGCTGCCCGAAGATCTGCCGGAGCCGATCAGGGCGGAACCGGAATCGGCCGAGCCCAGCAAAGGGTCGGCTGGCGGCAGAGACGACAACCCGCTTTTAACGCTGGACGAAGTGGAGAAGCGGCATCTGGCCCTGGTGTTGAAGGAGACGCGGGGCAACAAGGTCAAGGCGGCAAAAATACTTGGGATCGACCGACGCACCTTGTATCGGATGGCGGAACGATTTGGGTTGGATTTTGGGGATGAGGCCGAAGAGAAGTAAGCGGCTCGTTACAGCACTCGAAGCGCATTCTTGATGCGGCGAATTTCATTCGCGGCACTTTGCGGCAGGGGTGTCTCGGCATCTTCCCAGGAGTCAAAGACCCCATCCTTCGCACGATGAAACACTTGGAGGCGTAAGCGCGTCGAGTTCTCGTCTTGCGGCACCACTCGAGCCTCCACCCGGCTCTTACCCACGCCAAACCTCCACCGTAGGAGCCCGTCCCATGGACTTCTGATCTCCTGCCGCATGCCGGTCCTCAGATTGCCATCGACTTCTTCATCGACTCTGTAGCCCCCTTGCCTCAGGACGTCCGTCACTGCGATTTTGACCTTCTCGGAAGGAACCCGGAGCATCACTTCCATGACGTCTAATTCCTGAAGAGGAGGCCCTGCGGCACATCCACCCAGGGCTGACATCACCAACAGCAGTAATGCGCTGGCGGCGCCGGCTCTCATTTCGGTTTTCCTTCTTGAAGGCGATAGACCATGTGCGTGTCCGTCTGGTCCACACCGGGGATTTCATGAATTTTGACGAGCACCAGCTGAGTCAATGCGTCTTGATGCGGGATTTCAACGATGGTGAAAATATCCGGCTTGCCCCAACAGGGGTCGATTTGTTTGATCTCCTTGATCGTCGTCAAGGCCTTTACGACATCCGCCGTTTGACCGGGGTGGACATTGATCAACACATAGGCTTTGTCCGGCATGCAGGGGATCTCCCGTGATGTGCGCGAGGATGGCGGCGTTGCCCCCCGGCGATTCGAACCTAGCGGATTGCTTCGGATGAAGTCAACCAACCTTCCCTGTTGGATGCGCGCAGCGCTGTCGTGTCTTATTTGGGGGCAACGATAACCTCAACCATGTGGGTGTCACTCACGGTGGTGAGATCTGCCTCCAAACCGCGAGGGTTTCCGACTCGACCATCGGGGTCGTAGATAAAGCATAAGAGGGTGTTCCCATTCGGCCTCCGAGCGTAGCGAGCGACGTCCGACTTGACCTGTTCGGCCAAGTCCTTTGTCGCGAGTCCTGACCGAGTCTGCTTGACGATGACGATAGTCCTGTCCCAATCAAGAAGATAACTGGTGCGGCAAGCGCCATTCGTATAATCCGGAATCCACTCTTCCGTTCCCACTTCATCGAATTGTAGGCGCAGGAGCGCATAAAACAGGTCCTGCAGATCATATTCGTCGGTGAGCTCCAGGGTCGGACGGTATTCCTTCCGCAGCCGGAGTTGTCGGGCCACCAAGTGGAATCGTGTGCAGACTCGACGGAGGATCTCGAGGGTGCTGTTCTCTGGTTGCCCGCTCGCTGCGGTTGTTTTCCTGGGGGAGGAAAGCGCCGAAGGAGCTTCAGAAGATTCCCTCGTCGGTGTCATCGGCTCGGTCGGCTTTGGGGCCGGTGAAGAAGGCGGCTGAGCGGGCCACACTTCGCTTGGGGCATGTGGAACGACAGTACATGGGGTGTCGGGTGGCGATGGGACAGCCATACCGCCGGAGCGTTCGATCGCCGTCGCGGGAGTGAGAGGGCTGGGAGCAGACGGTAAGGCTTGGAGTGAATCCGGAGCGTCTGGTGATAGAGCCGGTTCCGACTGTGATACCGGCGTATCCGCAGATGGGCGCCTCGTCTCCGACACGGGAGGAATGGGTCCCTGCGAAATTATTGATGGGGTCGATGCGGAGGGGAGACTCGTTGCGGCCATGCCCGGACGTGATTCCAATGGACTCGTCGCGTTAATAGCGCATGTTGGGATTGGAGGGGCAGGAGCTGGGGGACATTGAGCTGATGTGCTTAGGACGGGCGTCGTTTTTTCAGTCGCGATTGCCGAGGGAACGTTCTCCGTTGCGCCAAGTGCCGGAGATGATGATGGATCAGGCTCGTGGGTGTTTTCTGTTCTGCGGACCGATTCGACCGAAGCCGTGGGAGTAAGAACAGGTGAAGAGTCTACGTAGAGTGCGGGGGGCATGGCATCGGTGACAAGCGCGGGCTCATTCGGCCTTTGGGGTGAGGGAAGGTGACCGGAAGGTGTGTTGACAGGGATTGAGGTCAGCGCCGGCGGGTCCTTGGGGGGTGTCGGGGGAGCGGGTGCCGGCGATGTGAGCCCCGAAAGGTCTGTTTTCTGCCTTTCCAGGGAGGCGATCAGTTGTTTGAGAAGGGTCGTGCTCTGGATGGATTCAGCACGTGTTCCTACGCGGAGCTTGTGAGTTTTATGGGCCTGATACTCCGGTGATTTTTCACCGAAGACGCGGCGGATGGTTTCACGAAGGGAGAGTTCGGTTCTGGCGCGCCCCGCTTCACGATAGGGAAATCCATCCCGGCTGAGGTCGTCGATTTGCATGGTGAGTTCCCGCAATTTCGCGATGCCGTGGCTGAGTTCTTCTGCAGCGCTTAGTTTTGCCTTGCGTGGCTCACTGGCTTTAGCTCGTGCCATATATCCTCCGCCCCCTGCTGAAACCTGCGTTCATACCTCATGCTGTGAAGTCCAAGATGTTTTCGATGCCTCAGCCCCGGCGACGAGGCCGCGACCGACTTCAATCAAACCACTCGATCTCACTGTTTCCCGAAGGCGCTGATTTCTTGGGATCCGCCGAGGCAGGTGGACCAGCCAGAACCTGTCCCACCAGTGCGAGCAAGGCTTCCGTGGTAAAAGGCTTCCGAAGAAACGGCAATCCATCCCGAATCAATCCCCGGCTGAGCAAATCGGCGCCGGCGCTGCCGGACATGAGGATCACCCGGATGGCTCGTTTTTCTTCGAGGAGACGTTCAATCATTTCGAGGCCATTGACGCGAGGATAAGGGTTGCTGTCCACCGACAGTTGAAATCCAGGAGGAGGCAGGAAAATATCGGCAATCACTAGATTCACTGGGTGAGGGTGCTCGGCATGGATGCGCAAGGCCTCGGAACTTCCCGGCGCTGTAAGGACCGTATAACCCGCCTCCTCCAGGGGTTTCGCGCTCAGCAGCAAGGTCGACGGATCGTCATCTACAATCAAAATGATCGAAGGCTCTCTTGCGTTCGTGGCCATGGTCGACTCTCCTCTGGGGTCTCCGCACTCCACTGTATTAGAACGGGCGGCGTTGGTCTTTCAGGCGCTCGTATTCGCGTTGTTCGCAACTGTTCTGTTTCGGTCGCAGGGATTCCGGAACCTCCGCAAAACGCAACATGCAATAGCGCTGTGCCTGCCGGCGCCGATCGACATCCTGTTGTTGTTCCAACTGCCGAAGGCGGGCGGTGAGGTCGATCGCTGGAAGTTCTTTGCCCACGGGATGGTCCTGCCGAAGCGCGGGGGACGTATCGTCACTGGAACGTGGATGGGGTCCGTTCAGTCGCCAATGGGTCAGCACATCGTCCTGGTTAAAGATGATGGTCAGGCCGAACTGAGAATATTCCCAGGTCAGTTCACCTCTGTCCGGGTGTGCCCAGATCGAACGAGGCAGGCCATAACGATTCCACACTTCGTCCCGCAACATCCCGACCCGCGGGGTCAGATTTCGGATCGCCGTGATCTGCGCCAGGATCGGGGAAATATCCGTCGGCCGGCTTGGAACAGGATGTTTCGTGAGGGATTCCAGCGAGGCTCGGGGGGCGCGCAAGAGTCGCCATACGGTAACCAATCCAGGCGGACAGTCCGGGGGATGGGGATCTTCGAATATCATTTGGGTATCCAATGGAAAGCCATCGACTTCTTGGGCACGGGTGAAATTCTTGACCTCCTGCACTGCGGCCATATAAGCGCGTTGACGGCCCTCTTCCACGTTCGGAGCGCACGAGGACCGGCCTGTAAAGAAGACATCGTCGCCAAAGTGAAATAGCGCTTGTTCAGTCCAGAAGGGACGGTTCTCTGCGGCCTCGGACATCGAAGTCGCGAACAGGCTGAGGCTAAAAAGTGTGGTCAGGATGGAAATGGCCATACGCCTGCCCGTCGATCAACCGTGCATAACGGCACTCTGCAGTATAACGCGTAGGTCGGTAAAATCGACCAAAGAGCACTTTTGTGCGCCATTCCAGATTGGGCGTAACCGAGAAAGCACTCGGGGCAGAGCGCGTCCCTTGGCGTCTGTGACAGGCAAAGGAACGGTCAGTAGTTCGCCGAGGGACTTGAGCCCGGACTGCCGGAGGGAGGGGAGGAGGCTTGGGGCTTGGGGAGGCTCACTTCACTCGTCATGAGCCCGGAGCCTGGAGGGCAGATATTCTCAGGCGCGCTGGCCCCGGGATTGCGCATGCCCCAGGCCGTGGCAAGAGCATGGCACGTGAGGAGGCTGATGCCTTCTTCGATGTTGCTGAATCGCTCGGTGGACTGGGCCTTGCCGCTCCATTCAATTTCACCCGTATTTACATCGACCGCTCTCAGTGCGACTGTGGCGGAGTAGACTCTCTGGCTGCGAGGAAATCCGGCACTCCAATCCAACGCTTCCCACGATCCCACTTCGGCATTGCTGAACACCACGAGCCGTGCTCCCACTAGTTTAGCCATCCGCAGCACGTCAGTTTCCAGGTACTGATATCCCGACAGGCTCACCTTTTGGTCCGCGGCGGCTTGGAGCACTTTTGTCTGATCGACGACGAGAATGCCCTTTTTGAGCAGCCACGTGCTGGCGCTTTGGATGGTGTCGCCGCGTCCTCCCCACACCACGGCCCTGGTGTAAGGCGATGGGAGTTTCGAATGGAAACCATCCGTCGTGGGTGTCTCCACGAACGCGTATCCTCTGCAACCGGCGGTTGTCAGCAGGAGCGCGCAGAGCATCAGAGGCAGATTCACCGTTTTCATGGATCTCTTAGCGATGGCTTAGTGAGACTCGTCACCCGAACCAGTTTCATGACTGACTAGCAGGACAATGAGATGGGTGGTGTTCGCTGCCGTGTGCCAGTATACAGGAACGATTCTACACAGGTTGGCCGAATTCGTCGAGACGATTGGAGAAGCCGAATAGGGGGCGCCGGCTTTCGTCATCCCCAGCGCGCCACGTGTTATCACGTGTTGGTACGTTGCACTGCCACTGCGGCAGGATCGGAGGCGGCCTCCGATCCTGCCGCAGTGGTGTCTGGAAGTGAGAGGAAGAAGCGGTAAGAGTGCCCGGCGAAAGGCGATTCTACTTACAGTGCAGGAGTGCGTGATTCACAGGATTTCGACCTGCGGGAAGGTGCTCTGATCAGCCGTCTGTTGTGGCCGGTCCGCCATGACCATTAGCTGAATAGCGATAAACGGGACCAACGCATAGCCGATCAGGATCAACGGAAACTCAATCATGGCAGGCACTCCTTTGTTATATGGAGTGCTGCATTGCAATCCCGAGACCACAATTCCGGTTGCTCTAACGTATTGAATAGAATAGGAAGGAGTGCCTGACTGGCTACAAGGCACGGGGAATGACAGGGAGGAGATGGAGAAACTTGTGCAATCAGAACACTTTGCGCTGAGCCAAAGGGCCTAAGGGTGGCCGGGTCGGCGCCACACCCAAAAGGATATTCTTGCGAAACCCTGGTTTGAAGCCGCCTTCTTTAATCAGTGCTGTTTCCTTGGTCACAGTATAACCCGGGGCTCACACGACCCGCATTCCACTTCCAGTACGTACAAAAATCGGTGTGATGTGATTCATTGAAGATGTCGCGATAACATACCCGGCCATGGAAATACACGGCGGCTTTTCCGTCTTTGATGGCCTCGACCTCACTGGCGGTGAAGGGCGCCTCCCTCACGGTTTCAGGACGGGAAACTTTTCCGACGAACCATTTACTCGCGTTTGGAGTGGTGCGGGCATGGCTACATTCATCATTGACAAGCTTTTTAGCCAGCGGGTATTCGGCCACGGTCACATGCGCACTCGACCCATTGTCGTAAGCGGGGGTACGCCCGATATTGTGAAAGCTGTCATGGACGCGCGGCATGAGGCCTTCTTCGATTCTCGTCATTCCTTTAGCTCTCACGTCGATATAGGCTCGCAATTGTAATTTGGCTTCTTCTTGAGCAATATAATTTTGCCAACCGGGAAAGCCGGCCGCGACGGCGGCAACGATCGCCCCAACAATGCCTACCCAAAAAATCGCGAGCTTAAGCCTAAATCGATTGTCTTCTTTTCCACGGGGCGACTGCGAGGGGGAATTCGGCGTCAGGTACGCCTCGCCCGTTCCCTGAGCCGGACCGAGGCCGGGGTCAGGTGGTGGACTGCTTTGGCCGGTCGCATTGTCGGGCTCTTTGTCGTCCATGGTCCGCCCTCTGGATACGTTGCTCGAAAATCTTTGTCAACTCTTAGGCTGAGCGTTCGCCTCAATATATATAGGCGGGTGGAGTTTCAACAAGCACTGGGGGTAGCCTCGGCCCTTCCCAGGCGTCACCCTATGGCATTACAGGCTGATGGGAGAAAGGTGTTTCGAAGTCAGGTTTCCTTGGTGTGAACCCGTTCACGATTGCTCCGACCCGTCTTCGAGCCGGAACTTATCCCAAGGGTCATGAGGAACTCGAAATGTTCGGGACAATCTGCGATCCGGTGAGTGCCAGAAGTTTCAGACCATTCTCATGCAGTTGGCCCTTGGCATGTTGAGGAAATTGTAAAT
>JAJONL010000215.1 GCA_021323395.1 Nitrospira sp.
AGCGGAGGATACTTCGCTCCGCGCTTGGATCCTGAGTGGGCGATATTGCTCTTGATCCACCCGGCCGGTTCGTTACCCCAGGGAAACATCCGCCCATCCATCCCGCGCGCCGCCTTTTCCCACTCTGCTTCGGTGGGCAAACGGGCGCCTCGCCACCGGCAATAGGCGTCGGCTTCCCGCCAGGACACACCGATCACCGGATGTTTCGAAATCTTGTCCGCGAATGGTTGCCCCCGCCAATAACGCGGCCAGGCCGCCCCGGTCGCCAGCACATACCGCAAGAAATTGACGTTACTCACCTCGAAGCGGTCGAGACTGAACGCATCGACATAGACCTCGCGCTGCGGCTGCTCCTGGGGTCCGGCGGCTCGATCCATCCGAGGATCGCTTCCCGCTCGATCCATCCGAGGATCGCTTCCCATCAGAAACGCGCCTGCCGGAATCGGCACCATGCCGCCTGGCACCTCCGTCAGGGCGAGCCGCTCCGCCTCATCCAGCGGAGACCACAGGGGCGGCGGCTTCGGGAGATCATGGTCGGCCCAAACAGGCATGGCGATCGAGAACATGCACACGAGAAGCCCTATTCCTGCGCTCACTTTCGTAAGGTGTACGGCGTGAGGCGTGAGGGGGGATCGCTGAGGCTCACTCCAATTTCGTTCTCTCCATCCCGGACTCAGGTCTGACTTTTTTTGCACCTTTGCATCCATCGCCTAACGCCTCACGATTCACGCCTTCCAATACGTGTGCTTCCTACCCCTGTCATTGGTGCTCAGTGATCCTGCCTTTGGATCATCGGATCGATTTCTCTCTGTGTTTCCTCGGGTACGTTGTAGCGAACGTACGGATGATCCATCACCTCGTTGGCATAGAGCCGTCCAATCGGGGCCGGAACCACAATATCGGCCTCCACGGTTCCCTTCGGACCGATGGTGACGGTTTGCTCTATGACGGTACGGATGTAGGGATGCCACACGACCAGCCTATAGGTACCTGGCGGCACATTGGTCATGGCAAACCGCCCCTGCTCATCCGTTTTGGCAAAGTAGGGATTCGTGATGGCCAGGCCCCAGCTCTCCATGTAGGCGTGGAAGCCGCATTGCATAACGAAGACCCGGCGGCCCTTGTTGAGATTGACCAATTGCTTCATCGGCGGGCCGGCCATATGTTTGTGATACAGCCCGGCGTCGCTGCGGTCTTTCAGGTTGCGCGGATGCTGCGGATTCATCGGCAGCGGCACGTTGAACAGCACGCGCGGACCCAATTGCGAAGTTTCATAGGCCTGAATATCGTGCATGACAGGGTCCATGTTGACCACCGTCACCGTTTGATCGCCTCGCACCACGGTCGTGAACGGCACGAAGAGGCAGTCTTTCGCTTCGATTTGCGGAATACCCCCTTCGTCGAAGGGTTTGCCCTTCTCGATCCCCTCCAGATAAACCACCACCTCCCGAAACTCTCCCGCCGGCCCGACCTGGAACGGTTGGAGAATGCGCCAGCCTTGCCCATCTGAAATGCGCCCGCAATAGTACTGGTCCGGCAAGGTTACGAGGTTGTACCCCTTCGGCTTTGGAACCTTCCCTTCCAGCGTCACCCTCCCTGTGAGCGTCCCGCCCTCCGAAACCGTGATGGTTTCATAGGCCAAGGCCGGATTTCCCAGACAGGCAGCCATCAGCCCTGCCACTATCGTGTTCTTTATGTTCCTCACTCCGGCCTCCCTTTCATCTCTCGTCGTTCGTATCTCGTATAAGGCCAAGAGCATGTGGCGTATAGCTGACAGCGTATGGGTCAGAATAACTAACGGGAATGTCCTTACCTTCAGCTATAAGCCATCAGCCATACGCTCTTATCCTCTAAGTACGCTTCACGAGGTACCGCTCAAAGACACAAATGGGGAAGCTGCGTGATACAGGCAGCTCCCCCATCCGCGGTTACGCCATGCCTCGCCCGATTACTTCATGGCGGTTGGGATCGCCTGCGGCCCAGGCTGCACGTCGGCTTGACGCGCGCCCGACCCACTTGCGCTGAGAGGCTGAATCCTTGTATCGCCGACCGGCAAGACACGCAGGTAGCCCCACTGTCCCGACTGCGTGTAGGGCAGCCGCGCATTCGACCACACGAAATCTCCCACCTGACGATACGGTCCGCCCGCACCGCCTCGGATGAAGACATCGAGGATCTCAGACCCGGCATACTCCACCACGCTGATCATGTCGGCGCCCGGCATGTAGGGTTCGATCGGCCATTCGTGCCCTTCGACTCCGAACATGCCGTTCTGCTCGCTGTTCGCGCCGATCACATGGATACGCACCGCGTCACCCGCATGCGCCTCGATCAGAGGCGTGATGGGATCTTCGGGCTTATCGACCACGCAGGGCTGGAAGATCTTCCCGAGCGAACAGCCTTGTTCTTCACGGAACTTGTACGGTTCGGCGCGGTAGTTCACCGACGTTAAACCGGCCACGTTTTGCACGTACGGCATGAACGCGGTGCCGATGATGTTGTCCTCATCTTGGAAGAAGAGGGCCACGTCACGATAGTTCCGCTTGCCGACGTTCTCCGGCAGGCTGGCATCGACGATGACGTCGGCCCGCCATGCATTCTTCTGCGACACATCGGCGCCGGTGACAGGATCACGATACTGCGATCCTCTCGGACCGACGACGATCGCACCGTACAATCCATTCCGCGGATTGACGACAATGTTGCCACCATCCCACACCAGCGACGTCGTCTCCTTATTGGAAGGATGCGCGTAGTAGGTGTAGATACGGCTCTCGCCCGGGGCCACGGTCTGATCGCCGGGGTTGTTGCCGACGTTCAAGCCCTGGCTGTCTTTTGGATCGAAGGCCAGGCCCGGCGCAAAGAACGAGGCCCGGCTTTCCTTCATCTTGTTCTTCAGATGCACCTTGAGGCAGTCGCCCAGGTTGGCGCGCAGCGTGAGCGGATTCGGCATCACATTGCTCGCCACCGTCGCGGCTTCTTCTTCCAGCGCGAAGATCTTGCCTTCCGGC
>JAJONL010000216.1 GCA_021323395.1 Nitrospira sp.
GCGCGCTGATGAGCCACGCTGGTTCGCCGGCTGGGTGCACGTCTTGTTTGCCGCCTTCCTGGTGGTGATCGGCGGCAGTCTCCTGGGTGAGTGGCTGGGGATTTCGCAACTCCTCGGTAGCTGGTGGTTCTGGCTCGGCAACCAGGGTTGGGAGTATCTGGAATTGGGCCGGCTATGGCAGGTCCTGCTGGTCGCGGGATTATCCCTGTGGTTTGTGATGTTATGGAAATTGGTGCGGCCGAGCGCGCTGACCGAATCTGCCTCGCAACCGCTGGTCAGAATGTTCCTGGTGGCCGCGTTGGCGATTCCGGTGTTTTATATTCCGGCCATGTTCTTTGGCGCCAGGACGAACTATACGGTGGTCGACACGTGGCGTTTCTGGATCATCCACTTGTGGGTGGAAGGCTACTTTGAATTTTTCGCCACGACGGTGGTGGCGCTCACGTTCTATCAACTCGGCCTGACGCGCCGCAACGTGGCGCTGCGAGTAATCTATCTCGACGCCATCCTGTACTTCGCCGGCGGATTGATCGGCACCGGCCACCATTGGTACTTCACGGGGCAAACCACTGTGAATTTGGCGCTCTCGGCGATGTTCTCCGTGCTCGAAGTCGTTCCGCTGACCTTGCTGACGCTGGATGCCTGGGATTTCATTCGCACGACGCGCGGCGACTGTGATCTATGCGGCAAGGCGATCGCGATTCCGCACAAGTGGACCTTCTATTTCTTGATCGCGGTGGGTTTCTGGAATTTCGTGGGAGCCGGCATTTTCGGGTTTCTGATCAACTTGCCCATCATCAGCTATTACGAGGTCGGCACCCTGCTGACCCCTAACCATGGACATGCCGCGCTGATGGGCGTCTTCGGCATGCTGGCGATCGCCCTAATGGTGTTCGTGCTTCGTCAAACCAGCGATGAAGCAAGCTGGACAAGCATCTTCGTGCTTCGTCAAACCAGCGATGAAGCAAGCTGGACAAGCATCGAGAAGTACATCAAAGTCGCGTTCTGGGGCACCAATGTCGGCCTGGCAATGATGGTGGCAATGAGCCTGTTCCCGGGCGGAGTGCTGCAAGTCTGGGACGTGGTTCAACACGGATACTGGCACGCGCGCAGCGTGGAGTATATCGGGAGCGAGCGGTCACACCTGATCGAATGGCTGCGGCTGCCGGGTGATGCGGTATTCATTGTATTCGGCGCTGTGCCGTTGGTCATTGCGTCGATTAAAGGCTATGTCGGCCTGCGCGCGCGACCGGCGACAATGTGAATCCCGTTACAGTGATCTTGGCGTACCACTTAGGGCCACGTCTGAGCGAGATTCTTCAACTTAGTTGCACCGGGTGGATCTTCGTCGGGGGCTCATTTAAGTTGGGAAGGGTGCGTTGGCGCCACTCCAGATAAACAGGTACGGCCAATCATCGGACCGCGGGGAGCGTCACGGTCATAGCAACCATTCCGAGCATCGGCCCAATCCCGGCTCCCTCATCTTCGGTCCACGGTGCGAGCGTCGTCATGGGTAAACCCTCCCCTTTGGTGGAGAATGGGTTTGCCTTCGACAGCAACCCAGCTTACACCATTCGTCTTTTACACAAAGAAAGTTACATCACCGGGTCTCCGTGAAGAGAGGCGAATGCTCGGCGTGATCGCACGAGAAGTCCCGCGGCAAGAATCTCGCTGGCATGCGCCTGAGCGATGTGGTACCCTCCCCTTCAGAGCATGACGTGACGCATCGATTTAATGAAGTAACACTCGAAGTCTTAAGACGACACCAACCCTCTCAAATCGGATGCCGCAGTCGGGCCTCGTGCCTGGGGCAATAAGGGCTTGCGCATGTCGCGCGGAATTATTTTCGGAGTCGGACTCCTCGCTCTCACGTTGTTAGCGTTCTTCTGTATTCCTCGCCACCTGCCGGTGACGTCGTCGGCCGCCCTTCACCCCAGCTTCACCGCCGTCATTGAACAGGGTCGCTTGACGCTCTCCGGTGTCGTGGGAAGCACGGACGCCAAACAGGCCGCGCTGGATCGCGCCCAGGAGTTGGCGAAGGGCGGCAAACTTCATGTCACCGATGACCTGAAGGTCGTACCGGGAAGTGATGCAGCCGTCTGGGAAACTCTGCTGCCGGCCCTGCTCGGGCCATTATCCGTTCTGCACCAGCAACAAGCCACCATCTCTGCCTCCGGTCACACCGTCACCGTGAAGGGCGCCGTCGCCTCGGGCGAGGCAAAAGCCAAACTCCTCCGTGAGGTCGCCTCGCTGCTGGGCACGTCGGTGAAAGTGCAGGATCAGATCACCGTCGCTCCTCCCCTTGCCGTCAACGTTCCGCCGGGTCAAGCGGCGCCAGGAACGCCGCATCAGTCTCGCGCTCAGATTCAATCCGGATTGGATGACCTGTTGCGAGGGGAGCATATCGCTTTCGAAAGCAATAGCGCCGTCCTGACCTCCAAGGGGCGAGCGGTGATCGATAAACTGGTTCCGGCACTCAAGCGCGCGCCCGAAGCGATGATTGAAATCGGGGGCCATACCGATGTGTATGGCGATCCTGACTATAACCTCCAACTCAGCCGAATGCGGGCCGAGGCGGTTCGCCAGTATCTCGCCGACCACGCGGTGACCAATCGCCTCACCGCCGTCGGGTATGGATCGACGCGTCCGCTCAGTCCCGAGCGGACGCGCACCGCGTCCAAAAAGAATCGACGCATCGAATTTCGCGTGAAAGAGGAACGGTGAATCTATGGGAGCCATGATTCTGGAGATGGTGGGATGCTTACTGGTGGCCGCAACCATCGGGGTCATGATGGGATGGCTGCTGCGCAGTTTTGCCACCTCCGAAAAACGCCAGCAGCTGTCGGAAATTGCCGGACGACTCCGCGGGCGTGAGCATGAACTGGACACCCTCAATCATGAGCTGAAAGTCCGTACCTCCGCCGTCCAGATGCTGGAAGGCAAGATGATCACGTCTGAAGCGGCGCTGAAAGATTTGACTGCCGACCTCGCCGCCAAAGTCGAACAGCTCACGGCGTTACAGGCCGAAGTGGCGGACAAAGGCGTTCGCTTACATGCGGTGCAGCGTGAGCGCGACACCCTCCGGCGCGAAGTGGAGGATGCCGAGGCCATGCTCAAGGCGAAGGCCGCGGGATTCGCCGACATGCAGGCCCAGATGGAAAACGCGGAGGATATCCTGATCAGCCGGGATCAGGAAATCGCGACGTTGAAAACCTGGGTCGAACAACTGGCGCCAAAGGATGCGGAAATCGCTCGCTTGCGGGCACGCATCGAGGAATTGGAACCGTTCATGGAACGCAGCCGACGGTTGGAGCGGGAACAGGAACAGGAACGGACGCGCGCCGCCACCATGCTGCACAGCAAGCAACAGGAGCTCGCCGCGCACCAGTCGCGCCTCAAGGAAATCGAGACGGAGCTGGCCGATCTCCGGAGCCGGACCACGCAAGACTTGACGCGTTTTGAAACGACGCTCCAGGAGCGAGACACGGACATTCAGCGGCTGCGGGCCACCGTCGAAGAACTGAGCTTGCTCCGGGGCGAAGTGGAAAAGAAAGACCTCGCCCTTCGCGAGGCGGAAGAACGACGCGTGATGGATATCAGCGAACGCGAAGAAGAAATCGGAGCCCTTCGCAAACGGCTCGTCGAATATCGGGTGGCTCAGCGGTTTGGAACGCAGTCCAAGCCGACGGCAGGATCGGCCGAACCGATTACGCACAGCACGCCTGCCACGGGACGCAGCGGCAGCAAGGTTCGACCGCATCAAAAAGACGATCTCAAGCAGATCCACGGAATCGGACCGGTGATGGAGCGGGTGTTGAATCGCATGGGCATGTTCACCTTTCG
>JAJONL010000081.1 GCA_021323395.1 Nitrospira sp.
ATGACGCGTGCAACCGCCGATCTCACCGCGGTGATGTTGGAAGATTCGGCCAGGCTTCAGGAGAATGACTGCCTCTATCTGAACCGAAAAGAAAAGCGTCGCGGCATCGGGTGCCTCCAGCCCTTTTATGATACGCGCGATGCGCGCGCCATCCGCTGCCGATTCATAAGCGAACGTTACGGCGACACGATCAAATTCGCTCCGCGCGTGACCGCTTCCTTCCACGATGCCGGTCACATTTTGGGGTCCGCCGCAATTCGACTCAAATACACCGCGCGCGGGAACAGTACCACCATCCTCTTCTCGGGCGACTTGGGGCGGTCCACGATGCCGATTCTCCGCGATCCCGTCCCGCCGCCCAGTTGCGATGTGCTGATCATCGAATCGACCTACGGCGATCGCCTCCACGAAGAAGCCGGTGAAGCGCTCACACAGAAGGCGCAACAACTGATCGCGCACGCCAAAGCACACCACAGCAAAATCATCGTACCGGCCTTTGCGCTGGGACGAACACAGGACCTGGTCATGCGAATCAAACGACTGGTGGCCACGGGTCGCATCGATCCCTTGCCGATCTATATCGACTCTCCCTTGGCGTCGAAGGTGACTGACGTGTTCAGGAAACACCCCGAGTGTTATGACGAAGAAACCTACCGCACCTTCACCTCGGAGGGGGACCCATTTGCCGCTCGTTATATTCGTTATGTGTCTTCGGTGGAGGAGAGCAAGCGATTGAATAGCATGAAAGGCCCCTGCGTGATCATAGCGTCCTCCGGCATGTGCGAAGGGGGCCGCGTCGTGCACCATCTCAAACATGCTATTCAGGACGAGGCGAACATCATTGTCATCGTGGGATTTCAAGCCGAACATACGTTGGGCCGTCGACTCGTCGAAGGATGGGATGTCGTCCCGATTTTTGGAATTCCGACTCCGCGTCGCGCCCAAGTCGTCGTGTTTAATGGACTGTCGGCCCATGCGGATCGAAACGACCTGCTCGCCTACGTACGAGCCATCACACCGGAGCCTCACAAGGTCTTCGTCGTTCACGGTGAAGAAAAACAAGCGCTGTCACTGGGCGCAGCCATCCAAAATGAGCATCCTGCCATGACGGTGATCGTGCCGAGCAAAGACACCACCTACGAAATCTAGGACTGTCGATAAAGGATGTCCACTTACGACGGAGGCATATCGTGTTAGACACGAACCGGTCGAGCATCGGTTATTACGTCGCGGCCTGCGCAGCAGCTCTATTAACCGTCCACGCCGTACCTGCCTGGAGCCTGGAGGCTTCTGTCGCTGCAAGTGAGAGTCGAGCGCGCGCGCGTGACGTGGGCGTGAAGTTCGGATCATTGCAGCCAGGGCCCTTGAATGCCATCACCGACGTGCCGGGCGTGAAGGTCGGACAGGTGACGTTGTCGAGAGGCGACGGTCCTCTGAAGCCAGGAACCGGGCCGATTCGAACTGGCGTGACGGTCATCCTGCCTCGTGACGATGTCTGGCGGAAGAAAGTTCCCGCAGGCGCGTTCGTCTTGAACGGGACCGGGGAAATGACCGGGCTGGCCTGGGTGGCAGAATCAGGTTTTCTCGAATATCCCATTGCCTTGACCAATACCCTCAATGTACCTCGTGTGGCCAATGGAGTCATCAGCTGGATGCTCCAGAAATATCCAGGCATCGGCATCACCGATGACACTCTGACCCCCGTTGTGGCGGAATGTGATGATAGCCGTCTGAACGATATTCAGGGACGTCACGTTTCAGAGGCCGATGTCATGCAAGCACTGGACGAAGCGTCCTCAGGGCCCGTGATGGAAGGAAGCGTCGGAGCCGGCACCGGCATGATTTCTTACGGATTTAAAGGAGGAATCGGTACGGCTTCGCGACGGCTTCCTGAGTCCAGTGGTGGGTTTACGGTCGGCATATTGGTCAATGCCAACCACGGTCGGCGTACCGAACTCATCGTGGGCGGGATACCAGTCGGTCAACGTTATGATGTGGAGAAGCCCTTGTCGAGCCTGTTGCCGCATGCGAAACCAGAGAACCTTCTCGCGTTGGGAGAAAAACCAACCGGTAATGCCGAAGGATCCATCATCGTCATCATTGCCACAGACGCCCCGTTGGACAGTCGGCAGTTGACCCGTCTGGGCAAACGAGCCGCCTTGGGGCTTGCCCGTACCGGGTCGACCGCGCGCCACGGGAGCGGAGACTTCATGCTGGCGTTTTCCACCGGCAATGTCATTCCCCATTACCCCTCCGAACTGACCTTTTCCCTCAACCAGCTGGCGGACACCCATCTAAATCCCGTGATCACCGCCACCGTGGAGGCCACGGAAGAAGCGATCTTGAATGCCCTCACGAGCGCCACGACTGTCGTGGGACGTGATGGGCATCGCGCGGAGGCTATCTCCATCCCTCGTCTGCGAGCGCTCCTGTCTTCGCCCTCAGCAACGCAACCCTAACGCGACCAGCCTGACCGGCAAGGCCCTCGGCACCTTGCTTTTAGAGCATTGCACGGCTATTCTCCTGCTCATCAGTGTGGCGAGGGGAAGTCGATGTCTGATTATCATATCGGGGGCGGCCTTGCGCTGCTGACAGCACTCGATAAGACCGATAAATTTGCAGAGTTCTTGAAAGCTCGAATGACACGAGCACTGGAAACCCAAGACCCGACTGAACTCCACTATTTGCTGGCCCAACTGGACGACTACCATTCATACATGTGGCGTTATTACAAAAAGCTCTCCTTGGAACGACCCCAACGTATGAATCCAGGGGTGTGAGTGAGCAGACATATTGCGATCTGACATTTTTTCAAGAAACAGCCCGTGATTGCCACTCCCCCATCGACACTCCGCTTCGCCTCGGCCTTGACTCGACAGGAGGAGGTTCAGCCGGCCGCAGACGAACTCGTAAGGGCGGTGCGCGGCCAATTGGGACCTGCCGGAATCGACCTCGCATTTCTCTTCGTCTCCGCTCAGCATGCAGATCAGGCCGACGCGCTTTCACAAGAACTGCGCCGCGCGCTGGCCCCGGGAACATTGGTTGGCTGTACGGGTGAAGGCATCATCGCAACGGGGCGCGAGGTGGAAACGGGGGCGGCCGCCGCTCTATGGGCGGCCCACCTGCCGGGAGTGACCATCCATCCATTGCGCCTCTCATTTTCCAGCATCCACGATCAATTTTCCCTGCATGGGTGGCCGGACGCAGACTTCGCCGGCGACGAGAACCCCGTCATGATGCTGTTTGCGGATCCCTTTTCCGCGCCTATGCAAGACATACTCACCGTCATTGAGGAACGCTACCCCGGCGCCCGTGCGCTTGGTGGGCTGGCGGGCGGAGGGCGGGACCTCGGCGGGAATCGGTTATTCCTCGACGAACAGGTGTACAGCGAGGGATTGGTCGGCCTTGCGCTAGGCGGGAATATTTCGGTTCACACGGTCATTTCGCAAGGGTGCCGCCCGATCGGCGATCGATTCATCGTGACCAGGGCGGAGCACAACGTCATTCAAGAACTCGGTGGAGTTCCGGCCTTGCATTGTTTGCAGACAGTCTTCGGCCAATTGAGCACGGATGAGCGCGCTCAGGCCCAACGGGCGCTCCATATCGGTATTGCCATGGATGAGCAGCGCGCGCAATTCACACGCGGAGATTTTCTCATTCGCAATCTGATCGGGGCCGACCAGCAGACCGGAGCCATCGTCATTGGAGATGTCGTGCAGGAAGGACAAACCGTTCAATTCCAGGTCCGCGATGCGCAGTCCGCCGACCAGGATCTCCATGCCTTGCTGGCATCGCCCCAGCCTCCTGATTCATCACCCCCGCTAGGTGCACTCCTGTTCAGTTGTTGCGGGCGCGGGAAAGGCCTGTTCGGCATCCCGCATCATGATGCAGCGGCCGTGCAACAACAGCTGGGCGACATCCCTGTCGCGGGGTTTTTCGCTCAAGGCGAAGTCGGCCCGGTGGGAGGACGGAATTTTCTTCACGGGTATACCGCCAGCATTGCAATTTTTTCAGAACCGAACCGTGATGAACCCCTGGCATCGCGAGTTGAACCCCATCGGCTGAGATGACCCATGTCTCCCGATGCGCCTGTCGTACAAGGACTGATCCATGAATACTCGCTTCTGGCTGATGAGGTGCGGTATGGTAGCCCTCTTATTGATGAGCATAGGGAGACCAATGATGGCACAAAGTGAACAAGCCGGCTCGAATCCTGAAGTCACGACCGAATCCGGTCTGAAGTACGTAGATCTCGTAGTGGGAACAGGCCGGGAAGCAGCGGCGGGAAATCTCGCCACGGTCCACTATACCGGCTGGTTGACGAATGGGACGAAGTTCGACAGTTCGGTGGACCGCCGGGACCCATTCTCTTTTCCGATTGGTTCAGGCAAGGTCATTCGTGGATGGGATGAAGGGGTCGCTGGAATGAAGGTAGGCGGGAAGAGAAAATTAACCATTCCCCCGCAATTGGGCTACGGTGCGCGTGGGGCCGGCGGCGTGATTCCTCCCAATGCGACGCTTGTCTTCGATGTGGAACTGCTGGAAGTCAAATAGGGCAGCTGACAGCGGATCCATCTTTCCTCACCTCCAGAATGGAACTCGCATATATCCCATGCAACAGACCCCTCTGATCGATGCTCATCGCAAGGCACAGGGCAAACTCGTGGATTTTGCCGGCTGGGAAATGCCCATCCAGTACTCCGGCGTGGTCGACGAATATCACAGCGTCCGCCGGCATGCGGGACTATTTGATGTCAGTCACATGGGCCGCATCAGCGTAAGTGGGCCAGGAGCGTTGGCGTTCTTACAGCGCGTCACCACGAACGACGTCTCTAAATTATCGGTTCGCCAATCCCATTACTCGATGATCTGTGCTCCGAACGGTGGTATCAAGGACGACATTTTTGTCTATCACGTAAAACCCTATGAATTTCTGGTCTGTGTCAACGCGTCCAACAGGGAAAAAATTGTCGCGTGGCTGTATGAGAAGGTTGCTCAGGCGCAAAGCTGCAAAGTCCAGGACCATTCATCCACGCTCGCACAGATCGCGATCCAGGGTCCGGCTTCACGTGACATTCTGACGACAGCCGGCCTCGCTGAGCTGGCAACATTGAAAGTTCGTCAATGCCTGGACGCCACGCTGTGCGATCGATCGGTCCTCGTGACGCGAACCGGCTACACCGGTGAATTGGGCTACGAATTGTATCTTCCCGCAGCAGGGGCGGCCGATATGTGGCATCGCCTGCTCGAAGCAGGACGTCCCTTGGGTCTTAAACCGACAGGCTTAGGAGCGCGTGATTTATTGCGTCTGGAAATGGCCTACTTGCTGTACGGCAATGACATGAACGAGGAGACGACTCCTCTCGAAGCCGGAGCGGAATGGGTGGTGAAATTCGACAAAGGAGAGTTTATCGGTCGCGCTGACTTACTGGCCCAGCAATCCCGCGGAGCCAGTCGACGGCTCGTCGCGTTTGAGCTCGTGGAAAAGGCGGTGCCCCGTCATGGGTTCAAGATTCTGAGTCATCAGGCGCCCCATGCCGAGATTGGAGAGGTCACCAGCGGGAATTTTTCGCCTATCCTGCAAAAAGGTATCGGCATGGGTTATGTACCGCCAGCGGCGTCTCAGCCTGGTGCAGTGATTCTGATCGATATTCGAGGTAAATCTTGTCCGGCCGTCGTCGTGAAACCACCTTTTTATAATAGACCTGCTGGTATTCCCTAACACCATGGTGAAACCGATCTACAAAGGCACAGTGGTTACGCTCAATATCGATACGGTGCGACTGCCGAACGGCCACACGATCGACCTCGAGGTCATTCGTCACCCCGGCGCTTCTGCCGTGGTCCCCCTCAAGGACGACGGCACTGTCGTCCTGATTCGTCAATTTCGGCACGCGGCAAGCGGATTCATCTACGAAATTCCGGCTGGAAAGCTGCATCCACAAGAAGATCCGCTGGATTGTGCGGCACGTGAACTCGAAGAGGAGATCGGCTACAAAGCTGGACATTTCGAGCTGCTCACCAGCATCTTTACCGCACCAGGATTTGCCGACGAGGTCATCCACATCTATCTCGCGACGGGCCTGACCCTCGGCACTCAGAATCTCGATCAGGATGAAGTTCTGGAGGTGGTGGAGATGCCCCTGGAGCAGGCGATTCTAAAGATTCAGGATGGCATCATTCGGGATGGGAAAACTATCGTAGGATTGCAGGCAGTCTACATTCGGCTGAGATCCACGCTGCGAGCGACCTAAGAGGCCTCCCGCCACGAGGAGGGGAGACCTCTCAAGCCAGCTAGCCTCGCCAAGAGATAGACGGACTTAGTGTCCGCCCTTCTTCTCGTCTTTCTTCTTCTCTTCCCCGAACACGGTCTGGGACAGATGGCCGCCTTTCTTCTCGTCCTTCTTCTTCTCTTCACCAAAAAGGGTCTGGGAGAAATGACCACCCTTCTTTTCATCCTTCTTCTTTTCCTCGCCGGCGAAAGAAGGAGCGCTGAACGCTACCAACAACGCAGCCGCCATTACAGTCAACATCATCTTCTTCATACTGACTCACCTCCTGTTATGTTGAGATTGCCAAACACCGATGGCTCTGCGTTAAGCAAGGTCCTTGCCGATTGCGGTTGCATTTACAACTCATTGTTTTCATGAAATTCTGTTGAGCGCGGTTAAGAAATTGAAACATCACGCGCTCCCGCCCTGTGGCAGAATAGCGCGCTGAATACTAAACTGCCTCAGGCAATAAATTAATCAGACCATGCATCAATCAAAGTGATGAGCCATGACGACTCTCTCTCAGACAGTGAGCAGGGGATGAGAACCCAATCTGTTCTGCCGGATCGCCTTACGCCGAACCTTTCTATTCTGTTTGTCGGCATCAATCCAGGGCTCCGCTCCGCCGCGCTCGGCCATCACTATGCCGGACCATCGAATCGTTTCTGGAAGCTGCTCTATGAGGCCAAGCTGGTGCCCGAGCCACTCAACTATAGAGACGACGGTCGGCTGCCTGATTGGGGGATCGGGCTCACCAATCTGGTGCCGCGAGCCACGGCGGGAGTTGAAGGTCTCAGTCTTGATGAGTGTGCCGCAGGCCGTCTGGCGCTTCTGCGAAAAATTCGTCGGTATCGCCCGCGCGTGGTCGCACTGCTTGGCATCACCCTCTATCCAACGCTGTTCCCGCTGGAAGCGAAGCGGGCAGGCCGAAGACTCGGCCTCCAGCCCGTCACCTTGCACGAATCTGCCGTCGCGCTTCTTCCCAACCCGAGTGGGCGTAATGCGGCCTATTCATACCAGGCCATGCTGGGCGCGTTTCGTCAATTGCATCCATGGCTGCCCCCCATCCAAAAATAAATTGATCCCGGCATTCCTGATGCAAACCATCCTGCATCTCTGGCAGGGTGTTTCTGCCTCGTATTCTGTGTCCGTGGATCTCAGGCCAAGGGCGTCTTTCTGGTGCCGTGCCGAAGCAATGAGGCGATCGCGACTTTGGTTGGCATCGACTCTTGCACCCCCCGAACCGTCGTGGCCAATCCCCCCGCGGCATTGGCAATGTCGATCGCCGAATCGAGTTCCATCCCATCGGCTACGGCAGAGGCCAGCGCGCCGTTAAACGCATCCCCAGCGCCGGTGGAATCGACGGCATCAACGAGAAATGCGGGCACAATGGTGACAGCCTTGCCACGCGACATCACCGCACCCCGTTCGCCGCAGGTCACCACGACAGCTCCAACCCCTTGCGCGGACAGCGATTGCGCCGCATTCGCTGCGTCCGCCAAATTGGTCAGTGCCCGCGCCTCACTCTCGTTGGGCGTCAGAATATCCACCAACCGCAAAAGGTCAGGCGGCAATGAGCGAGCCGGAGCAGGGTTGAGAATCGTGATGAGCCCGAGGCGTTTTGCGAGCATTAAGGCCTCCTGAACGGTGTCCATCGGGATTTCCAATTGAACCAAAAGCACTCTTGCGCCGGTCATGAGCGTCGCGTGCTGCCGTATGTCATCTGGGGTGAAACGGCCATTGCTGCCGGGCACCACCACGATTTGATTGTCGCCCGCTCGATCGACCAGAATCATCGCCACTCCGGTTGAAGAATCCTCATGATGAAGCATGGCGAGCTGGCGGAATCCTTGCGCCGACAGATATTGTTCTATGAGAGTTCCATTGGCATCCGTGCCCACTTTGCTCATGAAGACAACCTGACCGCCCGCGCGTACCGCCGCTACCGCCTGATTGGCCCCCTTGCCGCCGAACGACTGCGAAAAATGATGTCCGGGAATTGTTTCTCCAGGGGTTGGAAAACAATCGACCGTCACGGTCAAATCGATGTTGCTAGAGCCGATGACTATGATCACGGGCAGAGGCGATTCCGCAGCAGGTGTAATGCGCGATCTACGTTCACATCGACGGCCACGCGCATGTTAGGAGCCGCTTTCTGTTCTGGTTTGCGCAGGCGCCGGTCGGCGATCGTGATACCGCGTGACACCTGCCCCGACATTTCCACCGACACGTGGAGGAACTCCATCGTCATCAAGGAGGGTTCGATGGCCGTCAGAACGGCCAAAGGGTCATGGAAATAAAACGTTCCATGCCCCTCAACATCTTCGGCAAAACCGAACGCCTTGCCCGTCAGATCGGTCAGAACACGGCTAATGGGATCGCACGACGAGTCGGCCCAGGTTGCCAAGAGATCTCGTGTCACGCCCACGCGGGTCGTCACATCGAGCGGAACGAGGGTCAACGGAAGCGAGGCCTGAAATACCCGATGCGCGGCATGCGGATCGACATAGATGTTGAATTCCGCCGCCGGGGCGATGTTACCTGGCACGCCGATCGCCCCGCCCATCGCGATCACCGAGTGAAACTTCTGAACCGTCAACGGATTCACCTTCAAGCCCAACGCCAAATTCGTCAGTGGCCCCAGCGTGATCAATGTGACGTCTTCCGCGTACCGGCGCACACAGTCGTTCCACACCTCCTGAGCGGTCGGCAGAATCGACGGGAGGCGAGCAGAAGGGTACCGTGGAGCCCCTGCCGCTGTAAGTACACGATCCAACTCGCCAAGCCCGTCGCTTCCGTGGACCTGGAATGCCGTCACGAGGTCCTCCTCCAGAGGTCGGGCCGCTCCTTGCCCAACTAATAGCCCAGGCGGCGTCTTCACGAGGTTCAGGATCCGGAGGAGATTCTTCGTAGCCTGGCCGACCGGCACATTGCCACACACAGTCGTCACACCGACCACGTCCAATTCCGGCGACGCCAAGGCCAGCAGAATGGCCAGGGCATCGTCGGCTCCGGGATCGGTATCGATAATGACTTTGATGGGAGATCTATTTTGCATGTCTAGGAAACGCGTCGGGTGTCATGCCATTACCCTGAGGAACCAAGCCAAAGGTCAAAGGTCAAAGCGGCCTGTCGTGGGATGAGACACGTCATTTTCCCACCCACGTCGTTATCGCACGGATATGAACACACGTTTAAAACGGCACTCCACCGCCCTCCGATCGGCTGCGGCCTCCTGCCATCCGCCATCACTCGCAGTAACCATCAAGACTTCTCGCTTCCTATCTTTACAGGCCTATCTCAGGGCCTGGCATCGGATCAGCAAAGCGGGTGGATGCACCGAGTCGCTCCAAAGACGTTTCAAAGTCAGCGGCATCTTCGCGAGGCCCCATGATGAAATAGATCACGCATCGATTTTCTGGGCCGAGCGCCGCGAGGGCGCGACCAAGAAGATCTTCGCCTTGATAGGATCGGGCAATCGACGTTTCGGTTTCAACTAGGGAGCCGGCAGGGATAAACGACAAACCGTGAAGCAGCGACAGGGGCTGGCTGAGCTCATCACGGAC
This sequence comes from Nitrospira sp., assembly GCA_021323395.1. GTDB lineage: Bacteria > Nitrospirota > Nitrospiria > Nitrospirales > Nitrospiraceae > Nitrospira_A. The sequence goes on from JAJONL010000081.1 coordinate 9,839, forward strand.
CGCCTCGCGGGTCACGTCGGCTAGGGGAAAGATCATCCCCAAGCCCTTGCCCTCCTGGGCCATCAGGAATGGCATGTCGGAATCTCTTTCTGTCCAATTTCACCCGCCGAATCCGGTTTCGACCCAGCCCAAACAGAGGGGGGCAAGAGAAAGGTGAGGCAGCCACAGAGTAACGCTACCGGAAAGACGAGACACCCCGAGAGCAGATGAGATGCGGTGGACTCGACGACAACATTGCCGCATCCCTGTTCATTAGGAAGCGGCATCCATCGGCGGGCAGGTACAGAACAGATTGCGATCGCCATAGGCTTCATCAACCCGACCCACGCTCGGCCAAAATTTATTGTCGCGCACCCAGGGAGCGGGAAAAGCCGCCTGCTCGCGCGAGTAGGATTTCGTCCAATCGGACGCCGTCACCGCCGGCGCCGTATGAGGGGCATTCTTTAACAGATTCCCTACGCGCGGCTGCCGTCCATCCGCAATGTCCTGAATTTCCGCTCGGATCGCGATGAGCGCATCGCACAATCGATCCAATTCAGCCTTCACTTCGCTTTCCGTCGGTTCAATCATCAACGTGCCGACGACAGGAAAGGAGACGGTAGGCGCATGAAATCCGTAGTCCATCAAACGCTTGGCCACATCCATCGCCTCCACACCGCTACTCTCTTTGAGCGGCCGCAGGTCCAGGATGAACTCGTGCGCGACGAACCCGCGCGTCCCGCTGTATAACACTCGATAATACTTCTCCAGCCGTTTGGCCATGTAGTTGGCATTCAAGATCGCCACTTGAGTGGCTTTGGTCAACCCCTCTCGTCCCATCAATGCGATATAGACCCAGGAAATCGTCAGAATGCTGGGGCTTCCATAGGGAGCGGCCGAGACCGGCCCAATCGACTGCGGTCCCCCCAGTTTCGTGACAGGATGCCCCGGCAAAAAGGGCGCCAGATGTTGTGCGACCACGATCGGCCCCATTCCAGGCCCGCCCCCGCCGTGCGGAATGCAGAACGTCTTGTGGAGATTCAAATGGCACACATCCGCCCCAAGATCGGCTGGTCGGCACAGCCCGACCTGGGCATTCATATTGGCGCCGTCCATGTAGACCTGTCCTCCGTGCGCGTGCACGATCTGGCACATCCGGCGAATGCCCTCTTCAAAGACGCCGTGCGTCGAAGGATAGGTGACCATCAAGGCCGCCAAGCGAGTGCGATGCTGAGTGGCTTTGGTTTCAAGATCGGCAAGATCCACATTGCCTCGTTGATCACAGGCGACAGGAACCACCGTCATCCCGCACATCGACGCACTCGCGGGATTCGTCCCATGGGCGGACAAAGGAATCAAACAGATATCGCGTTGCGCCTCCCCACGGTGGCGGTGATAGGCGCGAATCACCATGAGGCCGGCATACTCGCCTTGGGAGCCGGCATTGGGTTGCAATGAGGCGGCGGCAAACCCCGTCATGTCCGCCAGCCAGGATTCCAGCTGCTGGAATAGGATCTGATAACCCTGTGTTTGTTCGGCAGGGGCGAAGGGATGGAGTCTCCCAAATTCCGGCCAGGTCACCGGCAGCATTTCAGCGGTGGCATTCAACTTCATCGTGCAGGAACCCAGGGGAATCATGGAATGCACCAGCGACAGGTCGCGTGACTGGAGCCGGTGAATATACCGCAATATCTCATGTTCCGCGTGGTATCGATGAAACACCGGATGGGTGAGGTAGGGGGATGTGCGAGCCAGCGCCGCGGGATAGCGACCATCGACCGATTGGACGAGTGCCTGCATGTCCTCAGCGGAAAGGTAATGGCCATGGAAGAGCGCCATCACCTGCTGCACTTCGGCCAAGGTACTCCACTCGTCCAATGAGAGCCCCAGATCATGATTGTCATACCGTCGAAGATTGATTTTCTGCTGTTGCGCCCGGCTCAAAATCGTCTCTGATTGAGCCTGCGACAGAGGAACGCGCAGGGTATCAAAGACCGGCTCCAGACCGACCTCATAGCCATGCCGACGAAGCCCCGCGGCCAGTACGAGAGTGAGGCCGTGGATACGTTCGGCAATTCTCCGCAATCCCTGAGGTCCATGATAGACAGCGTACATGCCGGCCATCACCGCGAGCAGCACTTGCGCCGTGCAGATATTGCTGGTGGCCTTCTCCCGCCTGATATGTTGCTCACGGGTCTGTAGCGCAAGGCGATAGGCCAGACGACCCGTGGCATCCTTCGACACACCGATGATCCGCCCCGGTATCTGCCGCCGGAACTCTTCCTTCGTCGCAAGAAAGGCGGCATGCGGGCCGCCAAACCCCAGGGGCACCCCAAACCGCTGACTCGACCCAACCGCCACATCCGCCCCGAATTCTCCGGGAGACCGCAACAACGTCAAGGCCAGCAAATCGGTCGCCA
>JAJONL010000217.1 GCA_021323395.1 Nitrospira sp.
GCTGGCTCGTCTCTGCAAAGCCGGGGTGGAATATGCCGACATCCGGCTGCTTGACACGACCACCCGCACGATCAGCGGGGAAGACCGGCGCATCGCGCAGATCCGGAACACGTCTGACCGCGGGTTCGGCATACGAGTGCTCCATCGGGGCGCTTGGGGTTTTGCCGCGAGTTCGATCCTTTCTTTCGAAGAAGTCCCTCGCGTGGCAGATCTGGCCTTGGAGATCGCGAAGGGATCCGCATCCCTGGCAATCGAAAAGGTACATTTGGCGCCTGAACCGGTCCATCGGGATCGTATCGAGACGGTCTACCGTGTGGACCCTTTTGCTGTTCCCTTGGAAGAGCAGACCGCGATGCTCCTGAACACCATGGACTTGATCCAGCGTCAACCCGGCGTGGTCAGAAGTCATGCCAGTCTCTGGACTCAGCGCGATCGTAAACTCTTTGTCTCTACCGAAGGCTCCCACCTTGACTTCAATCTACTGGCCTTGCAAGGCGACTGCTCAGCCACGGCGGTTCACGACGGGCGATTTGCCACCCGTTCCTTCAATACGCCGCACCTGCGGATGGGGTATGAACTGATTCAGGACACGGACTTTGCTCGCGAAGGCGAGCGCATCGCCGCGCAAGCGGTGGAAAAGGTCCGGGCTCCCGCCGTCGAAGCGGGACGTTACGACTTGGTCCTCGATCCCGAGCATCTTTCATTGACGATGCACGAGTCCTGCGGGCATCCCAGCGAATTGGATCGCGCACTCGGCTACGAGGCCAACTACGCCGGCACCAGTTTTCTCACGCCGGACAAGCGCGGCGCCTACCGCTACGGTTCCTCCCATGTGAATCTGGTGGCCGACAATACCGAACCGAATACATTAGCGGCCACCGGGTATGACGACGACGGAGTGAGTTGCCAGCGGTGGGACATCGTGCGGGAGGGCCTGTTCGTGGGCTACTGCACGAATCGGGAGGTGGCGCCGCGAATCAAGGAGGAACGTTCACGGGGGTCGAACAGAGCCGATAGTTGGGGCAGCGTGCCGATGGTCAGGATTGCGAACATCGGTCTGGAACCTGGTCGATCGACGGTCGACGACCTCCTGGCCGATGTGAAACGCGGCATATACATCGAGGGCCACGGGTCCTACAGCATCGACCAGCGGCGATACAATTTCCAGTTCGGCGGCGATGCCTTTTGGCTGGTCGAGAACGGGCGTCGGACGCATATGCTGAGGGACGTCATTTACCACGGCATCACGCCTGAATTTTGGGGTCGGTGCGACGGTGTCGCCGACGGCACCCATCGGCGGCGTTATGGGTTCATCACCTGCGGCAAGGGGCAGCCGGGTCAGTCAGGATGGATGACTCACGCCGCCTCCCATGCGCGCTTTCGACGGGTTGATGTGATCAAAGGACAAGCCACGGAATGACGTCGGCTATCACCAGCAGCTGGCCCAAGCTGACGAGTCGGGAAGAGTTCGACTTTCTCACCGAACTCGTGATGAAGCATTCGACAGGCGACCACACCCTGGTGTCGTTGCGGGATGTCCACAGCGGCACGACTCGCTTCGCCAACAATCAGGTGATTCAAAACGTCAATCAGCGTCGAGGGACCCTGGCGATCACCGTCGCCTTCGGAGCGCAACAGGGCACTGCTACCACCACCGATCTCACTGCCGGATCGGTGCGTGGAACGCTGACAGAGGCAGAGCGAATTGCCCGCGTCTCGCCCAAAGATCCGGAATATCTCCCGCCTGTCGGGCCCCAATCGTATTTATTGCTGCCCACCTTTCGTCCCGAGACGAGCGTTGCCGGTCCCGCGCGGCGTCTGGACTATGCTCGGGAGGCGATCGGGCAATGCAAGATGGAAAACCTGAATGCCGCCGGGACGGTGGCCTCGAGCGTCGGGATTGCCGGGCTGGCGGCGAATACGGGACTCTCGGCTTATGAGGAGCGGACGGAAGCACGGTTTAGCCTGACCGTGCAGGCCGGCGAAGCGACCGGTTGGTCGGCGGCGGCCCATCGCTCCATCGACCGCTTGCATGTTCAGGAGCGCACCTTGGCCGCTATCAACAAGGCGAAGCGAGGCGCGGACGACCCACAGGAATTGCCGCCCGGGCGCTACACGGTCATTCTCGAACCGGCGGCGGTCGCGGGTCTCTTGAGTTGGATGATGTGGATGCTGGACGCGAAATCTTTCTATAAAGGGACGAGTCCCTTCAGCGGCAAATTGGGCGCGCGCATCCTGGACCGGCGGCTGTCGTTGCTCAATCGTCCGGACCATGAGGACCTTCTCGGGCAACGATTTACGAGTGAGGGCCTCCCTGTCCTGGGGTCCACCTGGATCGAGGCGGGGGTGTTGACTCAACTGCTCCATGACCGGTTCACGGCGCAGGAACATCGTATCGATCCCCTGACGACGCTGGAATCTCCCTACCTGTCGGGAGATCATCCACATGGCACGCGGGTTGACGACCTTGTCAGAACGACCCAACGGGGTCTCCTCGTGACGAATTTCTGGTACATCCGTCCGGTCAATGCGTCCGACCTGACGCTGACCGGCATGACGCGAGACGGAACCTTTCTGATCGAGAACGGCGAGATTGTGTCGGCCGTGCGGAACTTCCGGTTTCATGACAGCCCTCTGCGCGCCTTCAGCCATGTGGATGCCTATACGACACCAGCGGAAGC
>JAJONL010000011.1 GCA_021323395.1 Nitrospira sp.
GGCGATCTTCTGGCTCGGCGGGTTTGCCGTGGGCCTGATCATCAAACTGATTCTGCCTCAGAATCACTGAGGCGCTCGTCCGTCGGCGAGGGTTCCGGCGGCGCGGGTGGACGAGTCCACCAGATAGCACAAGGAGGTGCTCTATGAAGGGTGCGGGATGGGTGAAGGGACTCACGGGGTTCCTGACGGCGTTGGTCTTCGCCTTGGGCGTGCCGGCGCTGTCGTTTGCACAGTTGTTTCCGGTCTCAGCAGATGTGGCCACGGTGCGGGCCGATCTGCTTTTGTGGGCAGCGGCCCTGATTGGGGTGGCGTTGGCCATCTATGCGTTTAAACGCGTGAAGGCGATTGTGGGCGGGTAAGGCCCAGCGAGGCAGGCTGGCAGCAGCCTGCCTCCTTTTCCGAAACACATCACAAAATGAGAGTGGCAGAGGATGCGTTAGCGACCGACCTCGTCGCCTGGGGGACGGCCGCGATCGGGCTCGCGCTCGTGGCCGCAGGGGCGGCTTGGGTGTTGCGGCTGCTGCGCTAAGCGCCGGGCCAGCCCTGATCGGCGAAGCTGTAGTAGCGTTCTTCGGCGAGGATGAGATGATCCAGCAACGGAATGCCGAACAGATCTCCAGCGTCGCGCAGTCGCTTGGTCAGGACGCGATCTTCGGGACTCGGCGTAATATCGCCGGATGGATGGTTGTGGCCGCAAATCCAGGCGCCGGCATTCATGAGGATGAGGGGTTTGAAGACCTCACGGGGATGCACAATGGCCAAGGTGAGCGAGCCAGTCGAGACCACATTGATGCCGATGAGCCCATGCTTCGCGTCCAGGCCGCAGACCAGGAACTGTTCCCGGTCCAACCCGGCAAACAGCGGCCGGAAAATCGCGGCAGCGGCGTCCGACGTGTGTACGGATTCCGCAGCCGGAATGGCACGGCCCTCGCGCACAAGCGTGACGCGGTACCGAGGGACACCGTATTTCCGAACCGGGTTCATTGGCCGTACACCGTTCGAGGAACCGAGAGAGCTGTCAACGGACATGTCCGCCTCCTTCTGAAATTATGTTCTAGCCCCACCCTTCACAAACCAAGGGTGGGGCGTAGAAGAAGAGGCGGCACGGGGCTCTCGCAGCGGGCAGGCCTGGAGGGGGCGGAGACCGGCACGGAGGGGACCGGGAAGGCCTGGCCCACTGCTCTCCAGCCACGGGTCGTACCCACTGGGGGCTCACTCTTCGACCCAAGCCGGACAGCACAGAGGCGTTTCAGTGAGAGCGGGAAAAGAATGAATCAAGAAGAGCAAGCGAACGCGACTCTAGAGATCATGACCCTGGCCGAAGCGGCGATCTATCTGCGCGTGTCGAAATCCACGCTGTATCAGCGGAAGGATATTCCGAGGCATCGCATGCCAGGATCACGAGAAGTCAGATTTCTCAAAGACGAGCTGATCGCATGGTTGAAAAGTGGTGAGGGAGCAGCGCTGCCGGCCGCGTCTCGCGGGCTGGTTTTCCCACTAGACAGCGCCCCTGCCACTGTTTACCATCGGAACCCAAAATATCGGGGATGACTCATGGCCTATACGATCACCAAGCGACGCACGAACAAAGGTCTCGCCTTTGATCTCTATTTCCGGTGGAAGGGTCAACGCTATCGCCCCTTGTTGGGCTATGACCTCTCACCCGACCAAGCACAACAGTCTGCCATCGAACTCATTCACAAAATTCAAACGCAAGAGGTCGAGAAACCCCGTTCGCTCATGACCCTCCACGATGTCCTCCCCTTGTATTGGCAGGCGTTCGAAGTCAAAAAGCGGATCGATCGCACGCGGCCTGAAGGGATTCTCGAAAATCACATTCTTTCCTGCCATACATGCGTGAAGAGTGATCTCTCCTGTAGTCATCGGTTTGGGCATCAGCCGCTCGCTTCACTTCGACCAGAAGATGGGCTCAGATATGTGAAGGCCCGGCTAGACGAAGGAGCGACCGCCGGCACGGTCCGTCGTGAATGGCAGGTCCTCAATCGAATTCTCAATGTGGCCGTGCGCTACGAGAAACTGGACAGAAACCCGCTGAAGCATGTCGAACTGCCCGATGCAGATAAACGAACCAGAATCGCAGAGCCAGGAGAACTGTCTCTCATTAGCACGATGCGAGAGAACGATCCCACTAAGCTCGAATGCCGGCAAGAGCTCTGGCGGATTATTCAGGTGGCGGTCTCGGTGGGCCTGCGAGAAGGGAAAATTCTGGAGATCGAACGTTCGTGGGTGAAGAAGCGAGAGGATGGATACTGGTTGTGTCTCCCGCCCGCCGCAAGCCGTATCAAAGGAACCCCGCAAGAAGTGCCGCTGAACCGAACGGCCATGCTTGCGCTAGGGGCTGAGGTCCCTTCGCTCGCCGATGGTCGGGTGTTTCGCCGTTGGACTCACCAGCGGGCATTTAAGGAATACTGGAGTGAGACCTGTCGCCGGGTGGGGATTCACGATCTGCATTTTCACGACCTGCGACATACCTTCGCGACCAGATTGCAGCGTATTGGTGTGGATTACGAAGTCCGTCAGGCACTCCTTGGCCATCGCATGCCCGGCATGACCGCGAACTATTCCCATGGGGGCCCGGAGTGGGATCGAAAGCTGAGATTAGCTGTGGAAGGACTCGAAAGAGCCTATCCGTTGTCCTATGGATTGTCCTATGAGGCTAAGGCGGCAGTGGGGCAAACTGCAGAAGTCATTGATTTGAATGGTGAGTCGGCTGGGATTCGAACCCAGGACCCTCGCCTTAAAAGGGCGATGCTCTACCAGCTGAGCTACCGACTCTCCCGCACACAGGGCCAATACATTCTCACATACTCACATGGGGATCGTGACGGAGGGGGATCATACCACTGACACGTGATGATTCGCTACGGCAAGCGATACGTTCCATGGACAACCGGCGCCTATCGAGAACGTTGCGAACGCGCGCGGCGACCCGCCTTGAGCGGATTGTTGAGGATGATGGTTTCATCACGCCGCGAGCCGGTGGAGATCATATCGATCCGGCACTCGGCCAGCTCCTCAATCCGCGCGAGGTAACGCTTGGCTTCCGCGGGCAGGTGCTTGTAGGTCGTGACACCGGTAGTGGGAGCACTCCAGCCACGCACGTGCTCATACACCGGTTCGCAGTCTGTCAATGCCAGCAGGTCGGACGGCATCTCTCGGTGAACTTTGCCATTCACCCGATACCCCGTACAAACTTTGAGTTCTTTGCAGCCATCCAACACGTCTAACTTCGTCACGGCCAACGAGGAGAGCCCATTCACCCGCGTGGCATGGCGGACCACCACGCTATCGAACCAGCCGCAACGACGAGCCCGACCGGTGGTCGCCCCGAATTCTTTGCCGCGCTCTTGCAACCATCCTCCCACCTCATCGGTCAATTCGGTCGGGAAGGGTCCGCTGCCCACACGTGTGGTATAGGCTTTCGTGATGCCCATGACAGCATCAATCTTCGTGGGCCCCACGCCGGTTCCGGTACAGGCGCCCCCCGCCGATGAGCTTGAGGACGTCACATAGGGGTAGGTCCCGAAATCCACGTCCAAATGTGTTCCTTGAGCCCCCTCGAACAACACCGTCTTTCCGGTATCCACCGCTTTGTTCACGACCAGCGTCGTATCGACGATATAGCCCTTCAAGCGGTCGGCATACCCCATGTACTGCTGATAGACCTTTTCCAGCTCAAAACAGTCTACCTTGTGAAGTTGTTCGAGCAGCCAATTGATGTCGACCAGATTTTCTTCCAGCTTTTGTTTGAAGAGCGGTGGATTCAGCAAATCGCCCATGCGGATGCCGATCCGCGCCATTTTGTCACCGTAGGACGGGCCGATCCCGCGCCCCGTGGTTCCAATTCGACGAACCCCCTTCGACTGCTCAGACGCTTTGTCGATCGCCTTATGGTACGGCAAGATCAAATGCGCACGGTCGCTCACCGCGAAGTTCTTGCCGATCTTCACGCCCTGCCCTTGCAGATGATCCATTTCCTCGATCAACGCTCCAGGGTCAACCACGACGCCATTACCGATGAGGCAGCGGGTCCCGCGATATAGAATGCCGGAAGGGATCAGATGGAAGATGAATGTGTCGCGCGCATTGATGACCGTATGGCCGGCATTGGACCCGCCCTGATACCGTACGACCATATCGGCATCCTTGGCCAGGATGTCGACAATTTTGCCTTTTCCTTCGTCGCCCCATTGGCTACCGATGATGACGAGATTCGCCATGGTTCGCTGTCGACGCTCCTTCTCTACCTGCTGAAATCGAAAAAAAAGCCCTGACCTCGTACTGTCAGAGCCGGACGGGCATCATGGTAGGATCCGCCTCGCTGTTTGTCAAGCAAGGTTTTGCAGGTGCCGTCCCTCACTGCGCCTACCTGGTACCCACTCCCTTCTCCCAAGGCGGGATCCTATGTGGCCTTCACTGCGCGCATCGAGCGGAACACATTCCGATCGTGCTCGCTCGATTGGATTCGCCCTCCCTTTCCCCTAGAGGCGATGCCCTCGTCACCCTTTCCCTGCGCGCGTCCAACGAGGGGCTTCCTTACAACCTTACGCTTGAGGTGTAGGCCCTTCGTCCCTCAGTACTCTCCTCCGAAGGCGGGATCCCATGTGGCCTTCACTGCGCGCATCGAGCGAGCACGTGTCCTCTGCGCGCTCTGCGAGCAAGAAGGACGCATGGGCTCCCGCCTCTCCCTCACCTTTTCTTGACTGGCAAAATCCGGCCATGCTAGATTGCAGAGTTACATCTGCAACGGTTTTCTTTTTTCCCGTGCCTGTGCACATGTACATACAAGCTTACGTGGGGCTGTGGCGCAGTTGGGAGCGCGCGTGAATGGCATTCACGAGGTCGCCGGTTCAATCCCGGCCAGCTCCACCAAACAACGCTTGTTTCGATGAATACTCCGAATGTGTGCGAGGATGCCTACAATAAGAACCCCTGGTTGCTCGCCTCTATAATGAGGGTGTTTGACAGGCCATTGCGCATCCTCGCCGCACGCTTCACCTCTTACCCTTGATATTCGTGATCCATGCTGCAGCTTGAGTCGGTCCATAAACAATTTGCCACCAAAGTCCTGCTCGATGGAGCGACCGCGCACTTGCGCCCCGGCGCGCGCGTCGGTCTCGTCGGCCCGAACGGGGTCGGGAAAACCACTCTCTTCCGAATGATTCTTGGCGAGGAGTCTCCCGACGAGGGGTCTATCCGCAAGCGCCCCCGGCTGCGAATCGGCTATCTTCCGCAGGAACTGGAAACCATTGTCGGAAAGACGGTGCTGGATGCCGCCCACCGAGACTTGTACCCCGAGCATGAAGCCGAACGCATTCTCTCCGGATTAGGTTTCTCTGAAGCCGATTTCTCGCGGCCGATTGAGAACCTCTCCGGCGGATACCGCATGCGGGTCGCGTTGGCGCACTTGTTGCTGTCGAATCCCGACGTGCTCATGCTGGACGAGCCGACGAACCACCTGGACAAGCCGACACAACGCTGGTTCGAGCGATTTCTTCTCGATTCCAATCTCACCCTCCTGGTCATCAGTCACGACACAAAGTTTCTGGATGGGATCGCCACTCATATCTGGGAACTTCGCGATCGAACCATTCAGGAGTTCCGAGGCAACTATACGAAGTTTCGGGAACTACGAGCGGCTAGGGATGCCCAAATCGAATCCGCCGCCAACCGGCAGAGCAAAGAAGTAGCCCGGGTCCAGAACTTCATCGATCGTTTCCGGTATCAGGCCAACAAAGCCAAACAGGTCCAATCTCGCATCAAGCAGTTGGATAAGGTGAAACTGATCGAGCGGCAGCGCGATACGAAACGTGTGCGCTTCAAGTTTCCACTCCCGGCGGCGAGCGGCCGGCATGTCCTGGAACTGAAGGGTGTAGCCAAGAGTTACGGAGAGAAGGTGATCTACCGCTCTTTGGATTTTACGGCGGAACGCGGCCAACGAGTGGCCTTGGTCGGGGAGAACGGGGCGGGCAAGAGCACGCTGCTCAAAATTCTCGCCGGCGTGCTGCCCTTTGAAAAAGGATCACGCCACGTGGGGCATGGAGCCACGATCCATTATTTTGCGCAGCATCAGGCAGAATCGCTGAACCCGGAAGATACGATTCTGGAATCCTTGGCGGAGGTGTCGGCGCGTGCTGAAATGAATTTTTTACGCGGGATTGCCGGCGCGTTTCTATTCTCGGGGGACGATCAAAAGAAACCGATCAAGGCATTGAGCGGCGGCGAACGCAATCGCGTGGCCTTGGCGCGCATGCTCGTGGAACCGGCCAATACCCTCCTGCTCGACGAGCCGACCAATCATTTGGATCCTGCCTCCGTGGACATGCTGACCGACGCTCTGACCGATTTCCCCGGCACGATCGTCTTCATTTCTCACGATCCGACCTTCCTCACCAGAGTCGCCACCCTGGTCGTCGAAGTCGACGAGGGTCAGGCAAAAAACTATTTCGGAGACTACGAGTACTTTCTGTGGAAGAAAGCGCAGGAATTCGAATCGATCAAAGAATCGAGCGCAGAACTCAGCGCGGCGCGGTCCAACAAGTCGTCCGGTCCAACCAAGGCAATGGCGTCACAGGTTCATCCGAAGGTGGACGGCGGGGAACGGCGAGACCTGACTAAGACTCAGGCACGCCTCGAAAAGCAAGTGTCCCGTGCAGAAGCCGAAATCGCGACCATGGAAACCAAAGTGAAGGCTCGTGAACAGGAACTGACCGATCCCGCCCTGTACCAAGAGTTCAGCCGATGGGGTGATTTGCAGCGCGAACAGGAGGGTTGGAAGAAGGAACTCAAGCGACTCACGGCACGCTGGGAATCATTGTCGGAGGAATTGCAGGGAGTGCGGGAGAAACTGACAGCGGCCGGTTAATCCGTCGATTTCAGCGTCTCTTCCAGATAGTAGTACAACCAGCGGTTCTTCTCCTTCGTCACCAAATCATCCCAGACCACCCCGATCAACATTCCCTTTTCCCAGGATTTCACCCAGGCGACCGTCGCGCCCAATTTCTCTTGCTGCTCCACGCGATCAGGATCGAGGAATGCCAATGAAACGGTAATCTTGGCGCCGATCGGCAAGGTCTCCTTCGAATGAAGTCCGGCCCCGATCTTATTGACATTGTTCAATACTGCGGTGAATCCCTTCGCGCCGTTCTGGGGGGAGACCAAGGCAGACCCAACCAAGGAGAGGGCCTGGGAGATGGCCTTGATCGGTTTGAGCCCCGGGATCGTCATGCACATACCGATAGCCCTTACCGTAGCCGATCTCTTTCATGAGCGAGGTGACCGCGTTGCGCAAGTGCAACGGCACTCCAAGGTTGCCGTGCTGCCTGGCATCTTGAACGGCTTCTTTCAGTCCTACGTAGGAAGCATTGTCCTTCGGCCGAGAGGCCAAATAGGTGGTTCCGTGGGCCAGGTTGATCTGAGCTTCGGGAAGACCTACGAACTCTACCGCCTGCGCAACCGCATTGACTACGACCAGAGCAAGGGGATCGGCATTGCCGATATCTTCCGACGCAAAAATGACCATACGCCGGGCAATGAACCGCGGGTTCTCCCCTCCCTCCAGCATACGCGCCAACCAGTAGAGTGCTCCGTCTGCATCGGAGTCGCGCAGGCTCTTGATGTAGGCCGATACCAGATTGTAATGCTCCTCGCCTGACTTGTCGTACCGCAGCGACTTTTTGAGCAACGCCGCTTCCAGGACCTGCTCATCAATGGTCCGTGACCCGTCCAGACCGACCGAGGTCTGGACGGCGACGAACTCCAGCGCGGTCAAGAGGCTCCTGGCATCGCCGTTGCCGAAGGCGATGAGCCGTTCGCGCGCGAGTGGACGCAAATCAATTCGAAGAGAACCAAGGCCCCGCTCCCTATCCACAATGGCGCGATCCAGAATCAAGCCGAGCGCCTCTTCGGTCAGAGGCTTGAGGATCACGACGAGTGAGCGAGACAGCAACGGCGCGATCAATTCAAATGAAGGATTTTCCGTCGTCGCCCCGATGAGCACCACTGTCCCCCGCTCGACATGCGGAAGAAACGCATCCTGCTGGGCTTTATTAAAACGGTGAATTTCGTCGACGAAGAGTGTCGTCGCTTGTCCCATGGCTCGCCGCCGTTCGGCGGCCTTGATGATGTCCCGCAGCTCGGGTATGCCGCCGGTGACCGCGGAAAAAGGAACGAACTGCGAGTGCGTATAGCCCGCCACCAACCCTGCCAACGTCGTTTTCCCGCACCCGGGCGGCCCCCAGAAGATGACAGAGGACAGCTCATCCTGCTCGATGGCCTTCCTCAACGGACGGCCCGGTCCCACCACCTCGTCCTGCCCCACGAGATCATCGAAGTCTCGGGGGCGCATCCGTTCCGCAAGCGGAACCTTGCCGGGACGAGCCTCAGCCTGAGGTGCCTGAAACAGATCTCCGGTCGAATCCTGAGGTGACATCATGGCTGCTCTGGGTGAAGCTCTTCCTTTATTCTATCCGTCACGTACGAACCGCCGCAATCCGCCGGCGCTTTCGTTGCTTTTCTCTGCTCTTGATTCTCTGTTCGAGCAATGGTACCACCCCAGTATCATCCGAACGGACTCGAAAATGTTCTTTAAGGCAAATGACATTCGAGTGGCGTATGACGATCACGGCACCGGTCTGCCTCTCGTCTTCCTTCACGCCTTTCCCCTGAATCGGTCGATGTGGGCGCCACAAATCGCCGAGCTATCGCAACAATTCCGAACGATCACAATCGATTTGCGCGGCCATGGCGAGTCGGATGCCGCTCTGTGGAACTTTTCGCTCGAACTTTATGCCGACGATGTGTGCGCGCTGCTCGACCACCTCGGCATTCCGCAGACAGTGTTAGTGGGATTGTCGATGGGGGGCTACATTAGCCTGGCATTCTCGCAGAAGTATGGAAACAGGCTCAAAGCATTGGTGCTGGCTGATACTCGAGCCCAGGCGGACAGCGCGGATAGTCGAACTGGGCGGTTCAATTTAGCCCAAACCGCCATTAGTCAAGGGCCGGGAGCCGTGGCCGACATCATGCTTCCGAAATTGCTTGGCCCCACGTCTCTGCAAACGAAACCGGAACTGGTCGAATATGTTCGGAAGACGATCATGACCGCATCGGTCAGCGGGCTCATTACCGATTTGATGGCGATGGCTCAGCGGCCAGACTCCGTCCATCAGCTTCGTACCATCACCGCTCCCGCTCTCATCGTGATCGGCGAGGAAGACAGGACCACACCCCTCGCCGACGCGCAATTGATGGCAGAACGAATCCCGCGCGGACGACTGGCGGTCATTCCTTTTGCCGGGCACCTGAGCAATCTAGAACAACCGGATATGTTCAATGACCTGGTGAGTCGTTTCGTCGAAGAGTTGCGGTAGGGGCTGAAACAAACTTCTAACTTCCATCTCTCACGCTGCTGCCACGAATCAGTTTCAGAAACTCCTCACGGGTCTGCTGTTGTGTGCGGAAGACGCCTAACATCGAACTACTCACCGCAACCGTATTTTGTTTTTCCACGCCCCGCATCATCATGCACAGGTGTCGCGCTTCCATCACCACGCCCACCCCATGCGCGTTCAATTTCTTTTTGAGTGTTTCTGCGATCTGCACGGTCAACCGTTCCTGCACTTGAAGGCGCCGGCTGAATGCATCCACCACCCGCGGGATCTTGCTGAGCCCCACCACCTTCTTGTTCGGGAGATAACCCACATGACATTTCCCAAAGAACGGCAAGAGGTGATGCTCACACATGCTGAAGAAATCGATGTCCTTCACGATGACCATTTCATCGTATTCGATCGGAAAGAGGGCGCCGTTGAGCAGATGATCAATGTCCTGACGGTAGCCCTGTGTCATGAACCGCATAGCCTTCGCAACGCGCTTCGGGGTATTCAGTAACCCGTTGCGCTCTGGTGCTTCCCCCACGTGCAGCAAGAGTTGCGTGACCAACGCCTCAACCGGATCCTGATCGGTTGAAGTTTCCTCCCGCGATGACGCGCGTAGCCTCCTCGCACGCGACCCGAGAACCACTTTAGCCATGCCTGACCTCATATTCTTTCTGCACACCCTCCGCGGAACCGGAATATTCGAAGTAGTTGTCCCGGGTCTCAATCACGCCCACTTTGGCTAACCGTCCCTCCGGGATCGCCTTTACGAGCAGATTCCAGATAAGCAGCACCAAATTTTCGCCGGTTGTGGTCTGGTTCGCGAATTCTACGTCCTCGTTCAGGTCTCGATGATCGAAGCGCTGAACCACGATTCGCTCCACCATGTGATCGAGCCGCTGGCCGTCTAGGACCTGATGGGTAGTCGGGTCGATATCGCCGGTGACGGACACAAACACCACATAGTTATGGCCATGTCCGTTGGGATTATTACACTTGCCGAAGGTGGCGCAGTTCTCTTCGGGTGAAAGTAGATCCGTATGCAGGCGGTGTGCTGCGCAGAATCGATAACGGCGAGTGACGGTGGCCTGCGCCATTGAGGAACTCTCCTAAGAATAGTCAGAACGAACAAGCCGGGAGGACTCCCGCATGGATTAGGAGTCACTCCCGGCTCGCTGCTTCACTTAATGAGAAATCGGCACGTCGGTTGTACGACAACCCGGAAATGTCTTATGCACTGAAGGAACTGCCGCAACCACACGTCGTCTTCGCTTGCGGATTCTTAATCGAAAATCCGGATCCCTGCAGGCTGTCGACATAATCGACTTCTGCGCCCTGGAGCAAAGGAGCGCTTTGGGAATCCATAATGACTTTCACGTCACCCTTCTCGATGACCGTGTCGTCGTCGGCCATTTTCGACTCAAAGGCCATTCCGTATTGATAGCCGTGGCAGCCTCCTCCACGAACATACACGCGTAGGCCGACCACATCTTTTTCCTCAGCCATGAGTTCTTTTATTTTTTGCTCCGCCAGTTGCGTAATCGTCACCATAATGGATCCTCCTTGTGAGCTACCTGTTCAGCACGTTGTGTCAGTTTACCATCTCTCGGACGCTTACGGAAGGCCGTGGCCCCTTTTCCCTGCATCAAGAGCGCCCGCCGATGTGGGTTGCACCCATTTGGTTTCCGGAACTCGAACTACGACATCGCCTAAGACCTTTGCCTGACAACCGAGCCGATGCCACGGCTCAGAGAGGGCTTCGCGATCCAGCAAATCTTGCTCATCAAAATCAATTTCGGACAGGTTATCTTCACCCAATTGCACTTCCACACGGCACGTCGTGCAGGACGCATTCCCGCCGCAATCGTGGTTCAGCTCGAAGCCAAGCGCTTTCGCTGCTTCCAATAGCGTGAGGTTGGCCTCAACTTCCCCACTCCTGCCCTGCGGATGGAGGAAACTCACACGCGGCATGCGACCTCTCCCCTACGCACTGGCCCCCACCCCAGCCCTGACCGGCTGAAATGGACAGCGCTGCAAACGAATGTGTTCTTCAAACTCGTGCTGAAACAATCTGAGGCTGCTCTGCACCAATACCGCCGCTCCAGTGATGAGTGTGCAATATCCGGTGCCTTTCACAAACCCACAGAGCTGGAGTAACGAGTCGAGATCCTTCTGGCTACCTTCACCCCGCTCGATTTTTTCCACCAAGGTCGCCAAGTTGATCGTGCCCATTCGGCACGGAGGGCACTGCCCACAACTTTCACCCTTAAAGAAGTTGGAATACTTAAGAGTGGCCGCAACCATGCAGGTGGCATCATCAATGACGATCGTCCCAGCGGAGCCGAGGCCGGTCCCAGCCTTCTTCAGCGAGTCGAAATCCATTGGAAGATCGAGTTGGTCCGCCGTCACCATTGAAAATGCCGGGCCTCCGGGAAAGACCGCCTTGATCTTGCGGCCGTTTGGAACGCCACCGCCGCAGGTCTCGATGAGGTCTCGAATCGTAATGCCCATCGGCATTTCATAGACGCCCGGTCTGTTCACAGCTCCACTGAGGGAAAACAGCATGGTCCCGGGACATTTCTCCGTGCCCACCTGTCCAAACCAGGCGGCGCCGTTTCTCAAAATCTGTGGAATATTGCAGAGCGTCTCGACATTGTTCACCAAGGTCGGCTTGCCGTAGAGCCCAAAATCAGTCGGGTAGAACGGCGGCTTTTGACGTGGCATCGCCGGACGCCCTTGCATCGACTCCAACATCGCTGTTTCTTCCCCCGCTACATAGCTGCCGTGACCGGAAAACACTTCGAGTTCAAGATCGATTCCCGTCCCCAGAATGTTCTTTCCCAACAACCCACGTTCCCGAGCCTGGGTGATTGCCTTCCTCAGATTCGCTTCTTCTTCTTCATACTCATGATTCACATAAATATAGGAGGCTTTGGCATTCACGGTCCGGGAAGCAATCAAGCAGCCTTCGATCAGCTGATGAGGAATATGCTTCAGGAGGTGGCGATCCTTGAAGGTGCCGGGTTCATGTTCTCCCGCGTTGCAGACAAAGTATCGCTCCTTCACCCGATGGTTGAGGACCTTGTCCCATTTCGTGCCGGTGGGAAAACCAGCCCCTCCACGCCCGCGTAGGCCGGCCTTCTTGATCTCTCCAACGATATCGTCAGGCGTGAGTTCTTTCAAACACTTCCGCCACGCTTCATACCCGCCGGTGTGGAGATAGGGATCAATTTCCCAGGGAGCGCCTTCGAGCTTCTGCAACACCCTTGATTGAGGTAGGGTCACGTTATTCCCTTTCGGGGGTAACACCCCCAGGTTAGCAGGAACGTACTATACGGCTGCTCTCCCGGAGCCGTCAAGCCAAGTGGGCCTGATTAGGCCTGAATCTCAATTGGTTAGGGCTGATAGGCCTAGCAGGATGCGGAAAAAGACCGCCAGCGGCGTTCTCGCGTCGTTCAGCAGCTCACCGTACGGCAAGAGTACGATTCGCCGCTTCGCTCGCTGCGGCCTCCGTCCAAAGACTCGCCCGCTTGAGGATGCGAGGACCAGCAATCGATGGAGGCAAGAAAAAGGGGATTGGCCATCCTCTCGAATGCCCAACCCCCAGTGACGCTCCTGGCAGTGCCTACTTACTTGAAGTGACTCCCTGCCCCCATGAAAAACAACATGGGAATGGATAACAAGAAATTGATGCGCGACGCGATCAAGGCCGTTCTTCCCCATTGAGCCATCTCCGGCGGAGCAGGAGTGCCCTGGGCAGCAGCAGCCACCGCCGCAATGACCTTCTTTTGGTTCGGCCAGATGACCCCATGAACATTTCCCATCATGATAATTCCAAGCAGACCGCCGATTCCTAACGCAATAGCCCCCGTCCCCCCCTTCGAATAGAGGTAGCCGTAAAGCACAACACCCGCAAGGACGGTGACCGTAGCGCCGTGGCGAAACCAATTCAAGGCAGCCGGCATCAGCTTGGGAATCACGATGTTTTTCGTCGGTCCATCCAGGCTCTTCAGAAAGCCTGCGTTAATCAGGTTAAAGAAGTACAACAGCCCGATCCAGGTGATGCCGGCCAGGAAATGGATCCAGCGCACGATCAGACCGAACCAGTCGGCATCACCCGCTCCCACCCCAGCCATGCCTAAATACAGAACTATCAATCCGACAGAAAGCGCAAACCCTGCGCCCAATGTCTGATACGGGTCTTCGAGAAATTTCATAGGTCCCCCAACTGAAACGGTTTAGTGCAAGCCACGTTCTCTACTGTAGGCTGTGGAGCCTTGTCAAGCAGCCTGCTGTCCCAACATGTGGAACGTCGTCGGTTTATGCGGTCAGCAAACGATCGACGACCAAGCACAATTCCCGCACTGCCTCGGCCGAGGCTTGCAGCGCAGCCCGCTCTTCGGCAGTCAGGTCATATTCAACAATTGATTCGCCTCCGTTGCGACCCAGCGTGACAGGCACCCCGACAATGACGTCCTTCAATCCATACTCCCCCTCGCAAAGCATGGCACAGGGCACCACGCGCTTCTCGTCCTTGATAATCGCCTCCACCATATCGACTGCGGAAGCGGATGGGGCGTAAAATGCGCTGCCCGTCTTGAGTAATCCCACAATTTCCGCGCCGCCGTCTTGCGTGCGCTTGATCAGTTGTGCGAGCCGATCCGGCGCCAGCCGTTCAGTAATTGGCTTCCCCGCGACGGTGGTTTGCCGAACCAGCGGCACCATCGTGTCTCCGTGCCCGCCCAGCACCATCGCCTGCACGTCGGTTCCCGGCACCTTCAATTCTTCTGCAACGAAGGACCGCAACCGCGCCGTATCGAGCACGCCCGCCATACCGAGCACCCGCGATTTCGAGAGACCACTCACTTGCCGCGCGACATGCACCATCGCGTCTAACGGATTCGTCACCAGAATGAGGATGATGTTCGGTGAACGCGCCACCAGTTCCCTCACCACTGTCTGCACGATTTTCGCATTCGTCACCAACAGCTCGTCCCGGCTCATCCCCGGCTTCCTGGGCATGCCCGACGTGATAACGGCGATGGATGACCCTGCCGTCTCTTCATACCCGTTGGTGCCGACAACGCGGGTGCTGTAGCCGCACACAGGCCCGGCCTGGGTAATATCCAATGCCTTGCCTTGCGGGATCCCCGGCACGATGTCCACGAGTACGACATCGTACGCGTTTTTCTCCGCCAGCCGTTGCGCGACGGTCCCGCCGACATTGCCCGCGCCCACTACGGTAATTTTCGGTCGCCCCATCATGCCACCTCGTGAAGCGTGAAGCGCAAGGGTCCCCTTACATTTCACCCTACCTTTACGCATGGTCATGTCCCGTCCATCCTCCGACTTTGAAATTTATCGTGCAGACAAAATTATCACCGTCATAAAAATTCACTTTGATTTTCTTTTTGCCGTAATGGGCCGCGAGAAACTCTTCGGGCGTCTCCACCAAACCCTGATAGCCACCGGCAGGATACTCCCCCAACTCGTGGAACACCACGATCATGCCGGCTTTGACTTCCTCGAGGATTTTGGCGGTACAGCGCGGATAGATCTCCCAAAACTTGGCGTCGATCTGATCTCGCGTCGGCTCCGCCCGCTCCTCGCCCGGCTTGAAATCTCGATTCGCAAACTTGGCCTGCCGCCGAATATAGGGATATTGGTGACCGGTAAATAGTTTATACAACCAGGGTGGCACTGTTGGTCTTGTGGGTTGTTCAATCATCGCGGGTATGCTCCAATGCTGAGAAGGCCTCGTGCACGACCCTTCAGGCCGTCAGCCGATGGTAGATCCTCGGAAGCTTCTCCGGCAACCCCTCCACACGATCAATCACCACATATCGAACATCTCCGTACATTCGTCGCAGGTAGGAATCCGCTTGTTTGTCGATCGTGATACAGACCGGTTCAATGCCGCGGGCGCGGGCTTCCCGCAAGGCCATACGCGTATCTTCCAAGGAATAGTCCTCTTTATAACCGTCATCCAAAGGACGGCCGTCGCTGAGGATCACCAGAATTCGCGTCTTTGCCTGACGGGCCAGGAGCTTGCTGGTAACGTGGCGAATGGCCGCACCGTCGCGATTCTGTTGTAACGGCACCAGGCCGCCCAGCTTGGACCCGGCACGTCCGGTCACGAGATCGTCGAACGATTTCATGATGACAAAATCCACATGATGCCGACCCTGCCCTGAATAGCCATACACAGCAAACTGGTCGCCGATCGCCGAGAGCGCCTCGCACAGGAGTACCAATCCTTGCTTTTCGATATCGATGATCCGTCGTCCTTGATCGACCTGCCGGCTGGTCGATCCGCTGAGATCCACTAAAAACGCCGCGGCCACATCCCGTTCCCGCTTTTCACGTCGTATATAAATCCGTTCCGAGGGTTCGATGCCGGCCGCCAGATCGGCTAGCCGGCCGATCACCGCATCCATATCCAGATCTTCCCCGTCGAGTTGACCAGCGAGTCGGCGCAGGCCGGGAGGGCGCAGGCTTTCAAAATAGCGCCGCAGCAGCCTTACGGTTCCTCCCTGCGCTTGCAGGGTGGCCTCTACAAAGCCCGACGATCCGTCAGGCGCCTCGCGCTCCACCACCCGGCACCAGTTCATTCGATAATCCTGAATGGCGGCATCCCATTCGTGGTAACGAACGGCCTTCAGGGTTCCGATCTTTTCATCCTCAGGCCGCAAGCCCTCGCCTTCCACCGCCAATACTTCCTCCACAACCGATGGCTGACGACGGCCAGGCGCCAGCACCTCTTCCGACGTCTGTTGCGAGCGAGCCGTTCCCGCTCCTGACGAGCCTCCGGAATCACCGGCCAAACCGGCGCCGCCTTCACTGTCGCCTCGTCCGGAAGCACTTGTCCGTTCAGGGGAGGATTCACTTCGCGCCCGCACCAAATTAGGGTCCATCGCTCCGCGATAGTCCCAATTGTCCATCGAGCGGTAGGTATCCGAGAGATCCTCCGAAGATTGTGGCGCCGGGATCGATTGCTCCTGGGCTTCCGATTCATCCTGCGGCGGGACAGCTTCTCTCCTGATGGCGAGTAGCTCGCCCATGCGCACATAAAGGCGGTCAGCCAATCGCACGGCTTCTTCGGCCGTAGCAGACGAGCGGAAGATTGTCTGGCAGAGCGTCCAGAGCTCATCGACTTCATCCTGCACGGCAGTAGGAACCATAACGGATCCGGCGTCGGCGGTTGAGAGCAGGAGGAGCTGATCGACGATCAGTTCGCGCACCGTCATGCCATGGGCAAGACTGCGAAGGTTCACCGCATCTTTAGCCAACAATGCCAAGTCGCGGCTCAAGCCGGGATATTCGGCCCGCAGCAAATACTCGACCCGGGCATCTTCGACAAGTGCCCAGAGATCGCGAATCAGACCGGGCTGCGGGTATCGCACGAACACATCGCCTAAAGTGCGAGCTTTCTGCGAGGCAGGTCGCCCATAACGCTGCCCGAGATCCTCGACCAGGTCCTGCAATTGGGCAATCGGCCACTCGAACGTGCCGAATTCCAGATGTCCGGCCTCATGCGCCGCCATCACCATGTACAGACGCGCGTTTTCGTCACCTGTCGGATAACGTCGGACGATCGAGGGCAGCCCAATGCTTCGCCCATCGTCGCTCACCGTCGCGCGAGCCATCGGCTGGCCGGACTCAAGAGAATCCGGCAGGCCATAAATACGCAGATCGCGACCGCACAGCGCTTGCGCAAACAATTTGACGCGCCGGGCAATCTGCCGCAAGGGCACACCGCTCAAAGCTTGCGACACGGCGCCCAACGCCTTCTCGGTCTCCATGGCAAAGTAGGCCCTGCCCCCGTCGAGGCTATACTCCAGCACCTCCATACCGGAGGCAAACCAGGCCTGGAACTTTTCCCGGGCACCTTCGCCACCCCCAATCAATGCGACCACTTCAGGACATCGTCGAACGTAAGCCAGCGCCGTCTCGGCATCGCGCTCTGCAACCAGAAGCCCATATCGAAGCACTTGTATCCGCCAATCCTCGGTGGGAAGCCGCCGCAAAATCGCCGGAGCCTCCGACAGGGCAGCAATCCCGGCCGCCGGAGAACGCTCCGCCATTTGCGCGCCGAATCGGATCACATCATTCCGCTGAGACTGCTCCGGAATATCGTCCAAAATGGCGGGACTCGTTCTGAAGAATTCCAACGCGCCCAGATAATCCGGTTTGCCGAGGCTATTCTCAACAATGAGTTTAGTTCCAAACTGCACCCACGGACGGATCCCCTCAAGCGACAGGACGCGTGCGACCGACGGGATCTGCCTGATATATTCCACCGCCAAGGCAAAATCGGTCTCCGCCAGGTCACAGGACAATTCCATCCATCTAGACCAATCGGCCGGGGGCAACACTCCAGCCGCCTCCGGCGCAATTCGGATGAATTCCACCGCCACATTCGCATTGCGATCAGCCAATTCCAATCCGGTTTCCAGCACCACCTTCCGCATCGAAGGCTCCAGAAGGCCCAGCACCAGCGGACTTTCTTTGAAAAATCTCAATGCCAAGGCGCCGGAATCCGCCGCGATGGCCACCCCGAGGTCGAGCCAGAGCAGGACTTCCGCCAGCGTCTCACGGCGTTGCATCTCCATCAGGGCGTCAATGGCGCTTCTCGCAGCTTTGGGCGCCTGCTCCGTCAGTTCTTCCAGCAAGACCAGCACGCCGTCCACCGCGTCATGTCGGGCCATCCGCTCCATGATGGCATTGATCACAACGGCCTGATCCGCTCCGAGTTGAACGGCTAACCGATCGGAAAGTTGTTGCTGGGAGCGCCCCGACGTCATAGCTAACCCGTCCCTTCGAAGAAGTTGTGGATTGTAAAGCACACAATTTCGCTTGTAAACTATGCCTCGCGAGCAGATGGTCTCCGGGATGCAGCAACATCACGATGCGCATAGAATACGAGGGATGGGATGGCTGAGCCGAGCAAAGAAAGCCTCGACAAAATGTGGAAGTATGTAAAAGGTTTTGCCGAGAAGAGCGGCACGACCATGCACCCGAATGCGGCCGTCACCAACGCGGTGGTACTCGGCTTGGCCGCTCATGTCGACGAACTGGGCAAACCCCTGTGCCCGTGCAATTTCTATCCGGACAAGCAGGCCGAAGCCAAATTGCGACGCTGGATGTGCGCCTGCGACGAAATGCAGATCTACAAATATTGCCATTGTCTGCTGTTTGTCCGCGAGGACGGCATGCCCATCACGGAGTATTTGCCGGAAGATCACGAGGGCCGTCAATGTTACGGCCTCATCACGGATCCCACGCCAGAGAAGGGCCGTGCGCTGCGGCATAGGGCCCTTCCGATGGCGCCAGAAGAATCCATTCCTCCCGCGCCTTCAGAATCCACCTCACAACCGTGAACGCCCATGCTCGATCGGATCGGAGTCGTCGGGTCGTTCTGATCGCCTCCTCCCTGTTCGCCCTGCTCTCTCTGAACGCGACCGGCTGCCTACATACGATGGACGCAATCGACCCACGAATGTTACCGGTCGGGACGGCCTCCGCGCAGCGGCTGCAGAGTCATGTGGCATTCCTGGCCGGCCCTGAGCAAACCGGCCGCCAACCGGGATCGTCTGGTAATCGGCAGGCCGCCCAATACATCGAAGGCCAGTTTCGAGCAGTCGGCCTCCAGCCCTTGCCCTCGCTGGGCGGCTATCGCCAGGTCATTTCGCCCCGGATCGGCGATAACCTCATCGGCATCATCCCGCCGGCTGCCGACAGCGGCGCCGCGCGCTGGATCGTGATCGGCGCACATTTCGACCATCTCGGCTACCCATTTCTCGGCGCAGACGACAATGCGTCCTCCGTTGCCATCCTCATTGAAACAGCGCGGCACCTGACGCATCCCTCACAGCATGGCATCATCGTCGCAGCTTTCAACAGCGAAGAATCCCCCTACTTCGGCACCACTGAAATGGGATCACAGTTTTGGTTTCACCATCTACCGGAAGAAGTCGGCGCTGCGGAGAATATTCAGGCGGTCATCATCATGGACCTGATGGGAGGGGTACAGTGGACACCGCTGAAGGATGCGATTTTTGCCACCGGCGCAGAGAAGAGTCCCGAGCTGTACCAACGAATCAAAGACACGGCCACGTCACCGCTCACGGTCTTACCCGTCGGCATTCACCTCGTCGAAGAAATTCCCGACTACGGTCATAAAGCCTTCAGCGACTACGACGTGTTTCGCAACCATGCCGTGCCGTTTCTTTTTCTCTCGGCCGGGCGCACGCCCCGGTACCACACCGCAGGGGATGTCACCAGCACCCTGCATTACGAACGCATGGCGGCCACCGTTGACTGGCTTCGCCGGCTCATTGCTCTGATCAATCAGGACAAGGCGCCCTATCGATTCCACGCCGATCGTGTGGAGTTTGCCGATGAGATCGCGGCATTTCGAAGCATTGTCGACCAGGCGTCACATGACGACACGGTCATCCCCGGCACTTCGTGGTGGTCGCTGTACAAATTGAAAAAGGATGCGGAATGGCTGCGGGCCGTCGACAGTTCGGCGCCGACGCCCGAAAAACTGGAGCGGTTGGAACGAATCTCGATACGCGTGCAATGTCTGTTGGCCGATTACTCAGGCTGTTTTATGTTGTGAACCGTCGCGCCATGAGGCCCGCATTACGGTGGAGACTCAGTCACTGCCAGCCGTCAGTCTCATACCCCTTTTCTCTCAAGCACCGTTCGACGAAGGCGGCGTACTCTGGCTGAGGCTCCAGCGGCTTGTAGATGCCGGCCAGCAAACCGAGCACCCCGCCCACCGCGCCTCCCGCCGCCGCACCAATGGCAATCCCCGACGGACCTCCGATCAGTCCGGTTGACGCCCCGATCGCTGCCCCACCTACCACCCCCAATGCGACTCCCGCCCCGACATTTCCGCTGCGGTTCGTCCCATGTTGCAATCCGGCTCGCTCGGCTTTCACTCGACATACGGCCGCTTCACGCTCAGCCGCCTCTTTGCCATAGAGTTGCAAGTGCATGTTGGATCTGAGCACCGGTTCAGGAGCGGCACAGGCCACCAGGTTCGTGATCGCGAGGAGGACCAACAGGCCCACGACCGGAGATCGCTTCATCCCTGCGGTTCCCTACGTAAGCCGCTCCTGAATCGCCTCTGTCCATCCACCTGCGCGGTCATTGCCATCCGGCTACCTCATACCCCTTCTCTTCCAGGCAGCGATTCACTAAATGTACATACGCTTCGCTCGGTTGAGCCTGGCCGGAGGTGAACAGTCCGCTGAGCAAGCCCCAGAGCGCGCCACTGGCGGCGCCCACGGCCGCCCCGATCCCCGCGCTGCCCGTGATCGCGCCTCCCACCGCACCGCTCGCGGCTCCCGCTCCTGCGCCGACCGCGGTGCCGGTGGCAACTTGCGTCCCCTTTCCCGATCCTTCTCTGGCCCCGGCCGCTTCAGCCTTGTCCCGGCAGAGGGTGATGTCGGTTTCAACCTGTTGCGGCCCCGCTTGTTGTGACTGTTGGTTCGGATGGAGAATCGGCTGCGGTCCCGCGCACCCGGAAAGGACCATTATGAGGCAGACCGTGATGGTTCGGAATACTATCTCGCACCCAGGCATCGCCGCCTCTTTCCTTTCATCGGATTTCGAACCGGTCTCGCACCTGCCGAACAGATCGCCCCCTCACGAACACGCGTTTCTGTCTGGTACTTGCTCCACTCAGGATCTGTACGGCGCTGAGCGGCACGTCACAGTGGCGGGCAATGAATCGGCGCACTTCGGCATTCGCGGCTCCGTCGGACGGGGGAGCCGCCACACGAATCTTCAGAGCCTGGCCGTAGATGCCGGCAGCCTCGGTCCGGGAGGCACGAGGCTGGACATGTATCGCAATCGTCACTCCCTCAGGTCTGGCGCGAACGATCTGCCCCTCTGTCGACCTCTGGCTCTCCCGCATAGAATTGGAAGCCTGTCACAAACAGACGCGGCGTCAGAAGATGGCCTTCACGACTTCGATGATGCTGCGCAGCATATCCGAATCGTCGGTAATCGGACGGGCGATGGCGACCTCACAGGCTCGATCGGCAGGCACCCCCTGCCTGATCAATGTGGCCGCATAGATCAAGAGTCTGGTACTCACGCCTTCCTCCAACCCGTGGTTCTTGAGGTTTCTGACCTTCTCGGCGATCTTGACGAGGCGCTGCGCAATCTCGGCGCTCACCCCGGCTTCATGAGCCACGACCCGGCTCTCAATATCCGGGTGCGGGTAGTCGAACTCAATGGCCATAAATCGTTGTTTGGTGCTCTGCTTGAGATCTTTGAGAATACTTTGATAGCCGGGGTTGTAGGAAATGACCAGCATGAAGTCATCCACGGCTTCCACCACCTGCCCTTTTTTTTCAATGGGCAGGAGACGCCGGTCATCGCTCAGCGGATGGATGATAACCGTAGTGTCCTTGCGCGCCTCGACGATTTCATCCAAATAGACGATGGCGCCCTGTTTCACGCCAAGGGTGAGGGGTCCATCCATCCACAACGTCTCTTGTCCCTTCAGCAAATAACGCCCCACGAGGTCGGATGCAGTGAGATCTTCATGGCAGGCCACCGTGATGAGCGGTCGTCCCAAGCGATGGGCCATGTGTTGAACGAACCGCGTTTTGCCGCAGCCTGTCGGCCCTTTGAGCATCACCGGCATGCGGCTCTGGGCCGCAATGGTAAAGAGGCCGATCTCGCCCCGTACCTCGGCATAAAACGGTTCACGCGCGATTCGATACCGGTCGATGTCGAGTTCCTGCCCTTTTGAAACCGAAGCCGCGCGCTCCTCGTTCATTCCCACACTCCTGCGTTGCGTGACATCACTGGCACGGTCGTCACGATAAACGGAAACGAGCCGGAAGTTCAAGCCGCCGGCTCGTGAAGAAAATGAGCGACGTCTCCGGCGACACCTCGGTCAGGCGACGGCTGACCCGTCGAGCACTTCACGAACTTTTTGGGCGAGGGTGCTGGGAGTGAAAGGCTTCTGCAAAAAGGAATGCTCGGTATCGATGCCTCCCTTGGAGAAGGCAGGGTGATCCGGATACCCCGACATATACAGCACCTTGACCTCCGGACGAACCGTGGCCAGTTTTTCGGCGACCTCAGGACCGCTCATCTGGGGCATCACCACATCGGTCAGGAGTAAATGAATCGGACCCGCGTGTTTAGCGCCCGTCAGGAGCGCTTCGATTCCATGCCGCGCTTCCAGCACCGTATAGCCGTGCAATCGAAGCGTTTCATTCACGAGCCGGCGCACGCCTGGCTCATCTTCGACCAAGAGAACGGTTTCTCGCCCCTTGACCGATTCACCGCCGACGGTGGCCGCCTCGGCGCCTTGGCTGACGCCCTCGACCCGCGGGAAAAAGATCTTAAACGTCGCGCCGCGTCCCGGCTTACTCTCCACCTCGATACAGCCGCCGCTCTGTTTGACGATCCCGTAGACCGTCGACAGTCCGAGTCCCGTGCCCTTGCCTTTTTCCTTGGTGGTAAAAAAAGGTTCGAAGACATGTGACTGCGTGTCTTCGTCCATCCCGTGGCCTGTATCGCGCACGATCAGCGCGATGTAGGAGCCTGGCTCAGCCCCCATCGGCGGACGGTTCCGCCGCTGCCCAAATTGCACATTGCTGGTTTCCACCGTCAGGCGTCCGCCGCTCGGCATGGCATCACGGGCGTTCACCGCCAGGTTCATGATGACCTGCTCGACCTGGCCGGGATCGGCCTTCAACTGGCCCAAATTGGGTTCCAGGACCGTGCACAGTTCGACAATATCTTCTCCCAAGAGGCGCCGAAGCATGCCTTCCATGTTATGGATGACCGCATTCAGATCCAACACTTTGGGAGCGATGAATTGCCGGCGGCTGAACGCCAGCAATTGTCCGGTGAGGCCGGACGCGCGATCAGCGGCCTTCTTGACCTCCTCCAGTTCTTTGCGGAACCCATCGCTGGGGCTCAGGCGACTCAGCACCAATTCGCTGTATCCACGAATGACGGTGAGCATGTTGTTGAAATCGTGCGCCACTCCACCGGCCAGCCGTCCGACGGCTTCCATCTTCTGGGACTGCTGCAGCTGCGCCTCCGTGCGCCTGAGCGCGTCCTCGGCCCTCGCGCGCTCGCCGAATTGACCGATCTTGAGTCCCACGTCGGCGACCATTTTCAACAGCTGCTCATCCGGCTCCTTGATTTCGCGCCGGAACAATTCGATGACGCCCTCGACTTCGGTACCGACACGAATCGGGAACCCGAATGCGCCGTGCAATCCCACTCGCGCGGCGGCGCTGCCGCGGGGGAAGTTGGCCTCCTGCACGACGTCGATAATCCACGTCGGCTGGCCCGCCTGCCAAATCCGTCCCGGCAACCCCTTGCCGATCGCAAACACGTGCTGCCAGGTCGAGAGGACAAACTCTTCCGCGTTCAAACCGGGCGATTGCCAGACATCCAGACAACGGAGAATACTGCCCTGCCGATCAAGCCGCCAGAACACGCCGAGTTCCCACTCCAGACTTTCGCAGATGGCCTGAAGGATCTTCGGCCCCGCCTCCTCCAAGGTTCGAGACTCCGCCAGCACCCGCGTGACGGCATATTGTGACGCCAACTGGCGTTCAGTGCGTTTCCGAGCCGTGATATCCCGGATGAACGCGCTAAAGATATACGCGTCGCCCAGCCTGGCCGGAGAAATGGTGATTTCCACGGGAAACTCACGACCGTCACGATGACCGCCCAGCATCTCGATCCGTCGATTGAGAATGGCCCCTTCTCCCGTGTCCAGGAAATGCTGCAGTCCGCGTTCATGCGCCTCGCGAGCTCGCGGCGGAACCACCGTCTCCGAAACGCGACGCCCCAAGGCCTCCTCCCGCTGCCACCCGAATATGTTGACCGCCTGGGCGTTCCAATCCGTGATAATACCGGCCGCATCCATAGAAATGACGGCGTCGAGCGCCGTATCGACGATGACACGGTTACGTTCCTGACTTTGCAGCAGCGCAGCCTCGGCCGCACGTGCCCATTCGCTCTCTTGCTGCGCCTGCCGATGTTGATCCCGCAACCGTCCCGTGGCCCACAATAACAATCCCACCATGGGAAACCAGACGACGACTCCGGCGATGCCCAGCTTCCACATCATGGCCCTGATGGGCAGCAGGATCACGTCCCGGTCCAGCCGCAAGAGAATCGTCCATTGCAGGCCGGAGTAGTCGCTATACCCGTGAGTCTGGGCATAACCTGTCACCACCGAGACGTGCCGTCGTGCATGTTCTTCTTCGACATATCCGGCCTTGCCCGATCCGCTGAGCACCGCCGAAGGCAGACCCACCTGCTTCAAATTGATACGATCGGCACCGGAGAAGGCTGAGTCCACGAAAACGAGGCCATCGGTAGTCACGAACTGGTATTCGAAGGGGCCTGAAGCTCCATCAGTCTGCTGAATCTCCCGCACGGTTTCCAGAAGCACGTCCTCGAGCCTGGCCAGACCGACTCGCGACGTGACCACTCCGAGGAACTCTCCCTTTGCGTCCACGATGGGAGCCGTAAAGGCGACCGATTCGATTTTATGGTTGGATTCATGGATCTCGACCTCATCGATGCGCACAGCCCCCGTCTGTCGCACCCCTTCAAACCATGCACTCCGTGCAGAATTCTGGCCGACCATCCCGGGCTCCGTGGCCGCGATCATCTGACCCTGAGCATCCGCCACGCCCAACCAAAGATAGACCGGCGTATAGGTCTCTTTCGTCCATCGCAGGTACTCATTGAGATATTTTTTGTCGAGAGGACGGCCTGAAAAGGCGCGAGCCATCATACGGATGTCGCCATGACGCTCAAAGAGCAAACGATCCAGCTTGTCCGCGATTTCAGCCGAGGCAAGCGTGAGGTTCTCACCAGTGGCTTCAACCATTCGCACTTCGATCGATCGCAGCATGACCATGCCAATGACAAAGGCCACGATCGTCATCCCCACGATCAATACAGGCAACCAGGGGTAGGACCGTCGAGATGACACAGGCGGAGAGGAAGGGGACATAGTCAGGACTCCATCACAATATAATTCGGCAAGTGACGCGCAGGGTGATACCAATGTTTTGAACGCGCAAGGCCGGGCAGCCCTGAATCGTCCATCGTATTGATCCAACATGCCCCGTTGCCACGAGCTTGGCGACAGAATTCACGAAAGAGAAACGGGGCCAGTCCGACGATAGTTCGGTCAGCCACTTCCAAAAGCACGCAGAACACCACCGGGCTGAGCCAGAGTCCCATCGTGTAGGCCCGAATGCGGCCTCCGACCCGAACGACCGCACCGAGAAGTCCCAGTTCTTCAGTCGAGGACAAGGCCGTCTCATGCGCTCCGGCGGCATCCCGTAGCAGCGCCCCTCCCCAGTCATCAGCGCCGGCGCGGGCTTTCTGCTCGCTCCATTCGTGAAACAGACTCAAACAGGCGGCTCGATCCCGAGGGTCGTAGGGCTCAAGCACCGCCTCATGTTCCCGCGCGAAGCGATTGCAAGCCGCGCGCGGCGATCTGTAAGAGTCGCCTATGAGCGCTGCGAGATTTTCTGCGTCATAGAGATAGTCCGGTTCCTTCGCGATCACCCTGTAGCCCAATCTGCGAACCTCCGCCAGACAAACCTCCGGCACATTTTCCACGCGGGTCACTGATGAATCGCCGTTCCGTTCGCGCATGAACCGGAAAGCGGCGCTGAGTGGTGGTGCGATGGAGCCGATCCCCAACGGCGGTAGTGCCATGAAGAGGCCGTCCGGCGATTCCGCAAACAGGCACAGATGGTCGTGCAGGTCGACCCAAACATAGGTCAAGAGATGCCGCCAGATGTAATGAAAGGCGAAGGAGGCCGCCGCCAAGGGCATGTCGTGGCCGGCGCTGGTCACAAGCGCCGTTTCCATGCGCGGTCGGTCCGAGAGTGTAAGCGGCTGCGTCCTCGCCTCCATTGTGCCCTGCTGGAGCCGCTCGGTGATACGCTGGAGGGGCCGTACCACCATCACATCGTCCTGAAAACGTCCGACCAGCCGTGGATAACGCCCCAGGATCTCGACCGTGTCATCCGCCTCGATCCATGGAGCGATCTCTTGCGCCGTCTGGCTGATGACGGCAGAGGAGAGGTCGCGCACGTAAGGACACTTCGTGTCCCAGCCGAGTACGACCTGCGTATGCGTGGCATCCCACATCAACGCAAACGGGTACAGCCGACAGTCCAGTGGGCGCACATCATAGATTCGACAGTGTGAGGTCGCGGTGTCGAATGCCGGGCAGATGTATCCTTCGCCCACCGGATTCGACGCGAGAGCGATTTGCGATCCCGCGACATTCGAAAAGTATGCAGCAGAAAGACCGGCGGAAGTGGCGGCCTGTATTTCTTCGGCCGTGAAGAACGGGCGCAAGAAACTGTCTCGCTCGGGAAATCGACAACAGACCTCACAGTGCAGACAGGTCTGACTGGGAACGATTTGTAAGGGAGAGCCGGCCATGGGTCGCGAGCAACTCGTCAGGGAGACTGGAGCGAAAGGGCTCGTCATGAGCTGGCCGCATTGTAGCATTAACCCGCAGCAGGTCCTACTGTTCGAATCTTTCCTCACCGGTTCAACGTCTATATCTTCGCCGCAGGAGCCGGCAATCGTGGACCGTCCCGCCGACTTGTACCAACGCAAGACGCCATGGTACGATTTGCTCCACCTCGAATCCAAATCCGCGCGTGCGATGCAGGCGATTGCGCTGTGAGCATCGAGGACATGGCATTGGCACTGGCACAACATTCACCTCAACCGTTGAACACTGACGAAGCCCGCCGACGTTGTCTCGCAATCCGTGACGATTTGGTTCATGCCGGGGTCTACGGCTCCGCCGAGTCGCCGGACGGAGGGGAATCGACCGGCTCTTCGATGCTGCCGCCCAGGTTTCGTGTGGCCCCGTCTCCTTTCCTGCTTTCCCCTTCCGAGGTGGCCTTGTTTCAACACTTGGGACAGGATCTCCTGGCCTTCTACCGGGCCCTCAACCGGCTCTATCAGGAGAGCGCGCGCGGCCTGCAGCCTGCCTGGGTCGCGGGGTATCTCGACCAGGGCAAGCCGGAATCGTTAGTGGCATATGGCAGGATGAACCGGTTCCGAAATCTCATTCCCAGCATTATTCGGCCCGATATCATCCCGACGACGGACGGCATGGTGATCACGGAACTCGATTCCGTTCCCGGCGGGATCGGCCTGACCGGATGTTTGACGCGGGCGTATGACAATCTCACCGCGGGATGTCCAACACCTGTTCCCCCATCCGAGCGCTCTCCCTTGATCGCCGGACGGGACGGAATGCTGCAGGGATTTGCCGCCATGTCGCGCGCTCAGCAAGGCGACCAGGAGGGATGTCTGGCGATCGTCGTCTCGGACGAAGCGAAGGAATACCGGCCGGAAATGGACTGGCTGGCCCAGCGACTGCGCGAAATAGGATGCCAGGCCTTCTGCGTCGAACCTCGGGCGGTTCAATTTTCAGAAGAGGGGCTCTTCCTCCAAGACCCAGACGGCCCCCGACGCATCGGCCTGCTGTATCGGTTTTTTGAACTCTTCGATTTGAAAAACATCCCGAAGGCTGAACTGGTGATGTATGCGGCCAAGAAGGGGCAGGTCGCCGTGACGCCGCCTTACAAGGCCGCCCTGGAAGAAAAACTCGCCTTTGCCCTCTTTCACCATCCGGAGTTGACGCCGTTTTGGAACCAGGCGTTGACCACCGAAACCTGTGAGAATTTGCGACGGCTGCTACCCAAAACCTGGATCCTTGATCCACAGCCGGTGCCGCCCACAGCCATCATCCCAAATCTGGCGGTCGGGGGACGAGCCCTGTCGGATTTTCGCCGCTTGGCCCACTCCAGCCAAAAGGAACGCCAACTCGTGCTCAAACCGTCTGGATTCTCCGAGCTGGCCTGGGGCAGCCGGGGCGTGTCCATCGGCCACGATCTGCCGCAAGTCGAATGGGCGGCGGCGCTGGATCGAGCACTCCAGGCGTTTCCGACGACGCCCTACGTACTGCAGGAATTTCACAAAGGCCGCCTCTTCGAGTCCGCCTACCTCGATGAGCGAACAGAGACAGTGGTGCCGATGTCCGGCCGTGCCCGGTTATCTCCCTACTATTTCGTCGTGGGCGACAAGGCGGAACTCGGCGGGATCCTTGCCACTCTCTGTCCTGCGAACAAGAAAATCATTCACGGCATGGTCGATGCGGTCATGGCTCCCTGTGCCATGGGGCCAGGCGTTCCATCGAGTGACCTCGTGAGCGTCTCCACCTAACCGACCCAACCATGCATGCCTGTCGTTCAGAAGCACCGTAGCGATTTATGGCAGTGACGCTTTATCATGTGCAATGGTGTCCGGACTGTGAAGTGGTTCGGAACCGGCTGAGCGAACTGAACGTCTCCTACGAGGACATCGTGGTGCCAGACTTCCGCCCGATGCGCGCAGTGGTCTATGACGTGTCGGGTCAATATTATGTGCCGGTCTTAAAGGATGGAGACACCGTCCTGACGGAAACGGACGATATCCTTGCCCACCTCGACCAACACTACGACAAGGCCGACCAGTGAGGACCTGGCCCAAACCTCTTTATCGGCCGGCAATGATCACGACCAGCGGGCGGAACCACCATCAGGCGCCAATCTGCATGGCTCGACAGACTAACAGGCCGTTGAAGAACGATCGTGAGGCGGCGGTGCCTTGTGAGACAAAACCGGCAGGCTTTTTTTACCATCCTGCCGGAGCGGCATAAGTGAAAGGATACACACGTGGAGGAATGGAGACGCATCCTGGCTCAAAGCGTGGTCAAGCCAAAGGATTTGGCCGATCGGCTTGGGGTCGATCCGAAGGAAGTCGAAGACATCGTCGGCGAATATCCCATGCGGATTACTCCGACGGTGTTGGCCACGATCAAAGAAAAAGGCGATGCGATCTGGAAACAAGTCGTTCCCGATCGGGCGGAGATGGCGGATGCCGACTCGGAAGACGATCCGCTCGAAGAAGACTTGATGAGTCCCGTGCCCCATTTGGTTCATCGATACCCCGACCGCGTGCTGTTGATGGTCACCAATCAATGCCCGATTTACTGTCGGTTTTGCACCCGCAAGCGGCTGGTCGGAAAACCAGGGTTCCTGAAGAAAGGGGAATTGGACCGGGCCATCGCCTATTTGCGCGAACATCAGGAAGTGCGCGACGTGATTCTCTCAGGAGGCGACCCCCTGTTGCTGCCCGACAATCTCTTGGAACGAGTCCTCAAATCGCTGCGGAGTATCCCGCACTTGGAACTGATCCGGATCGGCACCCGCGTGCCGGGTAGCCTTCCCGAGCGCATCACGCCGAAACTGTGCGAACTCGTCAAAAAGTATCACCCGCTCTATATGAACCTGCATTTCAACCACCCCGACGAACTGACACCGGCGGTCAAACGCGCCTGCGGAATGTTGGCCGATGCCGGAGTGCCGCTCGGTGCCCAGACGGTGCTTCTGAAGGGCGTCAACGACGACCCGGAGATCATGAAACGCCTGATGCATCAACTACTCCTGGCACGGGTGAAGCCGTATTATCTGTATCAGGCCGACTTGACCAAGGGGACAAATCATTTCCGGACATCAGTGGAAACAGGGCTCAGGATCATCAAATCATTGCAAGGCCATACGAGCGGTATGGGGGTGCCGCACTTTGTGATCGATGCCCCTGGAGGCGGCGGCAAGATCCCATTGTTGCCTGCGGAATATCTGGTCAACCTCGACGAAGACGGCGCCCTGCTGAGAAACTACGAAAACAAGACTTACCACTATCCGCAGGCGGGATCCGGTCAGGGTCGCGAACTACCCATGGTCGGCGCCCATCCGTCCTGGGGGGCGACCAGCAACGGCTGCGACGGCGGGGGGGAGCATCTGTGAAACCTGTCGGCTCCTTGAAAGGCATTCTGCCCTACCAGCAGATCGCCGACCTCATCACCCGGGGTATCATCAAGGCCGACCGGCCGGTGGAAGACCGACAGATCCAACCTGCCAGCCTGGATTTACGCCTAGGGAAGAAGGCTTACCGGCTGATCAGCAGCTTCCTGCCCGAGCTGTCCCCCATCAGCAATCGCCTCAATGTCCTCGACTTCTATCAGTCCGACCTCGTGATGTATGAGATGGATCTCACGCAGGGCGCCATTCTCGAAAAGGGCCATGTCTATCTAGTGCCGCTCTTGGAGCATTTGGAACTGCCCGCGACGGTCCGCGCTCGTGCCAATCCCAAGAGCACGACAGGGCGGCTGGATGTCTTCACCCGAGTGGTCACAGACCTAAATGCCGGCTTCGACGAGATCCGAGCCGGCTATAAAGGACCGCTTTATCTGGAAGTCGTTCCTCGTTCCTTCGCCGTCAAGGTGCGGACCGGAGACTCGCTCAATCAGATCCGGTTCGTGCGCAAAGACGCGACCGTGTCGGATGCTGCGCTCCAGAAATTGCATGCCACGGAACCGTTATTATTCCACAATTCACCGACCCCGAAACCGCTCCGTTCCAACGAGTTCCGGACCGAGAAGGGCCTGTTCCTGAGAATCGATCTGACAGGCAGCGACCGCGAGGACCAGGTGATCGGGTATCGCGCCAAAAAAAATAGTCATGTGATCGACCTGGCAAAAATCGGGCACTATGCAGCCTTGGACTTCTGGGAACCGCTGAAGCGTCACCGGCAGGACAGCCTGCTGCTTGAGCCGGAAGAGTTTTATATTCTCGCATCCAAAGAACGCATCCGAGTGCCGCCTGGTTACGCCGCCGAGATGGTAGCCTATGAAGCCGCCTGCGGCGAGCTTCGCACTCACTATGCGGGATTCTTCGACCCCGGTTTTGGATATGGCGATGGTCGGATGCGGGGAACACAGGTCGTCCTGGAGGTCCGCCCCCATGATGTGCCGTTCCTCATTCACGACGGGCAAACCTTCTTCAAAGTAGTGTATGATCACATGTTAGCAGTGCCGACGCAGATGTACGGCACCACACTCGGCTCGTCATACCAACGGCAAGCCCTCACCCTGAGCAAACATTTTAAGGCCTAATCATGGCACCCAGCGACCTTCCAGACCCCTCGATTCGGCCGCTCAGGCCCTCCCACCGGCCTGACGAGGAGAGTAATGCCGACCGCCAAGCTCATGTCATCGGGATGATGATCGGCACGGCCTTGATGTTCATCGGATTCCTCGACGTATTTCTCTCAATCAGCGGCGGCTTTGAAATCAATGTCGTCCCCCTGTTGATCTACTTTGGCGGCATTGCCGTCTGGGCCAACGCAGTGGTCGAAAATCCGACGATCCGCTACTCCTTGATGGCAGGCTCCGTCCTGATCAGCTTGGCGTTTTTTCATTACGGCGAAGTCCTGTTCTGGCACAAGCAGGTGGTCTTCTGGTCGACCATCGTCGTCGTCATGTACTTCATGTTCAATGAACCCAAACGGGCGGCGTGATTCTCCCCGTGCCGCACGACCTCCGAAGAGCGCGGCGCTGAGTAGGCCGATTACCCTCTTCCTACCCAGATGAGGATCGCCGTCATCATTCCGGTCCTCAATGAAGCCAAGCTTATCGGCCAGACTCTCGCTCATACCATTACACTTGGATTCGACGAGGTGATTGTCGTAGACGGCGGCAGTTCGGACCAGACCTGCTCAATTGTGGAAGGTTACGCGTTACGGAATCGACCCGCTTCCCTAGCCTCTCACGCTCCTCTGTCCAGTCCTGTTCGCCTTCTGTCGGCGTCGCAAGGGCGCTCTCGCCAATTGAATCGTGGATCTGCCGTCAGTCAATGTGATGTATTCCTGTTTCTCCACGCCGATACCCTGCTGCCACCAAAGGCACGACAGGCCGTTTCCGATGCATTGCGTGGGGACGCCTGCGTCGGCGGACGATTCAACGTTCGTTTCGATTCCTATCGCGGCGTAGCCCGCCTCATCGGAAACCTGATGAACTGGCGTTCCCGATGGAGCGGCATCGCTACAGGCGACCAGGCGATTTTCGTCCGCCGCAGGGTCTTCGAACGGATGGGTGGGTTCGCGGATATTCCGCTCATGGAAGATATCGACTTCACACGCCGCCTGAAACGGCTTGGGCGCTTCGTCTCGCTCACCGACTATGTCGTGACCGCCTTCCGTCGCTGGGAACAGAACGGTCCGCTTCGCACAATTCTATTGATGTGGGCCCTCCGCTTCCTGTACTGGATCGGGGTGAGCCCGCATCGACTGCAACAGTATTACAGCATCGTGAGATGAAGGCATGACTGGTACGACACAAGAGCGACAGGGAAAGATGTCCGCCGCCTTGGTGATTTTCGCCAAGGCCCCGATACCCGGACAAGTAAAAACGCGGCTCAGTCCCGCTTTGACCGAAGACGAGGCCGCCACGCTCCACGGGAGCTTCGTCCTGGACACGCTCGAACGCAGCAGGGCCGCAGCAACCAAGTTCAAGTTGCCTCTCGATCGCTTTCTCGCCTGCGCGCCGTCGAGCAGCCATGTTTTTTTCCGCATCATGGAAGCACGCCATGGGGTCACCCTGCTCGACCAGCAAGGCGACGATCTCGGAGCACGGATGCATCACGCCTTGGCCGGCCTCTTTGCTCAGGGCTACCAGCGGATCTGCCTCGTGGGTACCGATGTGCCATCGCTTCCACTCACCCATTATCGCGACGCCGTGGAGGCGCTCACCCGTCATGATCTGGTGATCGGCCCGGCCAATGACGGAGGATACTATCTCATCGGCCTGACCCAGCCTCGCCCCGAACTATTCACCAACATTCCCTGGTCCACCGATCGTGTGATGGCCCTCACGCAACAAAAGGCCGTCGCGGCAGGATTGAAGACAGCGCTCCTCCCAGCATGGAGCGATGTGGACACTATCGACGATCTCCATGCTTTGATCGATGAGAGCAGTGCGGATAAGAAACGCCCGAAGCAGGAGCGGGTGTTCTCGATGCGGACGGCAGGAACGCTGGAGCTGCTCGCGAAACGCCTCCGAACCCGCCAACCCTAGCGAGGAACACATGCCGAACAAGGTCGCTCTCATCACCGGCGGTGCAAAGGGGATCGGACGCGCCATTGCGCTGGATCTGGCGTCACAGCAGTGGTCCATTGCCATTTGCTATCGCACCAGCGCCGCCGCGGCGGAGGAGACCCATAAGGCGATTGTCGCGCGCGGAGGCCAGGCTCTCGCCGTGCAGTGCGACGTGTCTGTCCCGGAATCAGCTCAGCAATTGGCCGCGCAAGTCGAACGGCAATGGGGCACAATCGATGCGTTGATCAACGGGGCGGGCCCTTACCATCGCGTAAACCTTTTCGACGAAACGACCGCGGGCTGGCACGAAATGTTCGACGGCAATTTGCATCCTATTTTCTATCTGGGGCAAGCGGTGGCACCGGGGATGAAGGCAAGGAGGCAGGGACGAATCATCAACTTCAGCATGGCCAACGCAGACCAGATGGTCGCCCAGCCGGACGTCACGGGCCACTATATCGCCAAGGCTGGAGTGCTCATCCTGACACGCACACTGGCAAAAATGCTGGCCCCTTATGGCATCACGGTCAACGCCGTCTCTCCGGGTTTTATCGATTCAGGCAGCGCGCCGCCCGAAGAACTGGCCGGAGTCGTCAAACGGATTCCCGCGGGATATATCGGAAGCGTGACGGATACGGTCTCGGCCGTGCGATTCTTGCTGAGCGAGGAGGCGCGCTATGTGAACGGGGCCAATCTGCATGTCAGCGGTGGATGGGGAATCTGACAGGCTGCTGAAAAAGTCCGTCAGCTTTGTTCTCGCAAGACACTGCCGCCTCACCAACTCGGCGGCGTTCACAAGCGTGACGCTCCTTATTCGTCGCGTCGTGAACCTCAGAAGCTCCACGTACCGCCCACGGGAAAGGAGCCTGTCTTGGCAGGCTCGGGGTGGGTGGGTAAGAAGATGTGGCGTCGCCTCCAAGACACTGCCGGCTCACCGTCTCGCCGGCGTCCACAGACGTGGCGCTCATTATTCTTCGCGCCGTGGACCTCGCTGCGGCCGCGCTGAACGGCCTTTTTGACCATCCTGCGGGCTATTCGGTCACCATTGCCATACATGAGAGCGCAACGCCATATTTCGCAAATACCGAGTTTTCCGCAACCTGCTAAACGCTCGCGTGACTACTTCGCAAAAAACAGAATGGCACCAATCATGGC
Source organism: Nitrospira sp. (assembly GCA_021323395.1). Taxonomy (GTDB): domain Bacteria; phylum Nitrospirota; class Nitrospiria; order Nitrospirales; family Nitrospiraceae; genus Nitrospira_A. The sequence goes on from JAJONL010000011.1 coordinate 34,588, forward strand.
GGCCATCATATAACTCTTGGGATCCCGAACGGCGAACACCACGGGATCGTCGTCCATCCGATTGCGATAGGCCAGCATCCACACTCGGCTGATCCAGTACAACATCACCGGACAGATCAACCAGAGCACCTCTGAGTGCGAATACAGCAGGAGCACTTCCTTGCTGCTGATGTAGAGCGCCAAGACCAATACCGCCAGCAGGCCGCTCGCCGAACCGATACTCGAAATATGCTCGATATCCGACACCCAATAGCCCCTCCCATGCAGCTCTTTGCCTTCCGCCTGGCTCATGAGCCGAAGTTCGGTAAACCGTTTCACGAGTGCGAGGCTGAGAAAGAGAAACAATGAAAAGGTCAACAACCAATGAGAAGGAGCCACCCCGGTTGCGGCTCCGCCGCCGTACACTCGGACCGTGTAAAGTTGGGCCAACACAATCACGTCCAACAGGACGAACTGCTTCAGGTAAAACGAATACCCTGTCGTCAGCGCTAAATACCCCGCCAAAACGAGCAAGAACAGCGAAGGCAGCAGGAGCGCCAGAAGGACTCCTGCGAGCAGACAGCCGAGGGCCAAGAGAATCCCGAACGGAATCGACAGACGGCCGGACGCGAAGGGACGATTCTTTTTCCGCGGGTGTCGTCGATCGGAAGCGAGATCCAGACAGTCATTGAGGATATAGACGGAAGAAGCCGAAAAGCTGAAGGACAAGAACGCCAACCCCGCCTGCAGCAGGAGCAGGCTGTCGGTGATTTGGTGAGAGGCGACGACCGGAATGAATACGAGCACGTTCTTGGCCCACTGGTGCACACGCAAGGCCTTGGCAAGCGGTTTGAGGCGGCTGACCGGCTCGCTGAAGACCTGGCTCACCGTGGTCAGCGCCTGCGCCCGGCCGACCAGCCCCGAGGACGCGTTGACGACAATGCCCTCCTGTGCCTGAGCCCACACCGGCAAGTCAGCCGTGGAGTTTCCCGCATAGGCAAATCGGCGGACGCCATACCGCTCAACCAGGAGCGCCACCTTGCGGGCACCCTTCAGATTAATCCTGTCATCGCTGCCATAGACCCGCTCATCGAACAGTCCAAGGTGGGCGGCCACCGCCTGCGCCAAGCTCACATGACTGGCAGTCGCGAGCACCAACTCTCGGCCGGACTCCCGTTCCTTGGAGAGAAATTCAACCAGATCTTGCTGGTAGGGAAGCGTCGTGACATCCAATGTCACGCGGCGGGCAATTTGGTGTTTGAGATGGGCTCTTCCCTTCAGCAACCAAAAGGGAAGCTGAAACAACGAAAGGGGACTCTGCTTGAGAAGCGCCAGCAGAGATTCCCACAGCAGGTCGGTCTTGATTAGAGTGCCATCAAGATCGACGCACAGCGGACTTTTGCCTTGAACATCCTCACCCATACTCAGCTGGGGGGATTCTATCGGCAAGGGAAAGATCGCGCAAGAACTTACAGGGAACTTTGTCTCATCGTCCCCTTTCTCCCAACTGTACAGCCAAAGTTCACCTCAGAGGCGTGCGTGTGAGGGTACGGCCGGGAGACATGTCCGCTATTCGGCCCCGAAGGCTTTCTTCAACAAGGGCACGACTTCACCCTTCGCTTCCATCGGATCCAGGATATCCGTATCTCCGTAGAACTGTCCGTCGATAAATACCTTGGGAAGAGTCGGCCAGTTCGTCAATTTGGTCAGCGCATCACGTTTAGCCGGTTGCGACAACACGTCGATAAGTTCATAGGGATACCCGTACCTGTCGAAAAAGTGCATGGTCTCCCGCGTAAAACCGCACATCGGCATCGTCTTCGTGCCCTTGCCATAGATCAAGATTTTATTCGCTTTGATCTCTTTCTGAATTTCTTCGTCGATTGGGTCAGCCATATGTCTCCTATTCCTCGGCCTCAGCCTTGGTCCTGGCGGAGATCTCCAAGGCATGAATCCGTCCGTCTTTCATGGGAACCGCCAATGCCTGGTACACCATTCGATGCCGGTCCAAAAGATTTTTATCGACGAACCCGTCGGAAGTCACCCGCACGATCAAATGATCCTGCGTGCCGGTTTTGTCGATGACAGTCACGGCGGCGTCAGGAAATATCTGACGGATGAATGTGGTCACGGTTTCGGCGCTAATCATCTGTTCGAGAATAACGCATCGGTGAAGCTGAAGGCAATTCCGAATCGCGGAGATCAAAGCCGACAGACAGAGGCGCCTATTACCCAGCAGCATGAGCCTGGTCGAACTGGTGTTGTCTCTCGGAGCCAGGCGACCTGTCGGTGCGAACCGAGCCGCACCTGAATCCGATGTCAGATATTCAGGCCGAGTGCTGCGCCCAGACCTACAGCCTCTCCAGCTCCCTTTCTGGCGGTGGTGTATTTCACCCGACCTGGTGGATACCAGCCATGCCCTCTCCTCTCCCTACACCGCACGCTTTCCACAACACGTCGTAATCAGGACCCTTTTCTCGAATCATCTGCTGGCATATCTGTTGCTGTTACTCACGAACAAGCGTGACCTTGTAACCAAGACCCCATCAACCATCAAGGAGGGCATCATGGGAGAATTTAAATCGGGCTTCTTCATGAGTGAGTCAGCGTGCAATGGTCGTGTGCTCGTCGTGGATGACGAACCGGACATCCGTAAAGTCGTTCGCATGACCTTGCAGAAAGCCGGCTACGAAGTCATCGAGGCAGAAAACGGCGAGAAGGCGATTGAAGCCATTAACACCGGGGAAAACCGGCTGTTGCTGGACGTGCTCATATGTGACATCCGCATGCCCAAGATCAATGGGGTCGAAGCCATTGCCTATTTTCAGCAAGAATGGCCCCGCGTGCCGATCATTGTCTTGACCGGTTTCCCCGATACCGACATGGCGACGTCATTTTTGCGCAGCGGTGTGGTCGACTACCTGGTGAAACCGGTCGAAGGGGAAAAGCTGCGCACCGCAGTGGCAAGAGCCATGGAACAACGCGAATTGGCCCGGCTCTAACCGTATGTCGATGCCGGCTCTGTTCCGGCCATGACGCCGGGGAGGTCATACAGACCTCCCCGGAACAGCAGGCTGTCGAGAATGTCTGATCAGGCGGAACCGAACCCTGGACCTTCTTCATGAATACTGCTCCGACTAAAGTGGCGATCGTCGGCGCCGGGAAAGGCGGCATCGCCCTCTTGGAGTTGTTGCATCAAATCCCGGATGTCGAGATTGTCGGCATTACCGACAAAGACCCCACCGCGTTGGGACTCAAGCGCGCGCGCGATCTGAACGTGCAGGTGACCGAACGGGTGCAGGATCTTGTTCAGAATCACGGTGTGAATCTTATTATGGACGTCACCGGCGATCCCTCCATGGGATCCTTGATTCAGGCCATGAAGCGTCCCGGCTCAGAAGTCCTGAGCGGAGCGACCACTCGATTAGTCTGGAATCTCGTGCAACACCAGTCGAAATTGGAAGCCGAACTGTTTCAGGCCGACAAACTGGCCGGACTGGGTTCCTTCGCGGCTGGCATTGCCCATGACATCAACAATCCGCTGCAACTGATCCTTGGACTCGCAGAGAACCTGACAGATGAGCAGGATCTGGATATCGTCCACGAACAGGCCCGCGACATCACCGAAGCCGTCAAACGCACCAGCGCGCTCTGCCGCGATCTGACCAGCTATGCCCGGCGCGACGGCGCGGGCGAACCGGTCCCCGTCAATCTCAACCTGAAAATGGATGAGGCGCTCAAGATCGCCCGCTACGCCGTGACGCTGCAGGATATTACCGTCGTGAAACATTATGCCGAGGATGCCATGGTCATCGGCAACCCGGATGAACTGCTTCACGTATTCGTCAATCTGATCACCAACGCCGTCCAAGCTATCAAGGACCGAGGCACCTTGACGCTCCGCACAGGTGTCGGTCCTGAGGGAGGGGTCGTCGCGTCGGTCAGTGATACGGGATGCGGAATTCCCAAGGAAGCGTTCTCCAAGATTTTTGAACCGCTGTACACGACGAAACCACCGGGAAAAGGCACCGGGCTGGGATTGTACAATGTGATGTCGGTGATCTCGAAGATGGAAGGTCACATTTGCGTCGAAAGCGACGTCGGCGTCGGGTCGACCTTCCGTATCGAATTTCCACAGGTTCAGCCGACGATGCCAGGCGCGGCCTTATGACGACCACCTCGCTCCCCATCTTAAAGGCCATGGGTTGGGGACTGAAGCGCAAATTGATCGTGTCCATGCTGTTGGTCGGCGTGGTCCCGCTCTTACTCGGGCTGGGCATGGCCTTCCTGCAGGGCTCCAAGGAAATCCAAGTGGTCAGCGGCGAGAGTTTTCAGGCCTTGGCCACCGAAGCCGCCCGCAAGCTGGACCTGCTGGTAGCGGAAGAAGTCGCGAGGACCTCTCGTATCGCCGTGCATCCAGACATCGTCCGTGAGTTGGAACGGCGACGCGATATCCTGCACGCGTCAGACCGGAACCCTGCGCGCATCTCGCTCGCTCAGCAGAAGACGCACTGGGAAGCACGGGACCCTGCGGCAGTAAAAGCGCTGACCGAAAATCCCACCGCCCTCCTGTTACAAGCGTTTTACGCCGGTTCACAGAATGAGTCCGACCTGCTGTTGCCCCAAGTTGTCCGCGCCGCCACGAAAAAGCTGTTCGTCACCGATGTCGAGGGGAATCTGTTTGCTGCCCTGACGACCAGACCGAGCTTCGCCCATGCCGACAGCCTCTGGTGGAAAGGCACGTTCAATAAAGGAGTGGGCCAACTCTATATTGAAGACCTCCATTTCGATGACCAGGCCAATGCCTATGTCGTCAGCGTGTCCCTTCCCATCATGGACAGCCTCCGGTATGAGGTCGTCGGCGTGCTCCATCGCGTGATCGATGCCAAGGAATTCTTCAGCCCCGCCACCCACCCCATTCGATTCGGCAAGACCGGCCACGTCATGCTGATCGACAGCCGCGGGACCGTCCTCAGTTGTCCCATCCTGCCCACGGGAGTGCGCTTGTCGGATCCGGCGCTGATCCCACAGGTCACCACGCGCCAGCCCGGATGGGTGACGGCCGAGAGCGACGGACATGGCGGAACGGGCACCGCGATCATCGGGTTCGCCCCGCTTCCGGAAACCAGCCGCGCCACCAATGGAGCGCTGGAAATAGGCGCCTGGCACACCTTCGTCTGGCAATCATCCGACGAGCTGTTCGCGCCGATCCGACACCTCATGCTGTGGATGGTCATCCTGGCGCTGGTCGCGCTCAGCTTGCTCGCCACACTCGGATATTTCGCCGCGAGCCGCATTGTCACTCCGGTCCGCCGGCTCCAGGAAGCGGCGCGACTCATCGGACGCGGCGAGTTGCGGGAACCCATCCAGATCCACACGGGCGATGAGTTGGAGGAGCTCGCGGTGGAGTTCAACCGTATGCATACACAGTTGGAAGCCGCCTTCGCGGGGTTGAACACACAGGTCGAAGAAAAAACGCAGGAAGTGCAATATTTACAAAAATCAACCGACCAGGTCCTGGACGCCGTGCCGACTCCGATCATCATGATCGACCAGCAGGACCGCATCCAGTACATGAATCGGGCCTCGCGAGAAGCGCTCAATACAGGCGAGAACGGCTGGTCGGCCCGCCCGCTCTTCGACCTGCTGCCCCTGGACCAGGATCACCTCCAAGCCCTGCGGCAGAACCTGCGCTCGGTCGAGCGTGGCGTCCCCACCGCGTCCTCCCATTCAGACAGGGAGCGTGCGCCACACGTCGCCCGCGATCCGCTGAATCCCACGGTCGTTCAAGACTCGCCGACGAGTCGCCGCGAGCTGACGATCGGCTCGCACCTCTATCACTACGAGTGGTTTCCGTTGGAAAGCCGCAGCGGCGCAGGAAAGCGATTCGGACTGGTGTTGCGCGATACCACCGACGAGAGCCGGTTGCAGGATCAACTGATTCAGGCGGAGAAATCCGGAAGCCTCGACGTGCTGACCGCCGGCATCGGGCATGAACTCAACAATCCGCTGTTCGGGATTCTCGGCCTCGGAGAGGCGATTCAAGAAGAGGCTGATTTGGAGCGGGCCAAGGGATATGCGCAGGACATCGTCGGGCACGGCCGAAAGATGGCGGCCATTATTCGGGACTTCACCGGAGTCGCCAGCCGGGAATCAAAAAACCAACGGGTCCCGGTGGACATCACAGCGCAATTGGAGCAGGCGCTGGCGATCGTGCAGACCTCGCACGATTGCCTGGGACTGAATGTGCAGAAACATTACGTGGCCCTCTCCGCTGTGACCGCCCTTCCGGACCAGCTTCGGCTGGCCTTTCTCAACATTCTCACCAACGCCATCCAAGCCATGGGAGGCCGTGGAGACTTGTGGCTGAGCACGGAGGAGCATAACGGGATCATCACGGTCAAGATCCGGGACAATGGGCCGGGCATTCCCAAGCAACATTTAGGCAAGGTCTTCGACCCATTTTTTACGACGAAAGGGCAAGGAGAAGGTTCCGGCCTCGGCCTGACCGTGGCCCAACGGCTGGTCAAAAAATTCGGTGGTGAGATCCGGCTGGAGAGTCCGGAGGGCAAAGGCACCACCTGTGTGATCATCCTGCCGGCGGATAAAGCAGCGGTGCGAAAGGAGGAGCCATGCGTTCCATCCTGACAACCATCCTGGCACGACCGGTCTGGTGCGCAGTGATTCTGGCCTGCGCCTCGGCCTATCAGCTGCAGGCGAAAGATATTTCTCCGCCGGCTGGTATTTCCCCGGAAAGAGTGGCGGACTACGTGCACGCCGTACTGGATGCCGACCGCACGATCTACACCAATCAAGTCGTCAACCGGATGCAGGCCAAAGGCATCGTGTCTGCCGTGGAACATTGGGAACATGAAAATGCCCTGCCCCTCCCGGCGCAATTTCTCCAACATTCAGGGAAACTCGTGGCCGAGTCCGGGCGAGGGATTCGTTATCGTCTCATCAGCCTCTGGCCGGTCTATCAGCGAAATGCACCCGCCACCGAATTAGAACGGCGCGCGCTGGAGAGTTTTGCGCAGACTCCCGATCGTCCCTTTACCGGCATTGTGTCGAGTGGCCGCAAACAATATTTCCAGGCCATCTATTCAGACCGTGCGATTTCCGACGCCTGCGTCAAATGCCATAACAGCCACCCGCTCAGCCCGAAACGCGACTTTAAGCTCAACGATGTCATGGGGGGGATGACGATCACAATTCCGTTGGACTGACGCGGCAACGAGGCCTCAAGACGATAAAACCAACGCGTGAGAGGCCGTCACCGGCGCTTATTCCAGCCAAGGCGGAGGATCCTTTGACTGCCGAGCAGTCTCTCGACTGTCCGCCGCAAATCTTTATCCAGTTTCCGCCCCTCGTGGTGGGCTCAGTACAACAACCGAATGTCGCCGCATGAGGCATGATGAGGATTGTATCGAAATGAGACCACCCGGTTGGCGTGGCGCCGAGAGCGGCGGCACCGACAACAACGGACATGATGGAACGGCGGATGGAAATCGACTCGCTGGGTCAGACGGAACCGGCCGGACGCATCAGGCATTTTCGCCCAACGCCGCCAGTGCCTTGGGACGCTGGGATGAAATCTCTCGCACATTGCCGGGAAGTTTCTGCGCGTCATCGCCCCACGAGGCCACGCCCATATCCGACAGGCCTTGAAACTTCGCCCCATCTTCCATGGAAAACGCCGGGGCATGGACCTCGCCGACGAGCATGCCTGTTTTCAACAGTTGCAGACGTTCGGTCACCATCACGGTCGCCTTGACTTTTCCACTGCAGATAATCGTCCCCGCATGGATCGTCCCCTGCACGACCCCGTCTTCGCCGATGACGACGGTCCCCGTGGTATGGAGATCTCCCTCCAGCCGGCCGTCGATACGGACCGTCCCCTCCACCCGCATCTCGCCCTTCAGCAACACGCCCTTGGCCAGTAAAGTAATGTTGTCGTTCTCCACAAAACCGGACTTCTTCATCATCACGAGCTCCTTGTCGCACACAGTGGCGGATGAACTGAAGGACCATCCCAACATGAAGCGAGCCTACACCAGCTTTTTGATCGGTTCTAGGAAAAACCAAAACTACGCCTCAACCGTTCCCAGAATCCGCTGCCATGCACCTCGCAATAGCCGGTAGGTTCCGTGCCTTCGATAAACAGTTCCGTCGTTCGCTGCGGACATTTGGAGGTGGCCAGTTGACCGGTCTTGGGATCGATGTCGCGCATGACCACCGCCGAAGGCGTCGCAACCTGGCGCGGCGCGGCCGGCACGATCCGGCGCATGAATTCCACCCACATGGGCAGCGCTGCCTGCGCCCCCGTCAGGTTCAACGCCTCTTCATCATCAAATCCCACCCACACCCCGAGGACGACGTCGGAGGTGTACCCGACGAACCAGGCATCGCGATACCCGTCCGTCGTGCCGGTCTTTCCCGCCACGCTGCTCCGGAGACCCATGGCCTTCGCTTTCGAGGCGGTCCCGCGTTCGACTACCCCCGTGAGCATCGAGGTCATAACAAACGTGGCTTGTGCCGATACCGCCTGATGCCGTTCCGGCGTATGACGCCAGGCCGGATCTCCTTCCGGCGTGATAAGAGCCTGGGCAGCCGTCGGAGCGACAAACACTCCCCCATAGGCCAGGGCGCCATATGCCGCTGTCATCTCCAGGAGCGACACGCCGGAGGTGCCGAGAGCGAGAGAGAGGTTGTCGCTCAATGGGCTGCGGATGCCCAAACTTCGGGCCAGCTGGAGGATGCGTTTCGTCCCCACCGTCTGCGCCACCTTCACTGCCGGGACATTCAACGATTGTTCCAGGGCGGTCCTGAGCGACACCGTGCCGTGAAACCGATGGTCGTAATTCTGCGGCGCCCACACACCGGCGCGGGATTCGAACGTCACCGGCTCATCGACAAGCAGCGTCGCCGGCGTAATCGCCTGGCCACCGGTCAATTCGTGGCGAGCGTCCAGTGCCGCGAGATACACCAGCGGCTTGAACAACGAACCTGGTTGACGCTTCGCTTGTACGGCCCGATTGAACTGACTGGTGCGATACTCGCGACTCCCCACCATCGCAAGGATGGCCCCGCTCATCGGATCGAGCGCGACCAGTGCGCCCTGTACCGGATCGGCGTGGCTCGTTAACGCAGGATAGGCCGTTTCCAGTTTCGTGAGTCCGCTTCCCAACGTCTCCACGGCCAGCCGCTGCAGAATCGGATCGAGCGTCGTATAGACCCTGACGCCATCGGGAAGCGGCGCGCCGGTCGTCTCTTCCATTTGTCGCAACAGATAATCGACGAAGAAGGGCGCATCCGCCAGGGTATCTTGGGGCGGCAAGACTCGCACCGGCGACATCACCGCCAGTTTCCATTCATTGTCCGCCAACAGTTCCTGGCTATGCAGCCTTCCCAATACGACATCGCGACGGTGCTTCGCGAGGGTGGGATTTCTGATCGGCGAATAGGTATTGGGGCCCTTGATCATTCCCACCAGCAGAGCGGCTTCCTCCAGGCTGAGCGCACTCATGCGCTTCCCGAAATACCGGTGGGCCGCCTCCCCCACCCCATAGATAGAGACCGACCCCACCTGGCCGAGATAGATCTCGTTCACATAACTTTCGAGAATCGCTTTCTTCGGATACTTCGCCTCCAGCACGAGCGCCGCGATGGATTCCCTTAGCTTTCTGCCAAAGGTGCGTTGCGGAGAATAGAAGAGATTCTTGGCCAACTGTTGGGTAATGGTGCTCCCGCCCTGAATGACCGTTCCGCGGGCCAGATTCGTCCACACCGCTCGGGCCACGGCCACCGGATCGAGACCGGGATGGCTGAAAAACCGCCGATCCTCGATCGCCAGCAACACATCGATGAACCGGGCCGGCATCTCGTCATATGACACCCACTCCCGAACCTGCCGGGAGACCCCGCGTAATCCGCTGATCAGTTGCGGCTCAAGATAGGCAGGGAACAGCTCGTCGCCATGCTCGATCGAGAGCACTTTCGCAACCCTCCCCTGATCAAGGAGCAATCGCGCGGGAACGGGCCGTAGATGAAGGTCCGTAAACTCATGCAGGTAAATATCGATTGCGGCAGCCGTGACGCGATAGTCCCCCGGTACGCGCACCGGCGACTCGACGGCGCGATAGCCGAGCTGATTGAGGCGCTCGAGGAGGTGCGATGAGGCGATGTCGAGATCGGGCTTGAGGAGAAACGGCGCGCCGTAAATAAGACGAGGAGGATGGTCGTCGCCCGTAGGCAAGGCGAGGCTGGCCGATAAGTACAGGCCATAGGTCAACGCCATTCCCGCGGCCAGCGCGGCCATGCCAAGCAAGGCCAGCACCCCGCGCAGGACCCAGCGTCTGCCGAACGTCACGTCCACATCCCCATTCCGGCGAGCATACGCGATCCCATGCACGAAATCACATCCGCTCGATCGCTCGGCTCAGATCGGGTGTCGTTCCAAGCTTGACAAACACTCTTCGGTCCCCTTAGATGGGCGCCAATCTGAGAGCCTACGCCCTAGTACCTAGAACCGTTCTCGCGAGGAATGCGCCGATGCATACAAATTATCCGCTCGATGGCAGGGAGACACGAACCTTGCGCATGCGTCATGCATTGCAGCCATGCGCCGCAGACGATCTTCCCGTTCCATCCTGCTCGCGAAAGTGCGCCTCAGCCGGGCCCCGCTTCCTAGCCTGGGGGGTCCTCATGGCCACGATGCTGGCCATTGTTCCCCTGCCGGCCTTGGCGGGAAGTTTTCGCCTCTATGATCACAGCGCCTCGGCCACGGGTCAGGCGTCCGCCTTCACAGCCCAAGCCGACGATGCCTCCGCGGGGTACTACAACCCGGCCGGCATGACCCAACTCCGCGGGGTGCAACTCTCGGCCGGCACGTCGCTCATCGGCGGCGCCCTGTCATTTCAAAATGCGGCCGGCGCTCAAACGAACGGCGATTTGCGTGGCAGCGTGGCGCTTCCGCCCCCCTCGAACTTCTACCTCACTGCCAACTTGAAAGATCTCGGGATCGGGTCGTTCGACAGCACGACCGTCGGCCTGGCCGTCTTCAATCCCTTCGGCACGTTGACGCGCTGGCCTGACAGCGGCCCCTTCGCCACCGCCACCACGAAGGCGGCCCTCGAACTCATCGACATTCGCCCTTCCATCGCCTTCAGACCGCTTCCGGATGTGGCCATCGGTTTAGGAGCGGACATCTACACATTTTCAGGAGCCTTCGGCGAAGGACAGGTGGAACGACAGTTTCGGTGGCCTGGCGGCCTCGGCATCCCGGCGGGGACCGGCATGGAATTGAATGGACGTGACACGGCTGCGGGATTCAATGCCAGCCTGCTCTATACCCCATTGCGAAATGAAGACGGACTTCCGCTGGTCAATATTGGGCTCCTCTATCGCAGCCAGGCCACGCTTCATCTTCATGGGCAGCTGCTCGCCGGCGGCGCCCCTGTTGCGGATGCCCGCACCACCGTCGTGCTCCCGCAAATCCTGACGGGAGGTATCGCCATATGGCCGGTTCGCGATCGGGATCGTGAATGGAAATTGGAATTGGATGTTGACTACACCGGCTGGAAATCGGTTCGTCATCTGGATACAACCCTTTCCAACGGGCTCACCATCCCGACCCCCGCCAATTGGACGAGCGGCTATACGGTCATGATCGGCACCGAATACAAATGGCTCAGGCCACAGCCGCTGCCCGATTGGGATATCGCGTTGCGCGCCGGCTACTGGCATGGTCAGAAAGCGATCCCGGACCAGACGTACAACCCTGCTATTCCCGATGGCGATCAACATGCCCTCTCCACCGGTATCGGGTTCATGTGCCGGGACAAGGGCAGGTTTTTCGGCGTGCTGCCCTGTGGCGGATCGGATAAGGCTTTCAGCCCCAAAGGGTTCGGCATCGATCTGGCGTACCAGGCGATCCTGTATGAAGCGCGCACCATTGCCGGCAATGTCAATCCGACCGTCAACGGAACCTACCGCAGCACGCTGCATGTGGGCTCGCTCAATCTGCGAGTGAATTTTTAGGGTTGGACCTGCCGCAATCATGGTACAGTACGTGAAATCACCTGGCGTTCCCCTGTCGTGACGAGGACGTTCCCGCCCGACGTCCCGTAATTTTTTGTCGAGCGAGGCCTGTGCATGGATCGCCCCCCCCACACCGATCTCCTGTCGCCGCTACAAGCCGAACAAGTGCGGGTTCTGTATCGCACTATGCCCACAGGGGTGCTGGTGAGTGCCGTCAACGCCGCCATTCTTGCCGCAGTGGTCTGGCCGGTCGTTCCTCATCAATCTCTAGTTTTGTGGGTCCTCATCATGTGGATCTCGGCGGGAGCCAGGGCCCTGTTGATCATGAATTACCGTCGGGGAGTCCCTTCATCCTGGCAAGCAGCCGACTGGCACCGCTGGATGCTGGTCAGTACCACTCTCTCGGGCCTGGGATGGGGCAGCAGCGTCTATTTCTTTACGCCTGAAATTCCCTTTCCCTACGAAGTGGTGCAGATGTTCGTCTTAGGAGGCATGACGGCCGGGGCGATTTCCCTCTTCTCGGTCTCTTTCACCCTGTTCCTTTCTTACGCCTTGGCCTTAGCCCTCCCTCTTCTCGCCCACTTGTTTCTCAGCGGCCACGAATTCCATTCGATCATGGGGCTCATGGGCACCCTCTTTCTCTTCGCCACGATCCTTTCAGCCTGGAACTTCCATCGCGTGATCCTCGCCTCCATGAGCTTGCGACTTGAAAACCTCTCTCTCATTCAATCCCTGACGACCCGAACAGAGGCAGTGGAGCGATTGAATCAGGAGATCACCAAAGAAATCCACGAACGACGAATGATGGAAGAGCAACTACGGACCACCCAAAGCGGGCTTGAACAACGGATCGCCGAACGCACCGTCGACCTGGCGCAAGCCAATGCTCGCCTGCAGGACGCCGTGCAGGAGCATCGGCGTACCGAAACCGCCCTCCTCTCCAGTGAACAGCGGTTCAACCACCTCACCGACAATCTCAACCAGGGCGTTTGGTTCGCCCGGGCGCAACCCCCCCAGGTTCTCTACGTCAACCGGGCGTTTGAACGAATTTGGGGTATTCCCGCCGAACGTTTTTACGAAGATCCGACACTCTGGCGGAATTGCATTCATCCGGATGACCACCGGCTCGTCACCCAAGCGTACGACGCAGAAATAGCCAATCCAACCGGACACGATCTGCAGCGTCTCTATCGCATCGTGCGTCCCGACGGACAAATCCGGTGGATTCACGACCGGATGGTCATCCACCATACTCCCACCGGTGAAGTCGACAGTTTGAGCGGCATCACCGAAGACATTACGGATGCCCGTGAACTGGAAGATCAGTTGCGGCAAGCGCAGAAGATGGAGGCCGTCGGACGGTTGGCAGGAGGGGTGGCGCACGACTTCAACAATGTCATGACCGTCATCCTCGGGTATAGCGCAGTCCTGCTGCAGGAGCTGAATCAGAATTCGTCGGCCCGTCACTTCGTTCAGGAAATCCAGCGCGCCGGCGAACGTTGCGCGGCCCTCACCGGCCAATTGTTGGCCTTCAGCCGCAAGCAGATGCTTCACCCCGTCTCGCTGGACCTTCATCGGGTCATTCAGGACCTCGTGGCGCTGTTGAAAAGCCTCATCGGCGAACACATCACGATCGTGCTCCGGCTCGACTCCACCCCGCGCTGGGTCAAGGTCGACGCGGTCCAGCTCGAACAGGTCCTGCTCAATTTGGCGGTCAATGCCCGCGATGCGATGCCGCACGGGGGCACGTTAACCATCGACACGCGTCAGGTATTCCCCGACCAGGTGTGGGGGCAGGGACAGACCCCGCGCAACGCTCGCACCTATGTGCGATTGCGCGTGCACGACACGGGGGCCGGCATCGATCCGGCCGCCAAGACCAAGATCTTCGAGCCCTTCTTCACGACCAAACCCGTGGGACAAGGAACCGGGCTCGGCTTGTCGACGGTCTATGGCATCGTCCACCAGAGCGGCGGAACGATCAGAGTCGAGAGCGCCGTGGGACAGGGCACCACTATGACCGTATTTCTGCCGGAGGTGGCTGCCTCAGACGCTGTGCTTCTCCCCGCTTCGCCCGAGGTCAACAGCCGGCCGGGAACGGAAGTCATCCTTCTGGTTGAGGACGAACCGTCGGTGCGGCTGTTGACCCAGCACATTCTCCGAACGCATGGCTATACGGTGCATGAAGCGGAAGACGGCTTCCGCGCGCTGGATCTGATTCGTCGAAGCAGCCTGCACATCGATTTGGTCGTGACTGATTTAGTGATGCCGGGCATGAATGGAAAAGAATTGGCCATGCGCCTCCGAGGCCATTTCGGGGCCCTAAAAGTTCTCTATATGTCGGGCTATAGCGACAACACTCCGGTGACGGGTGACGAGTCGCAGGGCCAGGCCACATTTCTACAGAAACCCTTCTCGCCCGAAGATCTGATTCACAAGGTGCACGAGATTCTTCACGCGAGTTCTCCTGCTTGATCTACTTGACAGGCCTAGCCCAGATTATTCATGAATGCCGTCGCGAGTCGTTCGAGACCGAAGCCGGGGCTTCTCGCACGTAAGGCCGACGTAGGCGTACGTGCAGTCCGGCGAGGAGGCCGAACGAGAAAGCTAGGAGCCTTCCGATTAATCCTTCGTCGCGAGGCGAAGGAGTGGCGGCAGATGTTAGGCCGCAGGCTTGAAAAAACCGGAAGCGTATTCGCTGAATACGTTGAGGAATTTTTCGAGCCGAGAACGACGCAGATGCCCGGAGATCATTCGCCGTAGCAGAATGGCATTAGTCGGACAGGCTCCTGGTGAGCGGCGGAGGTCGATCGACGCGGGCAATCTCAGCCCGGCGGTCGATGATCTGTGGCAGGAGTGATCCGGCGACCATGGCGGCAGCAGCCACCAAAAACCCGACGATTTGCGGCGGCCAAATCGCATCGGGGGCGCCGGCCAACTCTAACGTGATCCAGGTCCCAAGCCCTGTCGCGATCGCCAGCAAAGCGCCTTGCGTAGTGGCTCTGGCCCAATACAATCCGGCGAACAGCGGCACGAAGGCCGCCACGAGCGTCACTTTGTAGGCGCTTTCCACCATTCGAAAAATGGTGGCTTCCGAGCGAAGTGCGAACAGCAGGACGATAGCGGCAAACCCGATCAGGACCGTTCGCATGACGCGCAGCAACCCACGGTCGCCGATCCGTGGCATGAACCCTTTGACGATGTTCTCACTGAACGCGACCGACGGCGCAAGTAACGTGGCTGAGGAACAGCTCATGATGGCGGAGAGCAGGGCTCCGAAAAACACGATCTGCGCCACGATCGGCGTGTGTCGCACAATCAAGGTGGGCAACACGAGTTGGGAATCACGGTCCATGAGGTCCGCAACCTGGGCCGGATCGATCAGAGTTGCGCAGTAGGCCAGAAACATCGGCACGAAGGCAAAGAAAAAATAGAGCGATCCGCCCAACACCGATCCTCGCACGGCCGTCTGTTCATCCCGCGCCGACGTGATACGCTGGAAGACATCCTGCTGAGGGATCGACCCGAACATCATCGTGATCCAGGCCCCGAGAAAGGGAATCCAGGATTCGAGCTCGGCGGGCGGAAAGAAATCCAACTTTCCCGCCGCCGCGGCATGGCTCACCACGGCTTCGACCCCACCGGCCAATCCGCTGACCACCGAACCGATATAGATCATCCCACCCATGATGATGGTGATCTGGACGAAATCCAGAATCGCCACGGAGAACATTCCGCCGAACGTCGTGTAGGTCAACACGATCAACGCTCCCGTCACCATACCGATCGGCTGGCTCATGGCGCCGTCCGTCACGATATTGAAGACCAACCCGAGCGCTTTGATCTGCGCCGAGACCCACCCGAGATACGACGCCACGATGCAGAGGGTACAGAGGACTTCGACGGCGCGATTGTACCGGAGGCGGTAATAGTCTCCGATCGTGAGAAGGTTCAACCGGTATAACCGACGGGCGAACAACAATCCGGCAAGGATCAGACAGAGGCTCGATCCAAACGGATCGGCGACCACGGCTCGCAGGCCGTCTTTGACAAAGGTCGCGGAAATGCCCAACACGGTTTCGGCGCCGAACCAGGTCGCGAAGACGGTGGCCGTGACCAAGGGGAGCGGCAAACGACGCCCTGCGACCGCAAAGTCTTGCGTGTTGTGGACCAGGGTCGCGGCATACAATCCGATGCCGATCGAGCAGGTCAGATAGAGAATGACGAACGACAACAGCATGGAACCATTCACGAAGTGTCCTGGAGAGAACCCCGCCCTATGACAGGCGGGGGGATTGTACCGAGCGCGCGATAGGCGCGCAATGCGGGAGACGAACAGGACGTGAGCGCGCGTCACCACAATGAGACGAAGTGAAAATGTCGGCGCTGAGAAAAACCGTTTCGTTGACTTCTCATCTCGCTGTGGTAGGAATAGTCCATGCGGTACTCAATCTACATCGTCTGGTTCTTGACTGTGCTCTCGATCTGCGTCCTGACGACGCTCGCCTCCCTCCCGGGATTCATGAACGGCGAGCCCTCGTCCGAGTCGAAAATCGTGATGGGGTCTCGCGGCTTCCGCGCGATCAAGATCCAACGCGTACCATGCAACGCGCTCAAGCCATCCTGTCACGCTGCCAAGCGGAAGCTGCAACCAAAAGTTCCGGCCTAGCAGGTGACTGAAAAATGCCGCCAGCTTTGTTCTCGCATCAATCAGCCCCTCAACGTACCCCCAAGGGTACGCCTCGGGGCTTCATTCGCTGCGGCCTCGCTGGACGCCCTTTTTGAGCCACCTGCGAGAATGCTCTCATCTTGAGCTACATGTGCGCGGGATATTTTTTTCACGACCCGCTTGCCAAGGCTTCCACCATATAGTCCATGGGGCATTCCAGCCCTGTCGCCCACGCTACCAGTCGAACTCCCACTAGGACAGTGGAATCTGCGCCTTGTTCCTCTCCAGCCACTGCGCAAAGGTCTGCAACTCGGGATTGAGGCTGCGCGCGAACGCCGGATCTCTGGCTCCGCAGAAGGCCGCGGTAAAATCACGTTTAAATTGAAACATGTTGCCCAAATCATCGGCGCCGGGAAACCCGAACGTCCGATAGACCTCCGGTGGGACTGAGTTGTAGCGCACCTCTTGACCGAGCGCCTTCGTTAACGCCGCGGCCATTTGAGGTCCTGTGAGATGCTCCCCCGCTACACCCACCGTGGCACCACGATAGCGATCCGGCTTCTTGAACAATCCCCATGCGCACTTTCCAATATCCTCGGCCGCAATCCCGGGCAACTTGGCCTCGCCCATCGGCAGGGTAAACGCAAGCGTGCCGTCCGGTGCTTTTTTCGGGCCCATGCCGAAATGGATGAGATTGTCCCAATAAAAAGAGGTCAGCATACAGGTCGTCGGCACGCCAAGCTGCTTGAACAGCTGATCAGCCTCGCCCTTCACATCAAAATGCGGCACTTTATATTTCCCCATCAGCGTCGGCATGCGAGGGTCGCTCAGGGGCACCCACCGTCGAGTATCTTCCAGCGTCGACCAGACCACATGCTGCACTCCCGCTGCCTTGGCAGCAGTGGCCATCGCCTCCGCCTCGGCGTATTCCTTCTCCGGCGACATGTGCGCCCAAAAAAAGGTCACGCAAAAGGCTCCGTAGGCTTCCGCGAAGGCACGCTTGAGACTGTCAACGTCGTGAACATCGGCCGAGACGACTTCCGCTCCCAGCCGCGCTAGTTCTTTCCCCTTGTCCGAATTCACATCCCTGGTCAAGGCACGCACCGTGAACCCACTGGCGCGATCGGCCAGGATTGCCCGCACTAATCCGCCTCCTTGCATACCCGTAGCTCCGACGACCGCAACCACCTGCTTGCCACCCATTGACTGCCTCCTTTCTGAGTGTCTTGCCAACAGAAAAGACCATTCCCTTCGTCTTGCTGTCAACCCTTGAGATAGCGCTGCGTTTTTCCATGAGGGCGGATCTGGTCTTCGCTGACAGGGGCATGATAGGCTGTTCTATCAGGTCCGGGAGGAAGATTATGGCACCTCTACTGATCAGACCAAGGGGCTTTCCCCATCGACGGTGCATCCCGGTGATGTTAGGACTCTGCGCGATCCTCTCCGTCGCTCCTGTCCGTGCCGACAGCTCCGGCCCATGGGAATGTTCCAACTATGCGGGCGACGCACACACTCGATGCCTCCAAGCGTTTATCGAAATCCAGCGTGAAAAAATTTCAAAGCTCGAAGCCGATGTGCAGCTCCAACAAAACACGGTCGGCCAGCTGAAAGAGCAGGCCGATCGGCAAAACGCCATGACGGCCGATCTCCAGCGCCGCATGTCCGAGCAATCGTCCTCCCTCCCCGCGTATGGGTATGTCGCTCCGGGACTCCTGTACGGATATCCATCGGTCGGCTTCGGACTCTATCTCGGCCGCCCCTGGCCCTATGGATCACCGTTTTATGGCCGCCCCTATGCATGGGGGCCTCGCTACTATCGGCCCTATTTCGGACGATGGCACCGGCGCTGGTAATAAGGGCAGCGTCGTCCATGCACGCCGGAAAAGAACCGGCCGGCCCCTTCATCACAGATGCCAGACTTTCCCGGTGGATGGTCCCCAGCCCAAGCCGCCTCTTTGGGGCCAGAAGAAGCCTCCCGAATAAAAGGACGCTCAATGTCGGCACAACCTCAATTCCCGAATGAGCAGACCGACGCGGGGGAGTTCGAACGGCAAGACGATGCCTTTCGCGACTGGGTCACCGCCGATGGCAGATCCGGCTATCCGGCGGCAGCCGGACGGTACCATCTGTATGTCTCGCTCGCCTGCCCCTGGGCCCATCGCACGATCATTGTGCGCGCACTCAAACGATTGGAGCCGGTAATCGGCATGACCGTGGTCGACCCGATTCGCGACGAACGCGGCTGGGCCTTTCGCAACGGTCCGGGTCATTCACTGGACTCCTTGAACGGCTTCCGCTTTCTCAGCGAAGCCTATCGCACGACCGATCCCGCCTATCGCGGGCGGGTGACCGTACCGGTGCTGTGGGACAATCTGACCAAGCGGATTGTGAGCAATTCCGACGATGACCTCATGCGCATGTTCAATGGAGAGTTCAATCGCTTTACAGACAGTACCCTCGACTTGTATCCACCGCCGCTGCGTGAACAGATCGACGCGCTCAACGTCGTGATTTACGAACGGATCAATAACGGCGTCTACCGCGCCGGGTTTGCCACGTCGCAACAGGCCTACGAACAAGCGGCCCGCCGCCTGTTCGCCGAGCTGGATGAATTGGAATTCAGGCTCCGCGACCATCGCTACCTCTTTGGCTCACAGTTCCTCGAATCCGACTGGCGGTTGTTCGTCACGCTGCTCCGATTCGATGCCGTCTACCATGGCCATTTCAAATGCAACCTCCGGCGCATTGTCGACTATCCCCATCTTTCCGGCTACCTCAAGGATCTTTACCAGGTTCCGGGCATCGCCGAGACGGTCGATTTCGACCATATCAAACGGCACTATTACATGACGCATGACGACATCAATCCCACCCGCATCGTCCCCATCGGTCCTCTGCTGGATCTCCTCAGCCCACATGGGCGGGATCGGCTCTCCTGACTACTCCTCCCAGCGGGATGCTCAAAATGGTCGTCCAGCAAGGCCGCAAGGAGCGACGCGAGTGAGGCGTGCTGTTCTTACCCGCCCACCCCCGAGTCTGTCGGCACAGCTCTCTCCCGCGCGGGGGTACGTTGCAACGAGAGTCGCAACTGAGAACGAAGCAGGCGGTCATTTTCAGCAGGCCGCCAAGAATTTTCTTGAGCCGCGAGGGTTGTCTGGCATATGGTGGGCAGAGGCTTGTTGTTCAGCAGAAAGGATCGTCCATGCGTCATGTGATCGGTGCCGTCTCCTCAGTCGTGCTCCTCATGTCTTCACTCACTTGGGCCGCAGGGCCCGAACCGGCCAACGATGAACAGAAAACCCTGTATGCCCTTGGGGTGGCACTCAGCCAATCGTTGGAGCCCTTTACGTTGAACGAGACTGAACTTGAGTTCGTAAGGTCTGGCCTTGCTGATGGCGTGATGAAGCGCCAGCAGAAAGTCGATCTGCAGGTGTATGGTCCGAAAATTCAACAGATGCAGCAGGTGCGTTCGTCTGCGCTGGCCGATGTCGAGAAGAAGGCCGGCGTCGGGTTCATCGCCAAAGCCGCCGCCGAACCGGGCGCCAAGAAAACCGAGTCGGGCGCGATCATCACCACTCTCAAAGAGGGCAAGGGCGCGAATCCCAAAGCCACCGATACCGTCAAGGTCCATTACCACGGCACCCTGACCGATGGGACCGTCTTCGACAGTTCCGTCAAACGCGGCGAACCGGCAACCTTTCCGCTCAATCAAGTCATCAAGTGTTGGACTGAGGCGGTGCAGTTGATCAAAGTCGGCGGCAAGAGCCGGCTGGTCTGCCCGTCCGGGATCGCGTATGGCGACCGTGGGTCTCCTCCCGTCATTAAACCGGGCGCCACCTTGGTATTCGAAGTAGAACTCTTGGATATCGTCAAGCAGTAGCTTCGTCCCAGGGCAGGACTCCGCCTGGCGAGAATGCCGAGCGGAGTCCTCCTGGCGCCGTGACCGTCCCACCCAATCCACACACTCTCCAATGCCCGCGAGATGACCCGTCCATTCCGACGGGCGCTTCTCCTGAGACGATCTACTGAATCGTCACGCTGGACACCTGGTACCACCGGTCCATCCGTTTCCCTTCGATCGCCAAATCGACATGGGGGGAGCGGCCATCCTCGGAGAGAATCGCCACATCGATCGAATAGGCCCCCGGCAGAACGGTCTCCGGTACCACCAGTTCATCGACGATCTGGGGACTGAGGCCCGGCAGCCATTGCTTCACATCGGCATGACTGGTCCACTGCGCGACCACTCGATCGGCGCTCGATCGCAGACGATAGGCCAGCGGCCAGGCGTGATACATCGGCGCAACCCCGATATTATCCCAACGTGAACGGAGCATCAGCGGCTGGCGCACGTGAACTTCCGCGGCATGATTCATTTCGCGTAACACGACCCGATACCCGATTTTTTTCAAGAACCGTTCGAAGCGTGGGCGCCAGACCGCCGGCACGGGCTTCGACTTCGCGTTCAGCACCGAGAGGTGCCACTCCAAACCTTTCTCCAAAATACGATCGAGATCGAACCCGCGTTCATACCATTCGTGTATGTACCCGCAGACCTCCAGCTGCACCGGCCCTCGCTTCCAGGCCTCGCCCACAACGGGATTCCTGACAGCCGGCGCATAGACATGCTCCATATGGTTCCACATTGGCTCAAAATACCCGTAATCGCCATAACAATCACCACGCCACCCTGCGCCGCGCGCGGTCGCATATTCCAACTGGCCGCCGACCAACATCACCAAGGGGGTCCCGGCAAAATATTTCAAATACCAGTCCGTAATCGCGACCTGGTTGGCTTCAGTCGGATACAACTCCTTGCACTGCGCTTCGACCCCTATGCAACAGGCCGTATTCCACTCCCCCCAACAACCCACCGACCCGATATCGACATGGTCGATGTCGACCGATCGACCATACCGTCCGCCGAAAGCGCGGATCAGCCGTTCGTGATAGTCGAGGAAGATGGGATTGTTGTAATCGGGAAAAATTCCATCCGATTCCTTCACGCTCGCCACGCCCTTGTCGAGCAGCCATTGCGGCGTGCCGGTTTTGTATTCAGACACGATCCGGATGGCGAGCGTTTCACCTTTGGCCTTGGCCTGCTCGATCACCCCATCGACGAGCGCGAAGTTGTATTGCCCTTCAGCCGGTTCAAGCTCTGCCCATGGCCAGCGAAAATAGGCCACCGTCGCGTGAGGATACTCCTCGACCGGGGGCGGATGGCCGAATCCAAAATGGAAATCAGTAAACCCCATGCCCGGGTTGTACAGAATGTCGTCGATTTCGCGAGGATGCACCGTCACCATGCTCCCAGATCGCTGCGCGGTTGAGACCGACGGCAGATTGTCGCCGATCGCAGAGGCGCCGCCAGGCGGCGTTGGACTGGGTATCCACCGGGCACAGCCGGTCAACACCAATACCCCCAGCAACAGCATGCCCTTCCCCCCTCTCCTCATTGTCATATCGCCTCCTTTCTCGCCTGTCGTCCATACTTCTCTCCGCTGGATACCGTCGATCACCGGCCAAACCAGTGCCGTTTTTTTCCTGTCATCAGTCGCTCACCTGCGCCGCAGCCTTCATGGTTCCCGGGATCCGATCCCTCCCTGTAGGGTCGCGACGTGAATTATGGTAGGGTACGCGGCCAGACTGAAGGAACACGATTCGCCATGCTCACTATGTTTTCGCAAACTCCGCGATCCGACGGGGTCGTCATCACCGGCGCCTCCAGCGGGATCGGCGCGGCCTGCGCCCTCGCCCTCGACAAACTCGGCTACCGGGTGTTCGCAGGCGTCCGCAATCCGGTGGACGGCGAACAGCTCCAGCGTCAAGCCGGTCCGCGGCTAATGCCGATTCGCCTCGACGTGACCGACCACGCCTCCATCGCCGCCGCGAACCATACCGTCTCGGCCATGGTGGGCGACCATGGTCTGGCTGGTCTGGTCAACAATGCCGGGATCGGCGTCGCCGGTCCCGTCGAAGTGCTGCCTCTCGCCGATTGGCAGCGGCAATTCGACGTGAACCTGTTCGGGCTCATCGCGACCACTCAAACGTTTCTGCCGTTGATCCGTCAAGGACGGGGACGCATCATCAACATAGGATCCATTGCCGGTCGCGCCAACATGCCCTTCATGGCTCCCTATGCGGCGTCGAAGCATGCCCTGGTTGCCGTGACCGATGCCCTTCGCATCGAACTGCAACCCTGGGGAATCCGCGTCGCGCTCATCGAGCCGGGCGCCATCGCCACCTCCATTTGGAAAAAAACCAGGAAAGAAGTGGACCGGTGGGATGCGTCCTGGAACCACGACCTGAAGGCCATGTATCAAGAGGGTTTTGCTCGTATTAAGGAAGCAGCGACTGCGGCAGGAGAACAGGCTCAGCCGGCCACCATCGTCGCCGACGCGGTGACCCATGCGCTGCGATCCCGATGGCCGAAATCTCGTTATCTGCTGGGATCGGATGCCGCCATCCGCGCCTATCTGGCTTTGATCCTCCCCGCGCGCCTGAATGATTGGCTGATCACCACCATCGTCAAACTTCCTCCCCGCCGTTGACTATTCACCGCCGCAGTATTCGAACCATGTCGATCACTTGCCCTTGTCCGTCGAGATACACGGACACCAATTCGTTTGGAACCAGTTGTTCGATCGCCGGCTGCAGCAAGGGGCGCACAGGAAACGTCTGGATATGATCGATCTTCATCCGGAGACGCACCCGTCCGTCCCCGATCGTGACGAACGCGCCTTCCAGGCGGCGCTGCGGAGCCTGGAGCGAGGAGCCGGCCGCCAAGTCACGAGGCTTCCCGAGTGAAAACACATCGACGAGGAGATACGCTCGGTCCACGGCAAAATCGGCCGTTTCCCCGACCTCCAAGGCGGCCAGCTTCTCCATCGCCACGGCGCGCGCATAAAACCCGACATCCCGTCCTGTGTCGAGGCGAATCGTCACCCGTTCCTTCTCGGGGCTGAACGGCTTGCCCAGCGCGCCCCGAAACACTTTGGTGGGCGGATTTTCGGCCGGGCGCTGGTACGAGACGACCTCATTCCGATCATTGACCATGATCTCCACGGCGCCACCAATTTGTAATCCCCGCGCCTCCTCTCCTCCCGCTTCAAGCGAGAGAAAGCGCGGGCTGCGTTCACCGGTCTGCACCTCCACGCGATCACCCGCAATATTGCTGATCGTGCCTTTCACCAGCTTCGCGCTCGGCAGGATCCCCGGCACCGGTTTCAATTCCTCGATGCTGAGACCATGCATGAGCTTCGCCGAGCTCCCGCAGCCGGCGACCGCACAGGCCATGACCATCGCGCTGGTCAGGACAACCAACTCCATTCGTTTCGCGCCCATCGTGCCCCCAGTTTGCTTAGGTTCGATGATAAAACAAACCGGCCTCCCGACGCGAGGGGCTCCTTCAGACGAAAATTTTCTTGGAGATCTAAAACATGGAAAAAATGGAGTGGTTCCATGTCGAACAAGCAAGCCATCGAAATCGAAGATGATTGATTTGATCACGGCCATTGGCTTTGTCGTTCATCCCCCTTGCGCCGCTTCGCACAACCGGCCGGCGCACGGTTCATATGACATTAACCGTCTCGAAGGCATCTATGGAAAGATGACCGACCGGGCCACGACTCAGCGGATGGAAGTGCTCGAATGGATCATCGTGCTGATCACCATTTTCATCGCCGTCTCATTCCTCCCTATGGCCGGCCACTAGCCCCTCATCTTTCAGAAATAACGAATCGGGCGACCATCCACCATCTCAACGGCCTGCTAGGCATCCGTGGGTAACTGTGCTAGAACCGCCGCTGTTCACCACCTCCCCCTTGGAAGCCCATGGCTGATCCGTCCATCGACCAATTCTTCCGCTGCTTGACTGGGTCACTAGCCCTCCTGACCCTGGCCGGCTGTCTGTCTCCTCCCACGTTGAACCGCGCCGTCCTTGCCTATGACGAGGCCATTACCGACGCCATCTCCAAACAATTATTGATCAATATCGCCCGCGCCCAGCATCACGAGCCGATTCACTTTACGGGCGTCTCCAACGTTGCGGCCACGTTCGATTTCCGAATCAGCGCCGGGGCGACTCCTGCGCTCACCGGCGAACATGGCCGCACGCTGGTGCCGCTCCTGGGGGGAGCGGTCGCCGAAAATCCCACCATCAGCATCACGCCGATCGAAGGCGAAGAATTTACCAAACGGCTCCTCACACCCTTTCAGGAAAACAAACTCACGTTGCTGCTCCGGCAGGGGGTCGATATCGACCTCTTGCTGCGGCTGATGGCCAAAGAGCTCCGTTTGCAGAATGAGGGAGAAGAGGTGGCCTATCGCAACCACCCCATCGACCGAGACGGGTATGACATGTTTCGCAAAGTAGTCCTGCACCTGTCGGCGATTCAAGATGCCAATCATCTTTACGCGGAGGCCCTGACCTTTGAACGCACCTGGACGATCCCGGCGGAATCTGTCACCGCGGAAGGCTTCACCGCGCTGGAACAGCAATATCTCATCACCTACCAGCGCGACCAACGCGCCTATACGTTACGCAAGCCCGTGTCCGGCCGCATCCTCATCACAAACTATGATCCTGCCACCCTTCCGGAACAGGAACGCATCCGCTTGCACGAGACCGCGGATCAACGCCCCGTCAACGATGTCACCTTCGATATCCGTCCCGGGCACTACGGGGGCGACTGGCCCTTGCACGGCGACTTCAGGCTGCGCAGCTTTAATGCCATGCTCAACTTTTTGGGTCGATCCGTCGAGGAGGAGACAGAACACCACGTCGAGAAGGACCTCCGCACTCCCGCGGTGGCCGAAAATCCCGTCAAGACCATGGACCTGCTGGTCCTCGACAAGACGCCTGCCGATTCGGACCTGGCCGTGAAATCGCACGGGCAATACTATGCGCCCCGTACCGGCGTGCCCAGCATCACGATCGCGAAATAACCCGCGCTCGCTGAGATCGCCCACCACGTCCCATTTTTCTGATTCCATCTCTTGCAACTCCGCGGCGCTCTCCATTAGGGTGGGCCAGGTCGAACAGAAGGGGGCATCACGCCTCACGTCCGAGTTGGCAGGCCCGTCTGTATTCCCAATTCACATCCATGCGCCGTTATCGCCTCCACCAGTCTCTCCTCTGGCTGTGCGCCTTGCTCATCCTCAGCCTCCGGCTTCCAACGCCCGCTTGGTCAGACGAAGTGCACCTGCTGAACGGCGATCGGCTCAGCGGCACGATCGTGAAGATGGAGGATGACGTGCTCACCCTGCAGACGGATTACGCCGGCGAGATCAAGATCGAATGGGGCAGGGTGCAGCGCCTCTCCTCCGACGGCCCGTTAAAAATCCTGGTCCCCGGGGAATATCGCGACCCTGTTCGAAGTTTTTTTTACGGCGCCCAGGCCCTCCAGGAGGTCAGGGAACTGGGCCCGGACGGTTTGGTGCCCTTGACGGACATCACGGCCATCAATCTCGAACCCATCCGCTTGACCGGCACGGTCACGATCGGCGGGAACAGTACATCCGGAAACAGCAGCACAAAAGCCTTTAACGGCGCCACCCGCTTCGTGCTGAGCGCATACCGGCAGCGCCTGCTGGTCGAGGGGAAATACAATTACGGACAGGCCGGCGATCAAGTGACGGCCAGGAATTCTATGGCCAGCCTCAAACACGATTATTTCATCAGCAAGCAGGTCTTCATCGAATCCTTCGGCATGCTCGAAAAAGACACCCTGCAGAACTTGCAACTCCGGACCACCATCGGCAGCGGTTTGGGTTATCAATTCGTGGAGACGGCCCGCACGAAGCTGTCGTTGTCGATCGGCCTCGCCCACGTGAGCGAGCATTTCACGAATAGCCCCAACACGCAGACGCCGTCCGGACGCTGGAGCCTGCGATGGGAGCATGGCCTGTGGCCGGACCGCGTCAAGCTGTTCCACCGGCATGAAGGGTTCTATGACATCAATGCCGGCAACGCCTTCCGCTTCAATGCGGACCAGGGTGTGCGAATCACGGTCTATAAAAACCTGTTCTTCAATGTGGAATACGACCTCCGGCTGAACACTCAGCCGGCGCCGGGACGCAAAACGACCGATGAAGCCATTATTTTTGGTGTCGGATACGAGCTGAAATGAGCGGCGCAGCTCCACTCATGTCCGTCCATTTTTCAATGCGGTCGATTCCCCCTGCTCGTCGCTTGGCGCCTGGGCGAGGCTCGCTGCCGCAGCGCGGCCGGCTACGCGGCCCGTCGCCCAGGCCCATTGAAAATTGAACCCCCCGATCCGGCCGTCGCAGTCGAGCACCTCACCGATGAGATGCAGACCCGGCACGAGCTTGGACTCCATCGTGCGATAGTTGATCTCCTCCAGCGGAATTCCGCCCGCCGTGACTTCCGCAAAATTCCAGCCTCGGTCGCGCCGGACCGGAAAATGAAACCTGGTGAGATTGGCGAGCAGGCGATCTCGAATCGTTCGTGGGACTTGCGCGCTCGGCCGCTGCGGGTCGCCGCCGGCTTGACGGCAGAGGGCTTCGGCCACCCGTTCGGGGATGGACGTCGCGAGCGTCTTGACGATCGACCGCCGCGGGGACTCGGCGCTCTGCGCCAGTACCCAGTCACGGGCCTGCTCGGATGTTCGGCCAGGCAAAAAATTTCCGTACACCTCCGCAGTCTCGCCCCGCTCGCGGGCCAGACACCAAAATCGGCTCGCATCCATCACCACCGGCCCGCTGATACCAACATGCGTCCACAGCAGGCTGCCGGTCCGCCGATCGACCGACCGGCCTCGCACGACCGTCCGCACCTCGACTTCATGGGAAAGCCCGGAGAGCCCATGGTGAAAGCAGCTGTCTTCAAGCATCAGCGCCACCAAAGCAGGAACGGTCTGCGTGACCCGATGCCCCAACCGGCGCGCCAGCTCGTACCCCGAGCCGTCGCTTCCGGTGCGCGGCAGCGATCGCCCGCCCGTCGCCAGGATAAGGCGGCGAGAAATCACCTCCCCCTCCTGATGACGGATCAGAAAATGGGCCGATTCGTGGCCGCCTGATTCGTGGTGGCTGCACATGCGAACGATGTCCGTCACGCGATGGCCGGAACGCAAGACCACCCCCAATTCCCGGCAACGGCCAAGCAACGCGTCGAGCACCGTCCTGGCCTTATCGGTCACAGGGAAGAGTTTGCCTGTGTCCTCGCGTTTGAGATCCACTCCGAGCGACGCAAACCAGGCGACGGTCTCGCGCACCGGAAACGCCGCCAGCACGTTGCGCACGAGGTGGCGAGTGCCGAAAAAGTCGTCCGGCGTCACGGCCTCGTGCGTGACGTTGCAGCGTCCCCCGCCGGAAACCAGGATTTTGGCTCCGATGGTTTTTGCCCCATCCAGCAATTCGATGGTGAGATCCGGATTCTGCTCTGCCGCAAAAATACTCGCTGCCAGTCCCGCCGCCCCCGCCCCGATCACACAGAGATCAACCGATGCCTCCGTCATGACCCCTCGTTTCACTTCATCACCCCGCACCGACGCATCATGCCCCGGCGACGTGACGCCCGCCACCAACTCTCACATGGAAAAAGACCGTTTCACTGTGCAAAGATCGACGCACTTCACGCATCCATGACCGAACCTCGGGAGTTCCATGCGTCCATTGCACCAGCTGCCTGCTGTGTTGTTCGTCCTGTGCCTTTCTGCCGGATGTCTGTTGCCGGCTAACAGCCGGCCGGCCGATACGCCGCGGGACAGCGTCATTTCCGCGAACGTGGAAGCGCAACTGGCCGAGGACCGCTTCGGGGGGCTCTCCAACATCCTCGTGGCCACCGAAGAGGGAACGGTCACCCTGACCGGCACGGTTGAACGGGCTGAACGCAAGGCAAAAGCAGCCGAATTGGCTCGGCAGGTGAAGGGGGTGAAGCGAGTCAAAAATGATCTCGAGATTCGCGCCGCCGTCTCTCCCTGACCGCGCGCCGTCCCGCCGCGTCAAAACTCTTCGTCCTCGCTTCCCGTGATGCTCTCCTCAACCATCGAATAGGCCTTATGCGGCAAGGTGATGGCGTTGACCAGAATATCAAACGCCAATTGCGCCGTCCCTTTCACGCCCGTCATCAACGATTCCGTGGGCAAATAACGCAGCTCAGGATGATTGGCCGAACCTTTCAGCTCGAAGACCGCGGTGTCGAATCCTTGCCGATCCCCGGCCAGCAGATGGCCGAACAGGGGAATTCGTTTCAGCATGGTCGAATAGGAGCCGAGCGGACTGGTGGCCAGCACCATGTCGAAGTCGTCCGCCAGGATGTCGTACCGCCCCGTCCCGCTGATCTTGAGGATGGGACTGTCGAGCAAGAATTCCTTCGCATTGATAACGCCGTTGTTGATGGAAAAGACCACCTTGAGCCGGTCGAGCGGCAAGCCGTCCTTCTCCAGATCGACCTGTCCCTGAAGCAGCGCCGGCAGATTCATGACCGACAGCAAGGTGGAAATGACCGGCACATTATAGATTCTTCCGTCCTCGACCAAGATCTGAATCGGCCGGCGACTGGCCACGGCGCCGATCGCGAACCCTGAGCGCTCAACCTCGGCCTGCAATTTCCCGGAGGTCGTGAGCCACCCCGACAGGACGGGTTTCTCCTGGACCAGGGACAACACTCGCTCAACAGGAATGCCGCTCGCGCGGAATGTGCTTCGGGCCTGTTCAATCCGCCGGCCGGCCGCACGGATTTTGACCTGACCCGCCACATGTCCGTCGTTGGTGTCGCCGCTGATCCGCTCGACCGTGAGCAGCCCCTGGTTCCACGCTACCCGGGACGAAAGGTCGGTCACTAAAAACTTCTTGTAGTAAACATGATCGGCAAACACAAACGCATCCAATGTACCCTCCGACCACCAGGCCGGACCGGCCGGCCGGTTTCGCATCGAACGAGGTTGGATCCGGCTGGATGGGCTGAAGGCAGCAACGTCGATTTGCGACGACTCCACGACCAGCCGAGCTTTCGGGGCATCCGCCCATTGCGCAATGGAGCCTGAAACTCGCAGGTCGCTCGCGCCCACATGAAACGCCATGCGTGGAATCTGAATCCTGTCTTGATCGAAACGCAACGTGACGAACGCCTCCTGAATGGGCTCTTGCAAGACTTCCACGACGACCGTGCCCCGATCGAATCGCATGTCTCCGGACGTCCGCCAGGAGGCGCGTTCTTTCAGGCGGCCTTCCATGTGTAACGCCGCGTCAAGCGTTCCCGCGCGGATCGGCCCCAACGTCACTCCCTTCGGAAGTTTGTTGACGGAGATCGCGCCGGACGAAACGTTGGCGGCGAATTCCATGTCTTCTGAAAAATCGATGGTCCCGTCTCCGACGATCTTGATCGGAGGAAAATGTACCGCCAGCCGTGGAACCACCAGGCGGTGGCCCTCGGACAACCGGCTGTCAAACTCGATGGCCGCCGGGGCATGCAATGGCTTGGTCAATCGGTTCGGTATGCGCAAGGCGGCCCGCTCCAGGTCAACCTTACCTCTGAACCGCGGGGCTCCGACTGCGCCCGTGATGGCCGCTTGCATCTGGATGGTGCCTTCCACCTCCGGCCTGAATTCCCCGTCGGCACCCTCCGCCAACCACGATTGCACATCCGAGGCCTGCGCGCTCATCCGCATCTGCACATCGGCATAGGCCCGGCCTCCCAGCTGATTCACCTCCCCATGGGCCTCGAATTGAGCCGGTCCCAACCAGCCCTCCAGATGTTCAATCGACACCAGAGCGGGTGTCGCATTGATGCGGGCTTCCACCTGCCGCAGCGGCTCCGGCAGGGCTGCGCTGCGGAAACCGCCGTGATGGAGTCTGACATCGACATCGACGAGCTCGAGCGGTTTGTCCCCCACCGGCTGCCCCACCACATGCGCGATCATCTCGATATCTCCTGTGGCCTGTTCGACGGCCATCGCCATGTCTCGCAAGAGAGGAAACTCTTCAATGCGCCGGGCCGTCTCGAGCAGCCCCGTCACAGGGGTGGAACCGAGAATTTTCACATCGATGTGCGGATCGGTCGTCCACTCCGTGATGAGCAGGTCTTCTCCCCGCAGCCGGAGGGGCCCGCATTGCGCGCGCAGATCCGCAATGCGCAGGTGCACCGCATCGTAAGAGAGCTTCGCGGAAAGCCCTTCCAGGGGGGGATAGCGGGAATCCAACGTAAACCGGCCGTTTTGAATATCGATCGACCCGCTGATGGTCGGCCGCGAGCCTGATACGAATTTTCCGGCAATCGACAGTGCTTGAAGCGTGATTAATCCATCGACGCCATGCGCCGCCAATTGCGCCCGCAATGGAGGCGATATCCAGAGGGAGGGAATTTCACTCAGCAGGCGCGCGAAGGTGACAGGAGGCGCGGACAGCGTCGAAGAAAACGTGGGATGCTCCGTTCCCAGACCAAGGACCGCCGCCGTGCCCTGCATGGAAATATCCGCCAGCTCGGCTTTCCACTCGTCGGCGATCACCTCATAGCCCTCGGGTCTCGGCGTCCCCCTTAGATGCGCGGTGAGTTGCGCCGACCGGGCAAATCCATCCGAGACGGGGTCGGCACCGGCCCAGGACGACAGGAGGTGTCGCACATCGATGTGATGAAGCCGGAGATCTCCCTCGACTTGTACTCCGCCCCCTTCCTGGAGCTGCGTCAACGACCCGTCCCAGCCGAAGACCGCCCGATCTCGCTCCTGGGGAATTTCGCCGGAGACCTGCAACCTCGCATGGCGTCCCAACATCTCACTCGACAGAGTGCCCTGTGCCACTCTGATCTGAACGGGAACAGGCGGGGCAAGACTCGACTCGTCAATGACCGTGATCAATCCATCAACCGCCAAAAGATTCCGCACCGTCTGTAGCCATGCCGAGGGGGGCGCCGAATCATCGGAGGTGGCGACGCCTGTCTCGCCGACGAGGGACCACGTTCGATCGGCCGCGCGGCGCACGGTGAGACGCGGCCGGTCGATGACCAGATCGTTGCCGACCACTCGCCCTTCGAACAACGGCAGCCACTGCAGAGCGATGTCAATCCGGTCGGCCGCGAACAGGGGCGTGGCGGCGGCGGGAGCCTGAACCCGAACCTGCCGCAATTCCAGTCCGATGGACGGGAACAGTCTGACCTGCCATGCCTCGACCAGCAGACGATGCCCTGTGCGCTGTTCGAAGTCTCGACTCAGCGCCGTCATCACCGCCGGACGATTGAGTATCCACGGCAATGCCACCAACCCACCGATGAACAGCATCGCAAGCACAAGCAAAACGAGCGCAACAGGGCTTTTCGTCCGCCTGACGGATGGAGTCGCTGTGGAGTGGTCCATGGCCTTGCCGTTGTCCTTCTGTTCACTGTACGCAACAGGCGCGGCAGGTACAAGCCACGCAGGGAGCCCATCGTCATGCGCCTCTACGTAGGAGGAGCCTGTCCTGGCTCGTTGGTGTGGCCCTCGCCCGGTCGAACTCACAGGACGGCTATGGTACAGTCCCCCTTCCTGATCGTCCTGATCGAATCAGGCGCGCAGTTCACCGTACCCCACGCATGACTCAACGCACGCTACGAATCGCGTTCTTACACCTGGCGCCCATACCGGAGGCCCTCGCCCGGAATCGGCACCTCGTCACCCTTGCCCTGCTGAAAGCCGCGGACATGGGGGCCACATGGATCCTGACCCCGGAACTCGCAGTCAGCGGCTACAGCTTTGCCGACGGCCTTGGAACCCAGTGGATCGAG
The DNA here is from genome assembly GCA_021323395.1 of Nitrospira sp. GTDB lineage: Bacteria > Nitrospirota > Nitrospiria > Nitrospirales > Nitrospiraceae > Nitrospira_A. The sequence goes on from JAJONL010000011.1 coordinate 66,993, forward strand.
CCGCAACCGGACCACTGGATGGCCAAAATCCATCGTCTTGCCGCTCGGCGGCGACTCACGATTTTTTTATCCCACCCCGAACGGGATCCCCGGTCAGACCAGCTCCATAACACGCTGTTCGCAATTGCCCCCAATGGACGGGTAGCAGGCAGCCACCGCAAGATCAATACATTGCGGGTCGGCTCAGAAGCTTGGTCCACGCCCGGTACTCACGCCACCGCGTTTCCACTGGCGCCCTTTGGGAACGTCGGTCTGCTGATCTGCGCCGACGCGTACAGTCCCGGCATTGCCAACAGCCTGAAGGCACAGGGGGCGAAGGTGCTGGTGTCTTCGGCAGCCTGGGCGCCAGGGCTCCATGGCCCGAACGGTGAATGGGAACGCTGCACGAAAGACACGGGCCTGCCGCTGTTCGTCTGCAACCGAACGGGGCCGGATCGCACGCTGGATTTCAGCAAAGCCGAGACGGTGGTCGCCCAGAATGGGCAGCGGCTTCTCTCGCTGTCTTCGGAACGATCAGCCCTGTTCATCATCGACTGGGATCTGAGAGCCGGGACCCTGGCGAGTTCCGAATACCAGCGTATCCTGCTCTAGCTGGAGCACCGTGAAGCACGCCGTATCTCGTCGCTCGTATCTCGTATTTCGTCACACACCATCTCCTCCTGACGAGATACGCTTCACGTTTCACGAGATACGAATGCGGACAGCGAGCTGGTCACAACGACTTCAGCAAGTCATCCAATAAGGCTCGACCAACGGGCCAGTCTCCCAGTCCACTGTCGGCATTGATATGGCCGGCGGCGCCGATCTCCACGAGGCTGCTCCCCCACCCCGCTGCGCATCGTTTCGCATGGGCCACGGAGCCGAACGAATCGTCGCTGCTGGCGACCACGAGACTCGGAAATTGGAAGGTTGTAGTAGGAACCGATTGGAAGCCTTCCGCGGCGGCAGGAAAGAAGGCTCCGTCTGGGTCGGGAACGGCCACCAAAAAAGCCGCGCGAACCGGCGCCGACGAACGATGTGCCCAATGCGCGACCACCAGACATCCAAGGCTGTGGGCGATCAACACCGGCGGCATTGTCAGGAGGCCAATGGCCTCATCGAGCCTGCGGACCCACTCCTCACACACAGGATGCTCCCAGTCCCGCTGCTGCACCCGTTGCCATGCAGGATGTTGTCGCTCCCAGAGGGTTTGCCAATGTTGGGGGCCCGAGTTGCCGATGCCCGGCACAATCAAGGCCGGCATCGAATCGCCACCGGCTGCGCTACCCGGCATGGCTAGCGCGCTCCGTCAGCCATGCAACCGCTCCGGCGCCGGCGACACGCCCGGCGGCGAAACAGGCCGTCAGCAAATACCCGCCGGTCGGAGCCTCCCAATCCAACATTTCACCCGTGCAAAACAGGCCCGGCAGGGCGCGGACCATCAGCCGGCTGTCGAGCGCGTCGAATCCCACACCACCGGCCGTGCTGATCGCTTCCGTCAAGGGACGAGGGGCCAGGAGTTTCAGAGGGAGGGATTTGATCGCGGCCGCCAGACGGGTCGGATCGGTAAAGTCTTCCTTCGAGACGAGTTCCCGCAGCAGCCCTGACTTCACTCCTTCGATATGCGCGCGTCGCTGCAAATGCGTCGCCATGGTTTTTTTGCCGCGCGGCTGAGACAAGTCCCTGATGAGGCGAGGGAGTTCGCGATCCGGCGCGAGGTCCAGGCGGAGCGTCCCCCGGCCGGTGGCCTGGATCTCGTCGCGGAGGTAGGGCGCGACGGTATAGATCACACCGCCTTCGACACCGGTTTCCGTAATCACGAATTCTCCCATGCGACGCATGACCGACCCGGTCGGGGACTTCGCGACGACGCCCACCGTCTTGACGGGATGCCCCGCGAACTTGGCACGAAAATGTTCGCTCCATCCCACATCGAACCCGCAGTTAGCCGGTTGCAATGGAGCGATCGGAACGGCTCGCTTCGCGAGCAACGGGACCCAGGCGCCATCGGAACCGAGCTGAGGCCAGCTCCCGCCGCCCAACGCGAGAATCACGGCATCAGCCTGCAGGGCCAGCGGTCCGTCAGGGGTCTCGAAACGTAGCGCGCCCTGTTCGTCCCATCCGCGCCAGCGATGCCGCATATGCAGGGTCACCCCCGACTGTCTGAGCCGCCGCAACCACGCGCGCAACAGGGGCGCGGCCTTCATGTCGGTAGGAAACACGCGGCCGGAGGAGCCGATACAGGTGTCGATACCGAGTCCACGTGCCCAACGGCGGAGGGCATCCGGTCCAAACTCGGCCAGCCAAGGCGCCACCTGATCCCGACGGTCGCCGTACCGCGTGAGAAAGGTTTCCGCGGGCTCGGAGTGCGTCAGGTTCAACCCGCCCTTTCCAGCCAAGAGGAACTTTCGGCCGATGGACGCCATGGCATCGTACAGATCCACCCGCGCACCGCCGGCCAACGCCGCCTCTGCCGCCATGAGTCCGGCCGGCCCGCCACCGACAATGACAATGTGCATGGTCTCGCCCTCACCCGACCGCTTCGCCGCCGCGCAATCGATCCAACGCAATGACGCTCAACAGTCACCACGGGGAGCTGGAGCCGTGGACGAATGCCGCCGAACCTTATCCGAATGCAGGGTGAAGCTCAAGTGATTCTCTGCTCATCGGGTGGGCCTTTTACGAGGAGGGAGGCTAGCCTGGACTATTCATGAATGCCGTCGCGAGTCGTGCGAGACCGAAGCCAGCCGGGGCTTCTCGCAGGGCGCACGGCGCGATGAATAAATCGCGCCACGTCTGTGCGCGCCGGCGAGTTGGTGAGCCGGCCGGTTCTTGATATCGCCATCCAGGCTAGCAGGATGCGGAAAAAACTCGATTGTTGCGTCATACGTCGCGATCAGCTCACGTGTCGTGTCGGTGTCAGCATAGCCCGCAGGATGCGCAAAAAGGCAGTCCAGCAAGGCCGCAGCGAGCGAAGAGGCGAAGCGTACTAACCAGTACGTTGAGCCTCTGAACGATGCGAGAACGCCACTGGCGGACTTTTTGCGCTCCTGCTAGGAATGGATGGACTGCTTGAATCCCGGCACAATGGCCTGGAGGAAGGCGTTCTTCACGAGATTGATGAGAATATCCCACGTGCTCGCGCGCGGGTCGCTCAATGGGCCTTTCACTTCAGTTTCCGTGGCCACTACCTCTCGCGGCTCATTCTCGAACAGGCTCACCACACCGTCCACTACGCCTTCATACACCTGTTTGAAAAACCCCTTGTCCTTGTCCTGCGCCGGATCGTAGACATCGACGTTCTTGAAAAACGGCTTGACGTAACCATCAACTGTTCCCCGCTGCACGGTCATTTCGCTGAAAAACGCGAACGTGCCCTTTTGAACATCCGCCCCGGCATGGGCTCGCAAGACATTGTTCATCGACTTCAGCGCGGTGTTGACTATTTTGATCTTGAGGTCAAAATCGGGCAACGGCTTTTGTGGCCGAAAGACGGCCTTGGTCGTGAGCTTGCCGGTGCCCATGAATCGTCCCGCGAGATCCACCTTGGCTGTGCCCCTGTCGAACCGATTTGAAAAATCCTGGATGGTCATCTCCACCTGCGCGAGGAATACGCGATAATTCGGCTCCGTGTCTTTATTGACGAACCCGAGCTCGCTATTGGTAATCTTTCCCCTTTCCACGCGAAGCGTCAATTGAGGCTGCCGTTGACCGGGCGCCACACGAGGTTTGACCGCCTCTGTCGCCTGTTGTATTTTTTTCGCTGACCTGCCCGCCTGCACATAGTCCGCCCGCAATCCATCCACCGTGAGCTCATGAAATTCCACCTGTCGGGCAATGGGTGAATATTCCACGTGGCCCCTGGCATCCAGCGTGCCCTCCCGAACCTGCAGGTTCATTCGGCCCGCCAGCGGCAGCAAGTCCTTGAGGGCTACCTGCGCCAGGGTCACCTCTGCATCCACCCCGAGATGCGGTTCCGACAGGAAATCGGCCTTGCCTTCCACCGTGAGCCGGCCGGTATCGAACACTTGGGCGTCCAGTTTGATCTCCGAGGGATACACATTGTCAGCCGACTCGATATTCCGAATATTTTCCGCACGAAACTGAATGGCCTGCAATCGCAGCGGTTTGCTGTTCGGGGAATCGATATAGGTCACGTCGCCATCGGAGATTTCGAGCGCGTTGATTTCCAACGGGTACAGTTCCAGCACGGCTTGTTGCCACCCCCGCTCTTTTAAATCTCGTTCATCGCTCGCCTCCTCGGCGGCTTGTGTTCTCGTGAAATGGATGATGGGCCGCTCGATCTGATGATCACTGACCACATTCCCCGTCAGCAGTTCACGCCAATGGATACTCGCAGTCCATCGGCCGATGGTCGCAAGAGGTTGCTCGGGGTGATTCTCCTGGGCCAGCACTACATTCTCGAGGTCGACGGATAGTCCCACGGGATGAAAGTCCAGGGAGCCGAGCGTGAGGTGGTACCCCTTCAGTGCCTGATTGGCTTGCCGTTCCGCATATCTCCGCAACGGTTCGTCGATGAAGCTGAAGGCGACCACGAGGAACAACAGGACGACAACAACGACGATGCCGATTGTTTTGAGCCGCGGATGTGAGGAAAGGGACCAGTCCATAGAAATCTGACTTACATGTAGAACCAGTGAGATCACCCGAGTGCCGGTGTCTCATCGCTGGCATCGTACTGATAAGTTTTCGCTGCCGGGTACTGGCAAAAGCCCGAGGTGACGGCCTGGCGACCGAAACCAGCACCTCCGAGGAGATTATCGAGGACGTGTGACGGCCAGAAACCACCGAGGCTTCATCCGTCCAAAATCAGTCCGGACGGAAGTCTTCAAGGTCGCCTTGGAATCCAATACAAAGGTGCGCTGACCATCGCGCACGAAGACGACCCAGTGCCAGGACGGCCGCTCCTCTTTCTGATGCCACTTGATAGCGAGCAGCGCGCAATCAGGCAGATTCGACCAGGAACGAAACGGCCTCGTCACCCTTGGGGTTTCGACGCCGAACGACGCCAGTAAACGCCGGATATGGGCGGTCTCCGACCACAATTTACAATCCTGGGCTGAAATTCCCAACGAAGCGGCCACGGCCTTGGCCCGAGCGTAGTTGACGCCGGCGATCGCCGCCACCGCCGCGATTCCGCATCCCGTTCGTTCTTTTTGCACCACCGGCTTCATGCTGTTTCCATCTCCAGTTTCATTTTGCGCCCGCCGGAGATGCTGAATCCCTGCCGCTCATAAAAGGTCAATGTCCGCTCGAAGTGCGGCAGGGGCGGCGTCGTCACCTCCAGCCTGGTCCAGCCCTTCGAGCCGGCACATTGTCTTGCTTTCGCCAGGAGCCTCGCGCCGACCTTGCGAGATCGGAAGGCGGGACGGACGTACAATTCGGGAATAGTCCCGAAAGCGCCCTCCGCATAGAGCGCATGGCTTTCAGCGAGGGCCACGAACCCCGCGGCAGCCGCCCCTTCGCGGGCAAGCAGCACGATATAGGTTCCGTCGGTCAGCCAGGTGCGGAGCCGTGCTTCGGTGTCAGCCGAGGAAAATTTGAATGCCTTCGTGCCGATGACCGCCATGATCTCATGCAGTAACTCGCCGACCAGCTCGGCAATGATCGGCGCGTCGGGCGGCTGTGCCTGCGTGATACGAATCGACATCAGACCTCTCCCGGCGGCAGACCTACAAGGAAATATGAGAGCCGGCGATTACAGCGTGATCGGCCTCATGGTGTATGACAGGGAGATGCCCCGCATAACGCGTCCCCCTTGGGACGCCTCTCATACTCGGCCACCCCGCCGCGTCGATCCAATTGAATCAGACAGCATGCATCCAACATCTGCCTCAGTTGTTTCCGGCCGCGCTGGACGCGAGACTTCATCCCGGACAGGGACAGACCGAGTCGTTCCGCCGCAGCTTGTTGCGTCAACCCCTCCAATTCAACCAACATGATCGCATCACGATAGTCTGGTGACAATCGATTCAGCATCGGGCGAAGACAACCGGCCAGCTCCCTTCGGACCTGGCCGGAATCTTCGCCGCCGTTAGGAGAGACCGCGGCGGTTGCCAGGCCGGTCGTCTCCATGTCAGCGGCCAAGCCGGCCGGCACTTCTCGCCGCTGTCCCGTGGTGCGATAGTGGTCGATGACGGCATGGCGCGTGATCTGATAGATCCACGAGATCACCCGGCGCGGATCTTTGAGACCATCGATCCTCTGGTGGATCCGCAAAAACACCTCTTGCAGAATATCCTCGACCTGTGCGGGATCTGCGACACGTTTTGCGATGAACCAGCGGAGACCGTCATGAACCTGCTGCCACACTTCTGTCACTGTCGTCGCCATGACGGCCCCTCCTCCGTTTCCCCGCTATCGTTCATTTTTATCCCGCGCATGTCGCTGGCTCCGACCGACCATTCCCCTTCGGCACGCAGCAGCCGGTAGAGGCAAGCGGCCCGGTCACGTCGCGCGAAGCAACAGGCGATGTTCTCTTCAACCTTCTCCAGAATGCCGAGCGATTGCAGCCGCTGCTTCCAGGTCGCGATTTCGTCAATCGATTCGACCTCGATGCCTAAATGATCCACTGAGCTGATTTTTCCGGTGGCTGACACCAACGAAAAATTCAGCGCCGGCTCGGCCAGATCGAATTTGGCATAATCCGCCGTCTGCTTCTGTGGCGGTACTCCAAATACCTTTTCGTAAAACGCGACCGACTGTGGCACGTGGCGCACATCGAGGGAAAGATGGGGTCTCATTGGGAGCTCCTTTCTCGTGCAACGGCGGGTGATTCCGCCGCTCACTTCTATAGACGGAGCATCTTCAAAAAAGACGCAGCGAGAACGGATACAAAAAGTAGAAGACTTAGGAAGTTTCTTGCATCATGCCAGATTATGTGAACCATTGATCTTCTGATTGACACGCCTGCCTCTGAATGGACCGATCCGCCCATGCGGCTTGCCGGAGTTATTCACGATGATTGGTCGCGGAATGTACAATTATCTTGCCTGTCCGATCCAGGCCGGAACGTCGAATCTCTCAACCATACCAGAAACGACAAGCGACTCTCTGCCACTTGCTCCCAGCCTTTTCCACCGAAATTGACAGTCCCAAGTTCCAACACTATAGTTGGAACCATGCTGTGCATGAGAACAATGGCACAACGAACCGGTGTGATCGCCTGGATGACTCTGGTCGTCTCGCTCGTGATTACCGGCGATCTGGTGGTAGATCTCGCTTTTGAGGAGCCGGATCTCAGCACATCCGCCGAGGGCGCTTCCATTCCCGAGGCACCCGACAACGCTGCCGAACATGTCTTGATGCCCTCGCAGAAAGCCGACAGCCCGACAGGAAGCGCCTGGCTGGCCGAGGTGTGGGTAGGCTTCGCGGTCATTCTTATTTCCGCCTGCCTGCCGTCCCTCCCAAGCAAACGAGCGGGCCCCACTCATGAGCGGCCGCCGCGCAGTAGCTCTGTTCCGCTCCTCCTTCCCCTTCGAATCTGAACCACATCCAGTATCTCCACTTAGGGTTCCGTCGTCATGACGGTGGGACCTACCTTTATCATGGAGACCTGCGATGTTTTGTGCTCATTTCATCCCACACGCGCGTTCTTTGTCTCGTCGGTTCATTGTCTCCTGGGCGATTGCCATCACCATCCAAGCCGTAATGGCCCATCCCGCTGCCGCAACTGAAACTGTCGCCGATGACGGGACCCTTTCGATTCACACCCTGAAGATCAGCGGGGTGGTCCACACCAAAGAAGAGACGATCCGACATCTGCTCCCGCGAGCGGTCCCGGCAGAATTCAGTCGTGTCGAGCTCGACGAGTTCGAACGGCGCATTCGAAACCTCAGCCTTTTCGATCGGGTGAGCGTGAAGGCGCAAGCCGGAACTGTGACCGTCGAGGTGCAAGAGAAGTTCACACTTTCTCCCGTCCTGAGCTTCACGAGTGGCACCAGCGTCAAAGACCTGAATGCCACCGCCGGTCTCGTGGAATATAACCTGAGCGGCACCGGCACCCAGATCGGCGGTCAGTTCAATTACAGCCAGCGGGGACCGAACGTCGACCTGTGGATTTCGGAACATGCCTACCAACCGGACCGTTGGGCAAAGGAGGTAAAGGGCTCATACAACGTCAACGGCATCCGCTTTGCGGATTCAGCCGCCACATGGACCCGCAACCGGATCGGCGGCGAATTCGAACTCAAAGGACCCTTTGCTTATGGATCTCCCCTGCGTTATGAGGTGGTCGCCAAGATCTACCGGGAACTCGTCCAGGATCAGACAGGAACTGGGGCGCGGCCATCGGATGGCTACTATGTGGGTCTGATCCCAGAAGTGACCTGGGATCGATACCATTGGCACGATCTCGTGCCCTCCGGTTATCGCATGGCCCTGGAACTCCGGCCGGGTTACTTCCTCGGCGCCAACAAGCCACGTCACGAGGGGCGGCTGCGATATCTCCAAGGGGTTCCCTTGGCTCCGATGACGGTCTTGATGATCAACAGCGTGGCCGAAGCGGTGAACAACAGCGGCAATCCGAATCACAGCCTGCTGATCGGCAGCATTGCCGGCGTGAGAGGCCTCTCCGATAATCTGTATCGCACCAAGGCGCAGACCTATATGAATCTGGAGTTACGTCACGCGATTCAGGTCGCGCCGCGCTGGGCGCTGCAAGGCGTCCTCTTCTCGGATATCGGCGCCTTTCAGCCCTTTACTGAAGAAGGTCGCGAAAGGGAATGGATAGGCACAGTCAACGTCGGGGCAGGCATCAGAGTGATTCCAACATTCCTTGCCAATACCTTACTGCGGGTGGATTTTGCACAGTTGCTCGCTCCCAGTCCCAATTCGCTTATTCAAGTCGGCATCACCCAATATTTCTGAGGAGGGCAGCGCCCGACACTTAATCTCCTGGGCAACGAAAATCCCGGCCCCCTCAGGATGGAAAGACAGGAAAAGCCGGGCATCCGACGCGAGTATGGGTCGTCGCTGGCATGCTTCCATTTCGTACTGGCTACAACCCGTTGGCTGCGGTCCTGCCGACCCGTCGTTCGCCCACCCCTAGATGGAGAGCAGCCACGTCGAGCTCCTGCTCTAGGCGATGGAGGACCTCGTCACTGATGGTGCCGTCATTGCGAAGACCGATCAAGGCCATCCGCTCGGCGGTCAACGCCTCATGTTGCAAACGTTGAATGGTTTTCTCTGCCCCATAGGCATTCTGGTGCGCCACGAGACCGGCACGAGCGAAATGTTCCAGTCGCCGGCTATAGCGAAGGCGCACTCGCTCCACTTGCTCGGACGGGGCCCAATTCTCTCCCATGACCTGGTCCAACCGGTTCAGCGCTGCCGTCGCCGCATGTTCTCGCGCCAGCGTTTCTTCCTGTTCCAGCCCCTGCTCTTCTTCCAGCCGAAGCAGCCGGATGATCGGCGGCAACGAGAGCCCTTGCAGAACCAACGTGACGAAAATGACCGCAAAGCTGATCAGGATAATCTCGGTGCGGAACGGAAAGGGCGCGCCGGTATTCGTGGTGACGGGAAGAGCCAACGCCGCCGCCAGGGTGACGATCCCGCGCATGCCGGTCCAGGAAATGAGGAACAGACCAGACCAGGGAGGCATCGGATCGCGCGCGCGCAGAGCCGCGCTTAACCACCGAGGAATGAGCGCGGCCAGCGGCACCCACATGAACCGCACCACAATAGCGGTCAGACTGACCCAGGCTCCGGCAACCACGATGGGGCCGAATTGTCCGGCGGGCACCGCATCGCGCAGCGCGCCCAACTGAAGGCCGATCAAAATAAAAATCACGCCGTTCAAGATAAAGATGAGCAGTTCCCACACGGCGCGTGCCTGCAGCCTGGTCGCCGGGGCCACGGCGCCGCTGAAATAGTGGCGGAGGTAGAGCCCGCCCGCCACACAAGCGAGCACGGCGGAGGCGTGCACCGTCTCGCCAAAGACCCAGGCGATATAGGGAGCCAGCAAGGTAATGCCGATTTGAGTGAATCCATCTTCCGTTCCGCACAGCGCCCAGCGAGCGACCCATGCGACTCCAATGCCGATGGCAATGCCTGCCAGCGCTGCGAACAGAAATTCGAGCAAGGTGGCGCCGAGGGCAAACGAGCCGCTCATCACGGCCCCCACCGCCGCCCGATACAACACGAGCGCCGTCGCATCGTTGACCAGGCTTTCCCCTTCAAGGATCGTCACGACCCTGCGCGGAATCCCAATCCGTTTGCCGATGGCCGTCGCCGAGACTGCATCCGGTGGCGAAACGATCGCTCCCAACGCAATGGCCTCGGCCCACCCGATGTCGGGCAAGAGGGCATGCGCCACCACCGCCACACCGGCCGACGTCGCCAGCACGAGTCCCACTGCCAGGAGGGAAATAGGGCGCAGGTTCTGACGAAACTCGCGCAGTGACGTGAAGTACGCCGCCGCCCACAAAATCGGCGGCAAAAAGACCAGGAAGACGAGGTCCGGGTGGAGCGTCACAGTCGGCAGGCCGGGGATCACTCCGAGCACCAGGCCGCCAAGCACGAGAAAAATCGGATAGGGAATGCGGATCTTCTGCGCGATCGTCGTCAGCGCGAGCACCACGGCCAGCAACAGGATGATCACTTCGAGTTGATGCAGGCTTTCCATCTATTTTTCTGAACTGATTCTATCGCGACCGAGCGGACCTGTCCTGCACCTTCCAGGAGAAGTCATTTACATCCCTATCATCTCGAGTCGCTGCAGGTCTTCGGGAGCAATCGTGAATTGATCCGACTGAAGATCTTCCTTCATATGTTGCAGGTTGGTCGTGCCGGTCAGCGGCAGCATGCCGATCTGCATCGCAAACCGAAAGACCAGTTGCGCCAATCCCATGCCGTACTTGGCGGCCATGGCTCGCACCTCCGGCTCGGCGAACAGCTCGCGATTGGCGGTCAGCAACGAAAACCCCTGGTAGATGATCCGGTGCGCGCGGCAAATCTCCCGCACCTCTTGATCCCAGCCCAGGGCGGCGTAACAGCGATTCTGCACCACCATAGGCTTGTGCGCGGCCCGTTCACAGAGCAGCCCGAGCTGTTCGGCGGTCACGTTGCTGACGCCGATCATCTTGGCGCGTCCCGATTCATACAGGTGTTCGATCGCGGCCCACACCTCCCAATCCTCCGCTGCCAACCCTCGCCGGTAATGGGGTCCGTGCAAGACATAGGAATCGACATAGTCCGTATGGAGGTGCGCCAGCGAACTGTCGAAGGATTGTTGCACCTGGGTCGCGAGATCGGCCTGCGGATCGTACGGGGTGCGATGGTCTTGGCCGCTGGCCGACGTGAACTTGGTTTGAAGAAAGAGGCGGTCCCGTGGCGTGCCCTGCTTCGCCAGCTCCAGCAACGCCTCACCCACCAGCGCCTCTTGATAGTGGATCAACTGGTTCGCCGTATCGATGGCCGTGAACCCGGCGGCAACGGCCTCTTGTACCAACCGCGTCGTGGCCTCTTTTTTCCATGCCGTCCCGTACATGAACGAAGGAATCGAGATCTCCGCGCCGGTCTCAATGTTCCAAATGGCCCGCGAAGTTGTTAAAGTGCGCCTTCACACCAGGAGGAGCACTGAACACATGGATCCGGAGCAGGCCAATCAAGTTGTGGAGATTCGGCTCACCTACCGATACATCAAGGCCCATCCTTGGACGGTGCAGGCCATCAGCGGGTTCCTGTCGGCCTATTTCATGGAGAAACCCGGCTTTACGGTCCAACGGCATTTTGACGAGCTCGAATCCGGCATGCATGTGTGGATCTGCGAGATTCCGGCCAACATGAAAATGCCCGTCCTCTTACGGCGCCTCCAGGCGGATATTCCGCCCTGCCGGCATGTCCCGCCTCCAGAGCAGGCGGTCAGACCGCAATATGTCATCGATAGCCCGGAGTGAACGGCACCGTGATTGTGATCGGAGGGACAGGCACCATCGGCAGCGCCGTCGTCAAGGCATTATCTCCCACCCACGAAGTCGTGACGGTCGGACATCAGAAGGGCGCGTACCAGGTGGATCTGGCGTCGCCGGACTCCATCACGCGATTATTCAAAGCGATCGGCACCTGCGATGCGGTCGTGAGCACGGCGGGCATCGCCAAATTCGCCGGCCTGGACGAACTGAGTTATGAGGATTATTTCGTCGGGCTCAACAACAAATTGATGGGCCAGGTGAACCTCGTGCGGATCGGCACCGCGTTCGTGACCAACCAGGGATCATTCACGCTAACCAGCGGCGTCTTGAGCCAGGAGCCGATGAAAGGCAGCGCCTCCATCAGCATGGTGAATGCCGGGCTGGAAGGCTTCGTTCGCGCCGCCGCGATAGATCTCCCGCGAGGATTACGCGTCAACGTGGTCAGCCCGCCCTGGGTCACGGAAACGCTGATCGCCCGACGCATGGACCCCTCGATCGGACTTCCGGCCGAGAGGGTCGCGCGAGCCTATGTCGCCGGCGTGGAAGGAAGGATGACGGGGCAGGTGATCGATCCGAGAAAACCTCCCGCCCCTAGCAGGACCTGAAAAGCCCCGCCTGCGGCATTCTCGCCTCATTCAGACAACCCCCATGTATACGATGTATACGATCTCAACAACGTCCGTGCTCCGCACCCAGTCACGACGCCTGCAGAACGTCGTCATGAAACCACCTCAAAGGTTCCCAGCGGATAGGCTCGGCCGTTCACCATGAGTTCGACGTGATGCGTCCCCGGATAGTGCCTGCGGGTGGTCAATTGCATCAGCGAGAGTTTCTTGTTGAACTGGACCGCTTCTCGGGGAGCCAGCTCGATCGTCTTGAGCTTGAACACCTTCGGCCGATGCGTGCCGTTGGCTTTGATGTAGCGCACGCGCAAGTCCACCAAGAGCCGTTGTGCCCTCGCTGCGCGATTGGCAAGCTCGCAGGCAAGCGTGACGGACGATCCGATCGAAACAGGGGACGGAGTGATGCGCACCTTCCGCACGTTCACATGCGCCGACCCTCCGAAGCCCAACAGATCCAGCGCTTCCGGTTCGCCGCGTTTCACCCCCGATCGCAACGCATGGCGAATGATCCACCGCCGCTCCTCCGTCGCCTCTACCATCCACCGTTTGGCCGTCGCGACGAGCACAGCGGGGTGATCCTTCCCGATGTCATTGAGGTTGTTCGCCACGCTCCGCCGTACGTACAGGTCGGAATCGTCCTTGAGCAGCTCCAGCAAGGCAAGGACCGGACGCGGATCAGCCTGAAACGCGCGCAACCGTGGCGCCCATGGCAACCGGGGACGTGTGCCTTCTGAAACCAAACGGCGCACATCGGGGCTTGGGTCGCTAGCCCAGTCCGTGAGACGGGCAAGCGTCGCCGCTTGATGCCGCTCCAGATACCGACGAATGCTGAACTCCGCCGTGAACAACTTCGTCAGCGCGTACTGAGCGCGCATCGAGACTTCGAAATGGTCCAACCCATAGTCGGCCACGAAGAACACGTGCGGGAGAAAGAGAAAGGAGGCCATGCTCTGGCCTGCGGTTTTCCGAGGCCTGTGATCGAGCGACGCGATGAGAATCTCCGCCGCCCTGGCATAATCATCCGGAAGGTACTGCCTGAGCGCTCGGGCGATTTTTCGCCCGCGCGGCATCAATTCGAGCGCGTCATAATCCTTCAACGCACACCTGACGAACGCCTGTTCGTCGAATGCAGGAAAGACGGCGGCAATCATCCGCCCGATCGTGCGGGGAATCACGGCGCCGAATTGGTTTTTGAGCGGTTCAGCCATGCAACGCCACTCGTCGAGGATGGCCACCAACGGACCCGGCGAGCCGACGGCTCTTACCCACCGGCCAATACCGGACGGAAGCCCGCCTCGGCCAGAATGCGGGCGACGTCGGCGCGTTTGTCGCCTTGAATCTCGATCCGCCCCTCTTTCACCGTGCCGCCGACCCCGCAAGCCCTCTGCATCGCCTTGGCCAGTTCCGCTTTCTCGGCTTGGCCGATGCCGACAAATCCGGTGACGACTGTCACCGTCTTGCCGCCACGATGCGCCGTCTGCCGGATGATATCGAGCCGCCCGCGATTCTTCTGCGTTCGTTCCGACACTGCTCCAACAGGCGAGCCCGCAGCGGCGGCCGGCTCTGTCTGAGCAGGAGGTGGGGTTTCCACCTGTTTTAACGCCGCGAAGGGACTCTTCCAGGGGATCGGTTCCCCATCAGCGGGAATGCGTTTGCGTTCCTTCATGCCGTCACACGCTCCCAGGCCTCGCGGCTGCGCCCTCTTATTTCCGGACAATCTTCTCTTCGGCAAACGTGTTTTCGATCATAAACCGGAGGTCGCTGGCGACGGCGGCCGGATCGATACCCGGACCGATCTCGATCCAGTAGTGGAGGATGAACACCAACGCATGCTCGCTGAAGTCTTCAAAGAGGACATAGGGCTCGGGGTCCTTGAGAATTTGCCCATGCTGGCCCGCCAGGTCGCAGAGCTTCTCCTTCACACGCCGCGCATCGGATCCGGTGGCTACGGCGATCCGCAGCGAGTATCGTTTTCGATAGCTGGAATAGGTCCAGTTGGTCAGATTTCGCTCAAGCAGATTGCTGTTCGGAATCAGCGTCTCCACGCCATTGACGTCCCGGATCGTGGAAGAACGCAGTCCGATGGTCGTCACCATTCCTCTGATATTATCGACTTCGATGACGTCCCCGACCCGCAGCGGACGCTCCATGAGGAGCAGCAGGCCGCTGATGACATTTTTCAACAGATTCTGAGTACCGAATCCGACCCCGATCGCCAATGCGCCTCCGAGAAAGGCAAAGGCCGTGATCGGAATCTTGACGGACATCAGCGTAATAATCACGAGGAGCAGGAAAAAACAGGCCAGGGCCCATTGGCGAATGATGTTGGCGACGTTCGGATCGATTTGGAGCCGGGCAATGGCCTGTCGCTCGGCGAATCGTGCCATGATTCCCGCAAACCAATAACCGGCCACCAGAATTGCAATGGCCGTCACCACCTTGCCCACCGTGACGCTCCGGCGGCCGGTGATGCTCTTGCCCTCCACCTCGATCGTATCTTCCGCGGTGAACAATTCGACATGCCAGGCATTTCCTAACAGGACTCCAGCGGCTCCGCCCCACTCCTTCATACGCGCGACTATCGACCGGTCCTGCTCCCGCTGGGCAAATTCCGCCTGCCTGTTTTCCATCAACCCCAACAAAGAATCGGTCCGCTGGAGCATGCGCCGATAGAGATCCTCCCGGTGTCGATAGACACGCAGCATATCGTGCAGGTATTGGGTGGTGGCCGGCGAGGAGGTTTCTTCGAGCCGTTTTTCCACGTCGCTGATTTGATTTCCCGCCGTGCTGAGCTGCTGCAACCCATACTCTTTCCGGCCGTGAATCTGCTTGGCGGCCGAGGCGAGTTTCGAGGAAGCTTCTCGCTCTTCCGCAAGCGTGACGTGACCCTGCGCCGTAGCGAACCGGAGTTCCCAGATGTGCCGTTCCTGATCAAGGCCGTTCAGCATCTGCCGGAGCAAATCCACCTGCAGATTCGCGTTGTCGAATTGCAGACGCTTCACTTCGACCGACTCAGTAAGGCGCCTCATCCGTTCCGATGTCGGTCGGGAGTCTGCGCGTTTGCCGGCGGAATCCCCACCATTGGCGGCGACCAGTTTGGCCTCGCCGGCAGCGACCGCCTGCCGCTGGGTGGCTTGCTCGGCCACCGCACGTTCCAACTCTTCCGTCAGCGCCTCGTGGTCCGCGTCGATGCGCTTTCTGATCTTGTCGTAATCCTGCTGTGAAAATGCAGCCTGCTGCTCGGCCATGTTGAGTTGGCGGGTGAGCAAGGCCATGCGGTGACGCGCTTCGGTCACCTCTTCCTGGATCGGCTTCTTGTCCGCTTCCAACATGCCGGCTCGCGCGGCTTCCACTCGTTCGCGCAATTGGGCGAGGTCACGATCCCACGTCAGCGCCTCCAGCTTGGCGGGATCTTGCATGCCTTCCAGACGCTCGGACAGCCGACGAACCCGTTCCTGTGAAGCCTTAAGATTGCGCTGCGTGCTTTCGGCCAGACTTTCGGTCATGCTGAGCCTGGTTTGAACACCCTCCGCCGTGAGCGCCATGGATCGTGCCGCATCACGCAGCTCATCGACCTTCAGCACCGAGTAGGGCGGCTCCGCGGGGAATCCGTCCCATTCCTTCTCCTCACGTTCGGCGTCCTGCGCGCGCTGCCGCATTTGTCCCAGATTCCGTAATGCATCGAGATGTTGCTCATAGATCTGCACCAATTGCTGCAGCAGCGAGCGGCGCTCCATCACTTGAGCATCGGTCGCGCCGGCGGGCGCCCCTTTCCGCAGGGCCTGTGGTGATTTAATCTCGTTGAGTTCATTTTCCGCCGCAGCGCGTTTGCTTTGGATCTCGGCCACGACAGCCTCCGGGGCCGGTCCATCGGCCGGCTGCTGGTCCAGCTTGCCCCCGGCCAACTCCAACGCGGACCGAACCGCCTTGTCCGTGGGTGAGGTGGCCTGCGCCAGGGCAGCAGGCATGGGGGCCAGGCTCATGAGGAGCCAGAGGGCAATGATGGGGGTCGTCTGCACGAGCGTCTCCCTCCGCTGACGTGAAATATTCAGTGTCATATGTACAGGGCTGACGGTGATTGTACAAGCCAGGCGAGTGTGAGCCAAGAGACGTAGCAGGATGCGGACTCTTCTGACGCCGACACCGCTGAGCCGATTCTGCCCTGTTGCGCAACAATCGAATTTTTCCGCAGCCTGATAGAAGCCTGTTGTCAGACGACCGACATCCGGAGCAGCGGTCACGGTCCGAAAGATTGCTTGAGGGAGAGTGATGCAGGGCAGCGGATCTCGCGCGCCCTAGGACATGGCGAACCGACAGGCTGCGTCGGCAGCCGCATAGCGTCCCTATTCGAGTTCAGCGATGTACATGCCTTCCACCCGCTCACGCGCCCAAGGCGTCTTGCGGAGAAAGGTCAGGCTCGATTTCACGCTGGGATTGTTGAGGAAGCAGCGCACCGGCAAGCGACGGCCCAGCTCAGCCCACCCATGCCGCTCGACCAATTTGGTCACGATAGTCTCCAGCGTGACGCCGTGCAAGGGATCGCGGGGATGGGAGGAAGTCATGAGCGTATGGCGTATAGCATGTGGCAAGAAATATGAGCGAACGATCTGCACCTAATCTTGGAAGAAGTGACGGTGAAGAGTGGAAAAACTTGACACATTTCGAACGACTGACGAGATACAAACGATGAGCAGAGAATAGCAACTCGGCAGCATGGAATTCTACTGGAAGTCTTGGCAGAAGTCTCTCCATACGGAGCGACATGGTTCCAGGCTGCGTTGGTCTACCGATGCGACACTGATGACATAATTGGCAGGCACAAGCGAGGCGACTCACTCCATCAGGTCTATAATAATATGACTGAGCGATCCTGGCTTCAGCCTACAGGACTGGGAAGCTTGCCGCGACTGACGGTTTGAGATAGAGTGACCCTATGCGAACGTCCAATGCTGCTGCACGCAGAACCATACCCGTCGGCGAAATCAGGCGCCGAGGTTTTTCGGCAGTAGATAAGGCCCTGAAGCGTGGACCAGTCCATGTCCTCAAAGACAACGAACCAGCTTATGTGATTATGGCTGAAGACCAGTTCCGGGAGTTATCCGCGCAATATCGAAAAACATACCTCTCTCGCATCCGCCGCTCGTTGAAAGATCTGAAGGACAAACGAGTACGCCGTGTCACTGCACGGACATTGATTGCTGAACTGGGTCTCGATGCCTGATGTATGTGCTGATGGCGACCGCCCACTTTGATCGGCGGGTGGGCACGTTCACGCGAGCCCACCCTGAACTCAAAAAGCCACTGGCCAAAGTTCTTCACAGTCTGGAGTTGGATCCCTTCCGTCCGCATCTCCGCCTCCACCCTCTCAAAGGAGAATTGGAAGGATTACATGCCGTGAGTGTCACGCACCTCGGCGGACGCCGCCTCATGAAAGGTTACCTTGCTCATGAGATGGCTTGACGCGCCAGACGGAGCACCTCCTCGGCAGGTATCTCTTTGGCCCTGCCCTCGCGCAAGTCTTTGAGCCTTCGTTCAGCTTCAGCAACCCACAAACGCAGGTTTTCTTCATTCGAAGGAGCGTCCAAACTCAAGATGAGCTTTTCGCAAGACGCGCCTGGCATCCAGGTCGAGTTTCATGATCTCTGCTTCTAGTTGCTCATCGTTCATGGCCATCTCACAGACTCCTTGTGGTTCGGGTGGTTCATACCGCCCCCTCTATCTGTCGGTATCTAGCGCAGCATCAGGACACACTCTGCTCACCAGCGTAATCTACAAACCTGTTGAGACTTTTACAGACTCAAAGGAGATCCAGTGTATCAGAGAGACTTTGTGTCCATATTGTTGTTAGGGGACCGAGATTCCCATCGTCAGCAGCATGCACGGCTTCGAGATATTCGCGGCGCGCAGCCGGATCGGACAGGGCTGTCTCCACGTGGGGCAAGGATAACTTATAGAGCAGTGCGGCCAGTAGGACGCGGCCGATGCGGCCGTTGAAATCCTTGAACGGATGAATCCACTGGAATCGCCAATCGGCCCAGGCAAGAAATTGTGCCGCAGTGCGGATGGACACACCTGGATCGTGCCTAAAGCGTTCGGCCAGATCGTCACAGAACTGCCGCATGTGAATCGGCACTTCGTAGTATGGCGGTGGAGTATGGTAGCCGACCTGCACATTCACGTCGCGGAACCGTCCGGCCCAATCGGGGAACAAATGACCAGCGAGGCGTTTGTGGCGAAAGCAGAGCCACTCTGAGTTGACGATGATCTGATCAAGACGGCTCTGAAGAAGTTCGTCGTAGATCGCGACGAGCGGAACTGCGAGGCGTTTCGGACAGTTCCTGATAGGAGAGTCGGCCCTCGGCCGTGTCGAATTCGCGAGTGGAGCCTAGCTCGCCTTGGCTTTCGGGGCTGCCGTCAGGGTCTTGAGGCGGTCCGTACTCACTGGCTGGTTCTCGAACGCCATGGACTGGCTCACCCGCTCCAGGAGGACTTTCCGATGCGCCGCCGCCACCTTCGCCGACGTGTCGTGACTCTTGCGCCACTGTTGCAAGCGCAGTTCCGCCTGATCGAGATCGATCGGCTGATTCGGTTTCTGTGTCATGGTCGTCATTGTCCTTCACCCTCTTGGAAGATGCAACCGACGCGGCTTCGAACGGTCTTGATCAATCTTCACATCATCCTGCCGCGTGATCAGAGATATCAGCTCTTGTATATCCTCGGTTTAATTAATTCGAAACTAATGGACGTTGCCTATGCTGTTATGAACCCAGAGAAAGGGGAGGCACTGGCTGAAATTAAAAAGCACCAGGCTCGGACAGGATCGGCGCGCCTTGCCCCTTCGCAACCCGCAGGGCCGGTGGATCGAAGGCGGTTGATCAGGCATTCATCGTTCAACAATGTCGAAAGGCTGGCTGTTATAGTGTCTGTACGAAAAGTCATGGCATGGACCTGGTCCAGACCGACCACGGTCAGACTGGTTCGATCCGGAACGCAGCAAATGGTGTCCTACTTGTTCAAGGAGGGTTGTGATGCAGACATCGTTGATCGTGATTGCCATCGCGCTAGCCATCGGCTTGGGTGCCACCACTGTCCCGGCACGACTGGCATTGGCCGTGCGAAGAGCGAGGAGCCGGAAGGCAGGGCGGCCATAAGAAGCGCCTTCGACTCAGAGAGAAGAGCCCCGCTGATTCCGTGATCAGTGGGGCTCTTTACTTCACAACACGTGGGCCACTCGGAAGCACTTCTTGCGCCAGGATAGGCATCATACTGATGAATCGTGGGGAGGGTACTGCTCGGATAGGTTGATGGACCATGAATAGACTGGCGCACATTCCCCAATTTCTCACACAAGATCTCTGGACCATCGACCCGTCGCTTCTCTCTCTGCCCAGCCGCATCGGCATACATGCGCTACGGCTGGCGATTGCGGTTGCGATGGAGTTCCGTCATCGGTTGCTCGATGCCCGGGCCGCAGGTCTGGTCTACACCACGCTCCTCTCGCTGGTGCCCTTTCTCGCCGTCATGTTTTCCGTCTTGAAAGCCTTCGGGGTGCACCACCAAATCGAGCCCGTGCTCGCCCAAGCGCTGGAGCCTCTCGGCTCGAAGGGTCAGGAAATCACGGGCACGATCATCGGCTTTGTGGACAACATCAAGATCGGCGTGCTGGGAGTCGTCGGCGTCGCAGGGCTTTTTTACACGACCTATTCCCTGATCGATAAAATTGAGCAGGCATTGAACGCCATTTGGCTGGTCCGGGAAGGGCGCCCCTGGGGACGGAAGTTTGCCGACTATTTGAGCGCGGTCTTGGTCGGTCCCTTGCTCGTTGTGACGGCGTTCGGATTGCTGGCGTCGGTGCATAGCAACACCCTGGTGCAGCGGGTACTGGAGATTCAACCCTTCGGCTTTCTGATGCTCTGGGCGGGGCAGTTGCTGCCGTTCGTCATTCTGAGCGGACTATTCACCTTTTTTTATAAGTTCATTCCCCATACACATGTGCGGTTCGGTTCTGCGCTGGTGGGCGGGGTCACTGCCGCCGTTCTTTGGGGCATCGCGGGAGAAGCGTTTGCAACGTTTGTGGCCGAGTCCGCCAACTACAGCGCGATCTATTCCGGGTTTGCCGTCTTGATCCTGTTCCTCCTGTGGCTCTATGCGGGCTGGCTGATCGTGCTCATCGGGGCGCAGCTCTCGTTTTTCCATCAGCACCCCTCCGCCTATCTGTCGCGTCTGCTCTGGCAACAAGGAACGCATGCGTTCCTGGAACGACTGGCTTTGAGCCTGCTGCTGGTCCTGACGCGGCGATACTTGAAAGGCGAGGGCCCTCTACGTATGGATGAACTGGCCATCGAGCTACACCTGCCCGTCTCGCTCGTAGAGGAACAGGTTCAGCATCTGGTTGAAACCGGGCAGCTTGGGCTCATGGCCAAACCGGAAGGCATCAGCCTCGCCAAGCCGCCCGAGTTGATCTCCATCAAAGAGGTTCTGGATGCGGTTCACAAAGGGCGCTCGGCCGACGCGATCGGCCCGCTGGAAGGCGATTATTCCGTCCGTGAGTTGCTTCGCCGCCGCGACGAGGCCATCGAGAGGGCGCTCGCAGGACAGACCTTGCGATCCCTCGTCGATAGCCCCGTATCTCGTGAAACGTGAAGGGTATCTCGTCTGCTCGCACTTTCTGACCCATCCACCGACGCGCCGAGACGCGCCCTTAACCCAAGCAAGCACAGCTTCATCGTGCACGTTCTGAATTTCTCTTTTAACCCTTTTCCCGAGCGAAGGGACCTGCGTGGTCTCCCATTGCGCGCGTCCGCCATTCGCCCTTTTCCCAAAGGGAGGGAGTCAGGGAGCTTTCACTGCGCGCATCGGACCAGCACAGTTTTATCGT